>NZ_CP169368.1:1589173-1907008 GCF_042485795.1 Lonepinella sp. MS14435
AAACTACCCTGCTCAATAATATAACCATCACAATTTGGGTTGTTACCACAAATATGTAATTTACGCTGCGGATCAATTAAATAACTATCCATTGCGGAATCACATTTCGGACAACGTTTACGAGCAATCAAGGCTTTAGCTTCACTTTCGCTATCTAACACGTTTAATAATTCAGCTTCTGGAATTAAATTCACGGTGGTTTTACAACGTTCTTTTGGTGATAAAGCATAACCAGTGCAACCTAAAAATACCCCCGTACTTGCAGTACGAATTGCCATTTTACGCCCACAGGTTGGACAAACAATATCCGTTTCCACTAAGCTATTCGGTTTCATTCCTCCTTCAAGCTCATTTAATTCCGCCGTGCTTAATTGTTCAGAGAAATCTTTAAAGAATTGATTTAACTCTGTTTTCCAGTTTTTGCTACCACTCGCAATTTGGTCTAATACATCTTCCATATTTGCTGTGAAATCATAATTCATCAATTCACTGAAAGATTGATTTAAACGATCGGTAACAATCTCCCCCATTTTTTCGGCATAAAAACGGCGGTTTTCGGTACGAACATAGCCACGCTCTTGAATAGTAGAAATAATCGTGGCATAAGTGGAAGGACGACCAATACCTCGTTTTTCTAACTCTTTTACTAAAGACGCTTCCGTAAAACGAGCTGGTGGTTTAGTAAAATGCTGACTTGGTAACACCTCGTTTAATTTAAGCTTATCTTGCACATTCACCGCTGGTAATTCTTGATCCTCTGGTGATTTAGCTAATTGTGGTAAAACCTTTGTCCAACCATCAAAACGTAAAATTCGCCCTTTTGCCTTTAATTCATAATCCCCCGCCGTTACGGTTAATGTAGTGCTGTCATATTGAGCTTGTGGCATTTGACAAGCCACAAATTGTCGCCAAATTAAATCATATAAACGTTCAGCATCTTTTTCCATACCTGATAAATGAGTGGCTAATACATTTACATCAGAGGGGCGAATTGCTTCGTGTGCTTCTTGAGCATTATCTTTACTTGAATAGAAATTCGGCTTGCTTGGTAAATAATTTTCGCCAAACTGATTTTCAATATAATGACGCACCATATTTAACGCATCTTGGCTTAAATTCGTGCTATCAGTACGCATATAAGTAATGTAACCTGCTTCATACAAGCGTTGTGCCAACATCATGGTTTTTTTGACGCTAAAATTCAGTCTGGTACTGGCTGATTGTTGTAACGTGGAAGTAATAAATGGCGGTCGTGCTTTTGATGTAGTCGGTTTGGTTTCTAAATCAGATACAATAAATTCAGATTTTTGTAAAAAATCCACCGCACTTTGTGCTTGCTGCTCATTTTTCGGTTCAAATTTTTTACCTTTAAGTGCGGTGACATCTAAACGAATTTTTTGTTTTTTTGCCGTTTGTGTATCCACGGCAACTTGCCAAAATTCCTCAGGCAAAAATGCCTTAATCTCTCGTTCACGTTCTACTAATAATTTCACCGCGACTGATTGGACACGACCCGCAGACAAACCACGTGCTACTTTTTTCCAAAGCAATGGTGATACCATAAAACCCACCACACGATCTAAAAAGCGACGTGTTTGTTGAGCATTTACTCGGTCTAAATTTAAATGTTCTGGCTTCTCAAAGGCTTGTTTAATCGCATTCTTGGTAATCTCATTAAATACCACTCGACTAAAACGTTCATCATTCCCCCCAATAACTTCACGTAAATGCCACGCAATCGCCTCTCCCTCTCTATCTAAGTCGGTAGCGAGATAAATGTGATCCGCTTTTTTGGCGAGAGATTTTAATTCTGCTACCACTTTTTCCTTACCTGGTAAAATCTGATAATTCGCTTTCCAACCATGATAAGGGTCAATCCCCATACGTTTAACTAAAGCGGTTTGTTCTTTTTCAGCCTTAACACTCGCTTTTTCTTCAGCACTTAATCCTTTTGTCGAAATCGGTTTTGCTTTTTCGCCTGTACTCGTCCCTGCCATGGGCAAATCACGGATATGTCCAACACTGGATTTTACCACATAGTTACTACCCAAATATTTATTAATAGTTTTCGCTTTGGCTGGCGATTCCACAATAACTAACGATTTACTCATATTTAAATACCTAATTTTTTATATTTTGTGTAAAATCTTTTTTTATATTGCCTAAGGAATGGTTATTAGGTCAACAATTTTTTTTCAAAAGGATGTTAAATGGATAAACTAAATGCAATTTCCGTCTTTTGTAAGGTGATTGAAACCCAAAGTTTTACTCAAACTGCACAACTGGAAAATATTTCCGTTGCCATGGCAAGTAAATTAGTGGCTCAACTTGAAGAACACTTACAAACGAGATTATTACACCGCACTACTCGAAAAATCTCTCCCACTGAAGCTGGGTTAGTCTATTACCAACATTGTCAGCCTATATTGGCTGAATTAAATGAAGCTGATGCCAGTATTAGTGATTTATCTTCTTCACTACAAGGAAATTTGTTAGTTTCCGTGCCAATGGATTTTGGTTTACGTTTTATCAGCCCTAATTTAGCCGAATTTGCTAAAGCTAATCCCAACTTGCATATTGAAATAGATTTTAGCGATCGCCGTGTTGATTTAATGTCCGAGGGCTATGATGTTGCTTTACGCATCGGTAACTTACAAGACAGTTCTTTAGTTGCGAAAAAACTTGCCACCACCACAATGCACTTTGTTGCATCACCAGATTATATTGCAAAACATGGCAAACCCAAAACCCCAACAGATCTGCAACATCATGATTGTTTATTATATAAAGCCTCTGGTAATCAAATTTACTGGGAATTCACTCATTGTGACGGTAAGATTCAGCGGATTAAAATGCACTCAAAACTGGTTTCTAATAACGGTTTAACCTTAGTTGAAATGGCAAAGGCTGGAGTAGGCATTATTAATCAACCCTATTTTCTGATTGAACAAGACTTAACCTCAGGAAAATTAGTGGAATTGCTAACCGATTACAAACAACAAACGATAGATTTACATGCGATCTATCCACACCGCCGCTATTTAAGTGCTAAGGTGAAGGCTTTTATTAATTTTTTACAAAGTTTAGATTTAGGTAAACACCGCTAAATTTAAGCAAATTTTGCCCAAATCGGCATAACATTATCTGGTAAGGTTAGGGACTTGCCTAACTCAATCCAAGCACAAGGAAAATGAAAATCTGATCCGACAGATGCCAATAAATTGTATTCTACTGCCCAACGTGCCACTAATTGACGTTGGTTTGGTAATTGTCCGCAACCTGCCACTTCAATCCCATCACCTTGCCATTGAGCGAAATCCATCACCAATTTTTTAATCCAACTATTCGTCATATTATAACGCAATGGATGAGCCAACACCGCTAATCCACCAGCTTGATGAATCACCTTAATCGCAGTAGCAATATCGACCCAATCGGCTTTTACATAAGCAGGTTTACCTGCCGAAAGATAACGTTTAAAAGCCTGCGTATCGTTTGATACTTTACCTATCTGCACCAAGAATCTAGCATAATGCGCTCGTGTGACTTCTCCACTGGCTAACGCTTTAGCACCTTGATAGGCATCAGGAATACCAAGCAACTCAAGTTTTTCACCAATTTGTATGGCACGTTGTAAACGTAATTCTGCTTGTTGAGCTAAAAGTGCGGTCATTTCTAATGAATTTTGATCAAAATCTAACCCCACAATATGAACTCCCCGATTGCCACCTTGCCCAGTCCAAATAGTCGAAATTTCTACCCCATTAATCAACTGAATGCCTTGCTTATGGCTTTCCGCTCTGGCTTCATCTAACCCTACAATACTATCATGATCACATATCGCTAACACATTCACACCTTTTTCAACGGCTCGTTGTACTAGCTCTGTTGGACTTAATACCCCATCAGATGCGGTGCTATGACAATGTAAATCGTAAATTCTTTCGCTCATTATTCTCTCTTTAAAGAGAAAAGTGCGGTCAATTTCACCGCACTTTCCCATGATATTATTTTATTGCTTGAACCAAATCCTTGACCAATTTCGGTCCATGATAAATTAATCCAGAATAGAGTTGCAATAAACTCGCTCCCGCTGCTATTTTTTGCTGTGCATTCTGGATTGAATCAATGCCTCCGCTCCCAATGATCGGTATTTCACCTTGTAATTCTTGCTGTAAACGGCGAATAATTGCTGTGCTTTTATGTTGTAATGGTTTACCACTTAATCCACCAATTTCTTGTGAATGCTTTAATCCTGTAACATTATCTCGAGCAATGGTAGTGTTAGTGGCAATTACACCATCCATCTTATGACGGCGTAAGGTATCAGCAATTTGCACTAATTCATTTTCAGTTAAATCAGGTGCAATTTTCACCACGACAGGCACATATTTATTATACTGTTCAGATAGAATCAGTTGTCTAGCTTTAATACTTTGTAATAGATCATCTAACGCATCACCATATTGTAATTGACGTAAATCAGGCGTATTCGGTGATGAAATATTAACCGTAATATAATCCGCATAATTATAGGCTTTATTTAAGCAAAAAATATAATCATCTTTGCCTTTTTCAAGTGGTGTGATTTTATTTTTACCGATATTAATCCCTAATACCCCATTAAACTGGGATTTTTTTACATTTTCGATTAAATGATCAATACCTTTATTATTAAAACCGTTACGATTAATAATTCCTTCCGCTTCAACTAAACGAAATTGACGTGGTTTTGCATTACCATCTTGTGCCAACGGTGTGACAGTTCCAACTTCAATAAAACCAAAACCCAAAGCTGCAAAGCCGTCAATGGCTTCACCATCTTTATCGACTCCAGCAGCTAACCCAATCGGATTTTTAAATTTGATGCCCATGACATTTTTTTCTGTACCTTGTGGACAAGCTAGCAGATTTTTAACGATGCCATTCAATATGGGGTTTCCAGCTAAATGCAAGGTTGAGATAGTGAAATCATGTGCTGTTTCAGGTTGTAAACAAAATAGGATTTTGCGGATAAGTGGGTAAAACATAATACAATTTCTCATTTTATAAATAATAGGGGTAGATCGCATTCTACCCCTATAAAATCATTTTAGCTATTCAACGCTTTTTCAATTTTCTCATATAAATCTCGAGAAAGATTTTCCACTTCAAATAAACGTTGTAATGCTCGTTTCATTAATTGTTGACGTTGACTATCATAACGTCTAAAACGAATTAACGGTTCAATTAAACGTGCTCCGACTTGCGGATTACTTTTATTCAAACTAATCAAGATTTCCGTTAAGAAACGATAACCCGAGCCATCTACCGCA
This sequence comes from Lonepinella sp. MS14435, assembly GCF_042485795.1. Lineage (GTDB taxonomy): Bacteria > Pseudomonadota > Gammaproteobacteria > Enterobacterales > Pasteurellaceae > Lonepinella. Next base: position 1,594,489 of record NZ_CP169368.1, read on the forward strand.
TGAAATGCTCTTGGATTTTGGTTAATAAAGCTACCAACTAATGCACGCAAACGGTTTGGATTATTAAAGTTAAAACTTGGATGAGCCATTAATTGCTGTACATTTAATAGTACATTTTCATCAGGTCTGGTGGCTTGCAAAGCAAACCATTTATCCATCACTAACCCATCTTGGTGCCATTTTTGTTCAAAATCAGTCATTAAATTATCTCGACAAATTAATTGAGCTTTACAAGCAGAATTTAACGCTGCAAGGCAATCCGTCATATTGTTCGCATACAAATAATGCTTATTCACCATTGTATTACCCAATTCTGTAAAGGCTAGATAGTGCAGACACAGATTGCGTAAACCACGTTTTGCAATATCTTGGGTATTCACTTGATAACCGTCCAAAGAAATTTGATTATAGGTGTCAAGCCACTGTGTTTTGAGGCTTTCTGCCAAGGTACGCTGCATAAAATCACGCACAATAGCGATCCCCTCAGGATCAATTACCTTAAATTGTTCAGCAAACTCGGTTTCTTTTGGTAAGGTGAGTATTAACGTGGTTAATTCAATATTACTTTGATAATTTGCCAATACCTGAGAAAGTGCGGTTAAAATTTGTGGAGAAAATTCTAGTGGTTGAGCATTTTTATACTGTTCTAATAAACGACGTAATTCAAAGCTAAATAACATTTGCACTGAATCCCAACGCACAAATTCGTTTTGAGCAAATTTCAATAACGTCATTAATTGTTCAGCTGTATAGTCATAATCTAATTTCACTGGTGCAGAAAAATCACATAATAACGCTGGCACAGGGCGACTGGTAATATCATGAAATTCAAACACTTGATCGTTTTCAGTAATATTTAATACTTCATCCACTAATTCACCATTTTTCAATAAAGTAAATGGTATGCCTTTTTGATTATACAGAGCAATCTTTAATGGAATATGCAGATTCACTTTACTCATTTGATCGGCAGTTGGTGGTGTCATTTGTGACACGATTAATTTATAGCTATGTTTTTTCTCATCATAGCTATCGGTGATGGTTAATTCAGGCGTACCTGATTGACTATACCAACGGCGGAATTGTGTTAGATCCACGCCTGAAGCACGTTCCATGGCAGAAACAAAATCTTCGCAAGTAACCGCTTTACCATCATTTTCTGCAATATAAAGCTGCATACCTTTTTGGAAACGTTTTTCACCTAGCAAGGTGTGCATCATTCGGATCACTTCTGCCCCTTTTTCATACACCGTTACGGTATAGAAATTATTCATTTCTAAGACTTTTTCAGGGCGAATTGGATGCGACATTGGGCTTGCATCTTCCGCAAATTGATGTGTGCGTAAAAATTGTACATTATTAATTCGATTCACTGCTCGTGAACCCGTATCAGACGAAAATTCTTGATCACGGAAAACCGTTAAACCTTCTTTTAAGCTCAACTGGAACCAATCTCGACAGGTCACACGATTACCAGTCCAGTTGTGGAAATATTCGTGAGCGATTACACGTTCTACATCTAAATAATCGGTATCTGTGGCAGTTTGTGGATTGGCTAACACAAATTTCGAGTTAAATATATTCAAGCCTTTATTTTCCATTGCTCCCATATTAAAGAAGTCCACGGCAACAATCATATAAATATCTAAATCATATTCTAAGCCAAAACGATCTTCGTCCCATTTCATGGCTTTTTTCAGGCTTTGCATCGCCCAATCCGCTCGATTTAAATTGCCTCGATCCACATATAATTCTAACAGCACATTACGACCGCTTTTGGTCACAAAGTTATCTTGTAATAAATCAAAATCCCCTGCCACTAAGGCGAATAAGTAACACGGTTTAGGGAATGGATCTTGCCATTGCACCCAGTGGCGACCGTCATCTAAATCCCCTTGAGCTAAACGGTTACCATTGGATAATAAATATGGATATTTGCTTTTATCCGCAGTAATTGTGACATCGTAACGAGCCAATACATCTGGACGATCAAGCATATAAGTAATTTGACGAAATCCTTCAGCTTCACATTGCGTACAAATGCCATCACCCGATTGATATAACCCTTGTAATGAAGTATTCTCCGCTGGCACAAGATAAGTAACAATTTCTAATTCAAATTGATCCGCACTTTGTTCTTCTGCTAAATTTAATGTCAGGCTATCTTTATCTTGTTGATACGTAGTAAAATCTACCCCATTTAATTTGATAGATGCAAATTGAAAACTATTCCCATCTAAACGTAAACTAGTGGCTTCTGGATTTAAGCGTTTGACTTGAGTAATTGCTTTTACTACGGTATGCGTTGGATCGAGTTGAAAATCAAGAGAAATGTGCGTAATAGTAAAGTCTGGTGTACGATAATTTTTTCTGTATTTAGCTTGCATAAGAATATCCAAATAAGGCAAATATAAAGATTATATAATTAATATGGTAAATTTGCGTAACTTACCGTCTTCTGGGATTAAATTCGGCGAATTTGCCAAAAGACTTTGTTCCAATAAGGGCTATTTAATGAAGAATAAATCACCCCACCTTTAGTTGAGGCATGTAAAAATTTATCATCTTTGACATAAATCCCTACGTGATAACCATTCGGTCCTCGTCCTGTTTTAAAGAATACTAAATCTCCCGTTTGAATTTGCGAACGAGGGACTTGTTTACCATAACGAGATTGTTCAGTTGTGGTTCTTGGGAGCTGGATATTAAAACGATCCTTAAATGTAGTACGGGTAAAACCAGAACAATCCACCCCTGAACGAGTATTACCCCCTAATAAATAAGGAACACCAGCCCATTCACGTTGTTGCTCACTTAATAAGGTGATCACCATTATAGGATCATTTAATTGACCTTGATAATTAATACCATCATAATCGCCTTTATCAGATGATGAAGAACAGCCCGTCAAAAATAATGGTATCAATAACAACAAATAACCCAATCGCTGATAAAAAGTCATCGATCTTCCTTTATAATATCGCATAAAAGCTATTCATCAACCGAATGAATAGCTTTTCAATAATTTCGATTAACCTTTTGGTTTTGCTTTTTCTACTCGAGCTCGTAATTTCTGACCGGGACGGAACACCACAACTCGACGAGCGGAAACAGGAACACTTTCTCCAGTTTTCGGATTACGACCTGGTCGAGTGGATTTATCACGCAGTTCAAAATTACCAAAACCAGATAATTTTACATCCTCGCCTTTTTCTAAGAAAACACGAATTTGTTCAAAAAAACCTTCCACAAGCTCTTTCGCTTCTGGTTTGGCTAATCCACATTTTTCAATGAGATTTTCTGCAATTTCAATTTTAGTTAATGTCATAATTAGTCTCTCAAATAAGCATTAAAACGTTGTTTTAATTCGGATAATACAACAGAAATTACCGCATTAATATCTTCTTCTTCCAAAGTTTTTTCAGTGTCTTGAATGATTAAGCTAATTGCTAGGCTTTTATACCCTTCTGGCACACCTTGACCTTGATAAACATCAAATAAATTTATGCCCGTTAATTTTTCACCAGCTACAGCACGACATACATCCAATACATCACTAGCAGAAACATCATTTCCCACGACTAAAGCTAAATCACGGCGGTTAGCTGGGAATCTGGAAATCTCTTTTGCCACAGCTACCTTACGTTGTGCAATTTTATCCACTAAAATCTCACAAGCAAAAACTTTACCATTCAAACCAATTTTTTGTGCAATATTCGGATGAATTTGCCCAATAAAGCCAATTTCTTCCTCATTCAATACGATTGAAGCAGATTGCCCTGGGTGGAATGCAGGAAAGGCTTTCGCTATAAATTTAACGTCATTTGCAAATGCAGTCAAGGATAAAAGATTTTCAAGATAACCTTTTAAATCAAAGAAATCTGCTTGTTCGGTTTTACCAGCCCAATGTTCATTTAAACGAGTCCCTGTCATTACCGCACTAAACACTCGTTCTTGACGAACCCCAAATTCAGCTTTTTCATCTGGAATAAAACGTAATCCTAACTCAAATAAACGAATTCGATTTTGTTGACGGTTTTGGTTATACAACACTGCACCAAGTAATCCTGTTAGCAAAGATACACGCATTACCGACATTTCACTTGAAATCGGGTTAGGTAAAATTAACGCAGGTTGATCTGGATGTAACAACTGCTGAATTTTTGGATCGACAAAGCTATAAGTAATGGCTTCATAGAAATCATTGCCAACCAATGCGGTTTTTAAACTGGATACATCAACATCCGCTTCTCGGTGTTCACGCATTTTTAAATGTGCTAACGGTGAATTATTAGGGATTTCGTTATAGCCGTAAATACGTGCCACTTCTTCCACTAAATCTTCTTCAATTTCAATATCAAAACGCCAACTTGTCGATGTTACCGTCCAAATATCATTGGCAAAACTCACAGCAAAGCCTAGACGTTGGAAAATATCTGTTACAGTTTCGTTATCAATATAATGACCTAATAAGCTATCTAATTTTTCACGATGTAATTGTACTTGTTTCACTTTAGGCAAATATTGCTCACTAGCGACTTCACAAATTTCGCCAGCTTGACCACCACAGATTTCTAATAACAAGGCTGTTGCTCTTTCCATGGCTTTACGTTGTAATTCAAAATCCACACCACGTTCAAAACGGTGTGAACTGTCAGTATGTAAACCATATTGTCTAGCACGACCAATAATCGCTAATGGATTAAAGAAAGCCGCCTCTAAAATCACATCTTTGGTATTTTCCGCATCAACACCACTGGCTTGACCACCAAAAATACCAGCCATCGCTAATGGTCCTTTTTGATCTGCAATGACCAACGTATTACTTTGTAATGTTGCTGTTGTGCCATCTAATAGGACTAATTGCTCTCCATCTTTTGCCATACGGACATCAAAAGGTTGCGTCACTTTTTCTGCATCAAAAGCGTGCATAGGCTGTCCAAACTCAAGTAAGATATAGTTTGTAATATCCACAATAGGATCGATAGAACGAATATCACAACGGCGTAACTTTTCTTTCAGCCACATCGGGGTTGCGGCCTTAACATTGACGTTTTTCACCACACGTAATAAATAACGAGGGCAAGCTTCTGGAGCAGAAATTTTAATCTCTACTTTATCAGTAATCGTTACTGATGGTGTATCAAAGTGCGGTGCTTTTACTGCTTGTTTATTAACTACCCCTAATTCACGAGCAATCCCTGCGATACTTAAACAATCCGCACGATTCGGAGTTAAGCTAATTTCAATAGCTTGATCATTTAATTGTAAATAGTCACGTAAATCGGTGCCAATCGGTGCATCACTAGGTAATTCAATAATACCACCATGATCATCTGAAATACCAAGCTCACGAAATGAACACAGCATACCTTCTGATGGCTGACCCCGTAATTTAGCTTTCTTAATTTTAAAATCACCTGGTAAAACGGCACCTACTGTCGCACAAGCTACTTTTAATCCTTGACGACAATTTGGTGCACCGCATACGATATCCAATAAAGCCTCACCGCCAACATTGACTTTGGTCACACGTAGTTTGTCCGCATCTGGATGTTGAGTACATTCCACCACTTCACCCACAACCACACCAGAAAATTCTCCAGCAACCGCTTCTACACCGTCCACTTCTAACCCAAGCATGGTTATTTGATCGCATAATTGTTCGGTTGTAATGGCAGGATTAACCCACTCACGAACCCATTGTTCACTAAATTTCATCTATCAATCTCTCTTATCTCAATATTTCAAATGACAATCCTTTGAAAACAATGTCATTGAATTGAACTTCTACATTATATTTACCAATCGGATCTTGCGGAGTAAATTCCCAACATCTTGTTATAAGATTATCTTTAATATCCGCTTTATTCATGTTAGTTACCACCAAAAAGCCTTTTTTATCTTCATCAATTCTTACTTCTGAACCCTTTGAAACTATATTCATTGGTGCTGGTGCTGAAAAATACTCGGCAAACATATTTTGCTCTTGAATTGGCACATCAAAAATACGAATACATAAATTACGAGGTTTTGAACGAGAAAGCTGAGTTCCCTCTAGTAATTTAGGTTGCTTACCAGAAGTGTCCAGCACAAACAAGGCTGCTTGTGGTTGTTTAACTAATGTTTCTGCATTAGCAGCTTGAGCTATTACTGAAACTGAAAATAGAGCCAAAGCTATGACGGCTAATTTTTTCATATTTACTTTCCTAGTATTATTTAAACTGTCTTAAAAAACGAAGATCATTTTCAAAAAATGAACGTAAATCTGTCACGTTGTAACGCAACATAGTTAAACGCTCAACCCCCATACCAACCGCAAAACCGCTGTATTCATTTGGATCAATACCCACATTACGTAAAACATTTGGATGCACCATACCACAACCTAATACTTCTAACCATTTCCCATTTTGACGCATAATATCTACTTCAATAGAGGGTTCAGTAAATGGGAAATAAGACGGTCGGAAACGCACTTGTAAATCTTCTTCAAAGAACGCACGTAAGAAATCATCTAACAAGCCTTTTAATTCGGTGAAATTAGCTTTTTTATCCACATAAAGCAATTCGATTTGATGAAACATCGGTGTATGTGTCTGATCGTAATCATTACGATAAACACGTCCTGGAGCCATAATGCGAATTGGTGGTTGCATTTTTTCCATGGTACGAATTTGTACGCCTGATGTTTGGGTGCGTAATAATAGTTCTGGATTAAACCAGAAAGTATCATGATCGGCACGAGCAGGGTGATGTTTTGGAATATTTAAAGCATCAAAGTTATAATAATCACTTTCCACTTCTGGACCACTTTCTACCGAAAAACCTAATTCCGAGAAGAATTTCACTACACGTTCAATAGTAATCGCTACAGGATGTAACCCACCTGTTTCTACTTTACGCCCAGGTAAACTCACATCAATACGTTCTTTTTCTAATTTCGCATTTAATACTGCTTGTTCTAACTGTTCTTTCTTGCTATTTAAACCATCTAAAATAATCTGTTTAGCTTCATTAATTTTCGCACCTACTACTGGGCGTTCTTCCGCTGCTACATCACGTAAACCTTGCATTAACTGGGTAAAATGTCCTTTTTTACCAAAATATTCTACTCGGAAATTTTCTAACGCCTCTAGACCTTTATCCTGTAATTCATCTAAGGCTTGTCTTGCCTGCTCCGTAATCTCTTTAAGGTTTTGCATACCTACCCTTCTTAAATTTAATGTGTTTTTCAAAAATGCCTTTAATGATAATATTAACTTATTCAAAAATCACGTGATTTTTAATGAATTTGATAATTTTTCTACTAAACAAATAAAAAAGAGAGCAATTTTGCTCTCTTTTGCCATTAATTTAGCAAAAACTAATCTTTTCCTTTTAATAAACGGTTTAGTACAGGTACCAATAACAACAGCAAAACACCTGTAATTAAACCTATTCCACCAATCATTTCATAAAAACTGGTTGGGTCGTTTTCATCAAAACCATTTTTAAAGATAACACCACTCAAGGTGAAGCCAAGAGAATAGGATAAGAATGTCAACGCCACCATAGAGGCTTGGAAATTTTTAGGGGCAATTTTCGTAGCTAAAGACAAGGATACTGGACTTAATAATAATTCACTGATAGTAATCAGTAAAATAAAAAAGAAGAACAATAAGAAATTTGAACCTTGATCCGATACCATTAAGGAAAATGCAAAATAAGTTACACCTAATGCCAACATAGAAATGGCAAATTTAAGTGGTGTTTTTGGCTGCTTATCGCTCATTTTGGTCCAAAGGGTTGCTAATAATCCAGCAATCAAAATTACCCACAAACTTTGTAATGAACCCAACCAAGCAACAGGTAGCTCAAAACCGAAAATATTACGGTCAATCGTTTGTTCAAAATACAAAATCATTGCCGTATCAAATTGCGCCCATAGCGACCAGAAAATGCTGATTGTAATAAATAACGGGATAAATGCCACAATATTCCCTTTGTTTTCAACTTTATGGCTCATCAATAACCGAGCAAAATAGCCAATAGTTAAGCAAATAATACAAATTAACAATATTCTCGGGAAATTTTGTAGGGAAAGAAATCCTGAAAAAATAGTGACCATAATAATAGCAACTAGAGCTAACCAAGAAAATCCAGCTTGTTTTTGTTCTTTTTTGTTTAATGGATTAGGTACAGGACTCGGTGGTAAATTTTTACGTCCACGAGAATACATCCATAAACCAAACGCCATTCCAACAGCGGCAGCACCAAAACCATAATGGAAGCCATAAGATTTTTGTAAAATACCCGTTAATAACGGACCTAATAATGCACCAATATTAATTGCAATATAAAAAATAGAAAAACCCGCATCACGCATATTGCGAGTATCATCGGTTTCATATAAGGTTCCCAAGGTTGCACTAGCGGTAGTTTTCACACCTCCACTACCTAACGCAATACAAATCATACCTAAGATCAAGCCTTCTAAGCCTGGTACAAGTGCAAGAATAATATGTCCACACATCACCACAATGCCAGAATAGAACAATGTACGTTCCGCACCTAAGATACGATCGGCTACCCAACCGCCAACTAAACAAGAAAGATAAACACTACCACCATAAGCACCAACAATACCGCCTGCAATATTTTTATCTATACCAAGTCCACCTTGGCTATATTCGTAATACAAATAGAGAAATAAAATTGCTTTCATTCCATAAAATGAAAAACGTTCCCATAGCTCTATATGAAAAAGACTCGATAAGGCATAAGGATGTCCAAAGAAAGTTTTTTGTTGCATAATTTATTCCTTCTATAATTGTTATTCTCAATTTTCAATCTACAATATAACAATTTATTAACAAAGTAGAAAATATCAAAAATGAGAGAATGATCACAAAATTTTCACAATTTAATGCTAAAAATAAGAAAACCGACAGCATAATAACTCTCGGTTTATTGATTCAACGCAGATCTACGCTTATCTTACTAATTCCGTTTTCAAATAAGTCAACCGCTCAATATTGGTCATATATTTTGCTAAATTTTGCGTTTCTGGTTTATAAATATAAGGAATTTCACCTAGTAATGGAGCATCAATTTTACTACTTAATGTATCAATCATTTCCGCATAATGTCCCAAACAAGGATTAATCCGATTGGCAATCCAACCAATTAATGGCACGCCCAAATTTTGTATAGATTGCACCGTCAACAAAGTGTGATTAATACAACCCTCTTTAATTCCCGCCACCAATACCACTGGCATTTGATGAGTCACTACCCAATCGGCGAAACTAAAATGCTTATTAATCGGCGACAACCAACCAAAACAACCCTCAACCACTACTGTTTGATATTTTTGATTTAACTTATCCAAATCTTGATTAATTTTCTCAATTTGAATTTGTTCACTTTGATCAGTAAACAATGGCATAGTATGTCCAAAAGTATAACTATTAATATCCCGATAGCCCACATTTTGCTTAGTGGTATTCATCAAGGTTAATACGTCCGCGTTATCTTCCGTACCATAATCCCCCTCTTGCTCCACGATCCCGACCATTGCATTTTCATCATCTTGCGTGCAAGCAATCGGCTTATACCCCACCACATCAATATCTAATTCTTGTAACGCTTGAATAATGGCTCGAGTTGCCACCGTTTTCCCCACATTGGTATCTGTACCTGTTACAAAAAAACTACTCATAATTTAATCCTTTTCCGATAAAACGGCATCATTGTAAAATATCTTTACCAAAGAATTATTGAGCTAACGCAAGTTTTATGTAGTTTTTATTGGTTTTATTGCCATTTATTGATCCAAAACAAATTTTAATCCCGATTGTCGCTTGCTTTTTTTCTGTACTGCTTGCTGCCAAATCTGCTCGGTGGCAAATAAAGTAAATTCATCTTTCGCTCTAGTAATGGCGGTATAAACCAATTCTTTACTTAGTACGGGATTATTTTTCGTTGGTAACAGTAAAAATGTATGGTTAAATTCTGATCCTTGCGATTTATGCACCGTCATCACATAAGCCGTTTCATATTGCATGGGAAGACGATGACGAGAAACCAATTTATAGTTACCCAGTTTATCGACACTGTCAAAACAGACCAAATTATGCCCCACATAAATGCCAATATCTCCATTGGCTAAATTTACATTACGATCATTTTGGGTAATCATAATCGGCTTGCCGAGATACCAATCTCGTTGCTGTTGGAATTTTACCAAGCCTGCTTTTTGCAGTGTATTGGCAATCGTTTGATTAAGTGATTCTACCCCAAACTCGCCTTGGCGTAATGCAGTTAAAAACCGAACTGAATTAAACTTAGCAAATAACATTTGGTAATGTTCATTGTGCAAGTCATCTTTATTCTGTTGTAAATAAACTAAATAATCTCGATAATTTTGCACCGCACTTTGCACGATTTGATTGATACAATGTGCATTAAAATCTTTTTCATCCGCAAATTGCTGGGGTAGAAATTCCACCAGATGTAATTTTCCTTGCGAAAAATCTTGCTTAAACAACGTCCAACTTTGTTCAACCACAGAATATTGCACAGAATTTACCGCTGTCGCCAACTGTCCAATGCCTGAATGTTCATCAAAACGGCGACTATCTGGCAAATAACATAAACAATTCGCTATGCTTGATAAGCTCGTTTCACTGGCTATTAATGTTTCCCCTGTTACGGCAGTCAAATATTCAGTAAATTCTTTATCATAACAACCGATATTTTTTTGCCGCTGCGGATCAAAATACAAGCCCATAAACTGCCCCAACTCACCTAAAATAGCACCTGCTTCAACGGAAGAAAGCTGATCCTTATCGCCCAATAAAATCAATTTACAATGTGGTGCCAACGCCTCTCGTACTTTATTCATTAGGCTCAAATCAATCATTGACGCTTCATCAATAATCAACACATCATAAGGCAATGGATTTTGGGCGTGATAAACCGTTTTTTCGCTAAAAGGTCGTACTCCCAATAGGCTATGTAAAGTCTGAGCCGAACTTGGCATGTTATGCTGTATTGCATCTTCCATTAATAAATGTTGCAAAGATTCGCTGTTTAATTCTTTTTCAATGCTTTCACTTAATCTAGCGGAGGCTTTGCCTGTGGGAGCCGCTAAACCGATTTTTAATTTGCCTTGATGTAATTTTTGCAATACTGCCAACAGCCGTGCTACCGTATAGGTTTTACCTGTTCCTGGTCCACCTGAAATTAAACAAAATGATTGCCGTAACGCTACTGCCACCGCCACTTTTTGCCAGTTAGTCGTTGCTGTTGTTTGCTCAAAATAACGAGCCAAACAGGCTTTAACTTGTGGCAACGAAAAATCTTGTGGTTTTTGCACCGCAGTTTTAATGTAATCAGCTAAACGATATTCATCTTGCCAAGTGCGGTAAAAATACAAGGCATTATGTTGTAAGACCAAGGGGGCAATTTTCTCTTGTGGGCTAAGAGTAAAAGCAATATGGTCTTGCAACATATTCGCCCATTGATGCAAAGGTAAATTAGCTATTTTCTGATTAATTTCCGCTACGTAATCTATGCCATCATCGGTTTTGATATAACGCAACCCAAAGTAATTATTGGCTAAATCTCTATCTAAAAATAAACAAGTATTGCCCTGTGATAAACTATATTGACAAAGCCCTGCCACCAAAATCGCCAATGCTTGTTGCTGTTCGCTATAACCTAAACCTTGTTGTTTATCAGCAATCAATTTTGCAAAATAATAATCCGCCTGACTAATCCGTTGCTGTTGGCAAAGCGAAAATAATAATTTAAGCATTAAATAAGTTCTCCAAATTGGCAATCAATTCCGCTTTGGGACGATCAAAAAATACCCCTGACTGCGTTTCACCATTCATACCACGCAAGAAAGTATAAATCACTCCACCAAAATGGCTTTCATAGCTATACGCAGGATCTCGCAAGCGTAAATAACGATCTAATGCCAAGGTATAAAGTAAATACTGCAAATCATAATGTTCATTTTGCATGGCTTTAACCAATTCATCTGGTTGATAATTTTGCGGTGATTTCCCCAGCAAATTGGATTTATAATCCACAATATAGTATTTGCCTTGATAGCGAAACACCAAGTCAATAAAACCTCGCAACATACCCTGAATTTGATCGAATTGCCAAGGTTCCTGCCAGTAATGATGATAAGCTTTTAACAAGCTATTAAACTTATTCACATCAAAAGTGCGGTGTAAATTAAAATAGAATTGCATTTCTTTTAAGCAATCTTTAGCAGGTAATTGAGCTAGGTATAGCCCATTTTCTAATAACGGTGTCTGTAAAATATGATTAATCCATCGTGTAAAAGGTTGTTGCCAACTTTCATCTAAACCTAATTGTTGGCAATATTTTGCTATCAGTTCTGGATTGACTGGCTGATTAAAGGTTATTTTTTCCAACAGCGAATGCAACAAGGTTCCGACTTGAGAACCATGGGGAAAATCCACGGGGGAATGTGCTGTCGGATAATCTTGCCAATCGACTAATGAAGTTTGCTTCAACGCTATATTACTTTGTACCAACTGATCGTTATCTTTAGCCACATCAAAAACTCGACTATTTTCTACCGCACTTTCATCTAACATTTGGATTTGCGGTTGCCACCAAGGTTTTTGTTTATTTTGTTGATGATTTTGCATTAAGCCAGTAAAGCTCGATAATGTCCAATCACGTTCAATGTCTTGCTCAAATTCCGATGCTTTTAGTGGTGCTACGGTGGTGTTTTGTGCTTTATTCCGATCTTCTACAACAATATCCGTATTTAAAATAGGCTCAATGGTTAAACTTTCATGCCCCCATTTTTGTTGCAAAGCCGTTAATAATGCTTGGCTATCATAAACATTCTGCATTTTTTCATTTAAACCGATCTCACCTTGTGTTAACGCATACCCAATAGCCGTCCATTCACCTTGCAAATGTAGCGGTAAGGTGATATTGACCTGATATTTCGCCCGAGTTAATGCCACATAAAGTAATCGCATTTTTTCTGCCATACTTTCCTGCACGGTTAACGTAGAATATTGATACTGAATATCCCAATATTGCTGCTTATCTCGTTCATCATGATAAGTGCTTATGGCATCGGATTTAAGCGTAGAAAACGCAATAAAAGGCAACCACACTAAGCCATATTCCAGCCCTTTGGATTTATGAATGGTAACAATCTTCACCAACTGATTTTCACTTTCTAGCCGTAATTGTTGCTCATCATCACGCTCCTGTTTATTTTGAATCTGTAACTCAAACCAACGCAATAAACTGGCTTCGCTTTCTTGGGTTGGGCTGGCTTGTTGTAATAATTCACTCAAATGTAATAAATTGGTAATACGGCGTTCACCATTTTGCATGGCTTTCATTCGCTCTAACATACAAGGCTGATGTTCATCTACTTGTAAAAAGAGTTGGTATAACATTGCCAACACACCATGACGTAACCAACGGCGTTGATAATTTTCAAATCGACTTACCCATTGTTCAAGCAGACTATCTTGTTGTTTAATTTGATTAATTTCCGCCGCAGTAAAAGCAAATAAACTGGTTGCCAAGGCATTTAAAATTGCTTTGGTATTCAATGGATTTAAACAAGCCCGTAAAATATAAGCTAATTCTTTCGCTTCATCGCTATCAAATACATTGCTTTTATCCGACAAATAAACCGAAGCAATTCCCCGTTTGCGTAAACTTTGTTGAATTAACTCGGCTTCTCGCCAACTTTCCACCAGCACCGCAATATCATTATCTTGTACGATTTCACGTTGCTCATCTTTGGCAAAAACCGCGGTGTTTTTTCCAACACTTTTTAACCATTGATAAATAGAATTTGCACAGGTTTCAGCAAATAGCTGTTGAGTTTCGCCTTTGAGCAATTTATTTTTATCATTTAACTGTTCACCTAAATAAAATACCAATGGTGCTTGCTTTTTCTCCCCAATCAAAAATTCAGCCTGTTTACTGCCAGCCTTAACGGATTGGAAAGGAATATCTGCATATAGAAAAGAGTTGGCAAAATTAAAAATACCATTTACTGCCTGAATTAACGCTCCACTAGAACGATAATTATTTGCTAAGGTAAAAGATTGCTTGGCTTGTTGACTGGCTCGTAAATAGGTAAAAATATCCGCCCCACGAAATTTATAAATCGCCTGTTTCGGATCACCAATCATAATAAAGCCACAGTTTGGTTGTGCTTGATAAATCTTCTCAAAAATTTGATATTGGCGATTATCGGTATCCTGAAACTCATCAATCATCGCAAATGGATATTGCGAACGAATCCGATGAGCCAATTCATTCCCCTGTTTGGCATATAACGCATCACGCAATAAACGTAATAAATCATCAAAACTCTTTTCTGCGTGATCTAATTTATATGCGATCATTTTTTCATTCAATGCCTGCATATAATGATATAGCACGATATTATGATACAAAGCAAAATCAATGGTATTCACTTCATCAACCAAACGAAATAAAGCATGAGAAATTGGATTATCTCGTTGTTTACCTAAATATTTGCTATTAAATAATTGCTGTGAAAAATAATCCGTTAAGGGTTCAGGCAAAGAAAATTGATAGGGATTCTCCGCCCAAGCATTAATTTTAGCAAAACGACTTGCGACATGATCTTGTCGAAAAGACGTTGATTTTATTCGTCCTTCTTCTTTCGCATCATCAATTAATTGACGAATTTCCACCGCACTTTCTTGCCATTGTTGTTTTAATTGCTGAATTTGCTGTAGTCCATTTTGTACATATTGCTGTAAAAATTCACTTAAATCATGCTCCAGTAACTGCGGTGAATTTATTGCGGCTTTTAACGGATCACCACTCACATATTGACGAATATGATTTAAAACCGTGGACGGAGAACCTAACCAACGGTGAATAAAATCCGTACATTCGTAAGGCAATGAATAAAAATACTCACGCCAAAATTCATTGGCAAAGCGTTTTAATAATTCCGTTTCATCTTTGACTAATTCCAATTCAAAATGAATCCCTGAATAAAACGCATATTGGGTTAATACTCGGCGACAAAAGCTATGAATAGTATAAATCGCTGCCAAATCCATATTCTGTTCCGCTAAACGCAAACGTTGAACGGCTAAGTCAATATCATCAATATAATCCACTAATTCCGCTAATGGTTGATTATCTGCAAATGCCTTTTTATCTTGTGTTTCCCGATATTGCTCAAGTTGTTTTTTACAAAGATGAATCCGCTGACGAATACGTTCTTTAAGTTCTTGAGTAGATGCTTCAGTAAAAGTAACCACTAGAATTTCTTCTACCGATAAGGGACGAGAAAAATTATTTTCGCCAGCTTGAAGTAATAAACGAATATACAGGCTCGCCATGGTATAGGTTTTTCCTGTCCCTGCGGAGGCTTCTATTAACGTGGTGTGGGTTAAAGGGGTTGAATTGGCGTTAAGTGCGGTAGCTTTTGGCATCGTTTTTTTCCAAAAATAAAGGCTAACTACTGTTAGCCTAGTTATATCATAAAATCAATCATTGTACTAGCTGGAGGAGTATTGGCATTTTCCAAGCCTGCCCGAATCTTGCTTTCGAAAATATCATAATCCACTAAAAACGCATCATGCCCATAATCCGATGCAAATTCAAAATATTGTAAATTTACCTGTGCTTGCTCCAACAAGGTTTTACTCTTGTGCAAGTCATTAATTTTAAATAGCTGATCATTGGTCACTGCAACGAGAGTATAACGAGCCTTAATACGTGCCAAGGCGGTCTTAATATTGTCAAAACCTACCGCTGGATCATATAAATCCAACGCTCGCAATAAATGTAAATAACTGTTGGCATCAAAACGATCAAGAAATTTTTGACCTTGATAGGTTAAATAACTTTCTACCTGAAACCAATCGCCCCAATATTGCCCCTCTGCTTTGGTCGCTCGCCCAAAGGCTTTGGCTAACTGAATATCCGTACGATAGGTCAACATGCCTAACATTCGGGCAATAGCTAATCCTTTGGCTGGTGGTTCGCCATCATAATAGTCCCCACCATTAAAATTGGGATCATTCAGAATCGCTTGACGCATAACGTGATTAAATCCAATGGCTTCCGCACTAAAGGTTAAAGAAGAACAAAGATTAACCACATTATCCACAAAATCAGGGTAATAAATCGCCCATTGGGTCGCTTGCATACCACCAAAAGAACCGCCTACGACAGCATGTAAATGGGAAATTTGTAAAGCATCTAACAGTGCTTTTTGTACCCGAACCAAGTCTTGTACAATCACATTGGGAAATTGGCTACCATAGGGTTTACTTGTTTTCGGATTAATAGACACAGGGCCTGTTGTGCCTTTACAACCACCCAACACATTTGAGCAAATAAAAAAATATTTATCCGTATCAAAAGCCAACCCCTTACCCATAAAATTCTGCCACCAGCCTGTGCTATTTGGTTCTGTAGAATAAGGTTCGGCATCCCCAGTTAAAGCATGACATAATAAAACGACATTACTCTTATCCGTATTCAACTCGCCATAAGTTTGGTAAGCCACTTCAATATGATCAAGTTTCCCACCTAGCACAAGATCTAGCGGTTCCTGCTCAAATAAGGTAATTTTTTGTACTGCCATTGATTATCCTGTTGTTCGGGGATAAAAATTTTTACGATGAGCTATAAACTACCTAGGATAATGTCGATTGTCAAGAAATTTTAGACGTTTAGACGGCTAAAATTTAGAATTGATTATAGCGAAAAATATCTTCTATCCTAACGAAAAAACGCTATTACTAACAATAACAACTTGAGTACCTTACATTATTTTTTAATATACTTGCAAAGTTTCTATTTGATGAATACAATGCAAGGCATTGACTTATATTATTATCACTATAACGGAGTTTATTATGCAAAAATTCAAATTATATCTTTTGACTCTAATTTCTGTTTTATACCTTAACACTGGCTATGCCTTAGAAGCCAAAGACTTCGATTTAAGTGGGTTTAAACCTGGAATGAGCTATGAACAAGTAAAAGAAAAAACAGATGCTTTTACCAATGATGACGGTAAAAAAACAATGATATTTAAATCTGACAACAAGCTCAAAAATAATGAACCTTATATTCGTAAAATTATTACCTATAAAAATAAAATTGAATTTGCGTTTGAGTTTGTACCATCGACTGAAAATGATGACTTATTACTATATTCCATTGAGTATAAAGTGCCAAACACCACAGAAAATATCACAAATCTCCTTGATGCAACTTATGCTAAATTTGGTGATCCGCAATATGGCGAAAAAGCTGTTAATCAGACTCAAGAATGGTGTGATCAACCACGTTCAACCAAACGTTGTGAAAAAGATCTTAAACTCAAATACATAGCTTCGACTAATTTCATCACATTACAGGATGGATCTTATTTAAGAACTTATAACAATAAGAAAAATAAAGTTAAAATTGAATTGTAAAAGGAAAAGTGCGGTGTAAATTCTTTTAAAATATTTGCACCGCACTTTACTCTTAACAACTATTCTTCACCCAGCAACTTCAATTCCCGTCCCCGAACTTGTGCTTTCAAGATCTGCACAAATTCATCGACATCATAAGTGCCTAGATCTGCCCCTTTGCGTGTCCGCACGGCGATTTTATTTTCAGCGATTTCTTTATCACCACAAACCAGCATATACGGCACACGGCGTAAGGTGTGTTCGCGGATTTTGAAACCGACTTTTTCGTTGCGTAAATCAGATTTTGCACGTAAGCCAGCGTCCGAAAGTCTTTTCGTTACGGCTTGCACATAATCCGCTTGGCTATCGGTGATATTCATCACGACCGCTTGCACAGGGGCTAACCATGCAGGGAAGAAACCTGCGTATTCTTCGGTGATAATGCCGATAAAGCGTTCGATTGAACCTAAGATCGCACGGTGGATCATCACAGGGGTACGGCGGTCGTTGTCTTCTGCCACATAAGAGGCATTTAAGCGACCTGGTAAGGCGAAGTCTAGCTGAATCGTACCGCATTGCCATTCACGACCTAAGCAGTCACGCAAGGCAAATTCAATTTTTGGACCGTAAAATGCACCCTCACCCTGTTGAATTTCATATTCAAGACCATTGTGACGTAACGCATTGGCTAAACCTTCTTCGGCACGATCCCACATTTCATCAGAACCGATACGGCTTTCTGGACGGGTAGAAAGTTTCACTGCAATATTCACAAAGCCAAAGGTGCTGTAAATGTCGTAAACCATTTTAATACAACTGGTGACTTCGCTTTCAATTTGTTCTTCGGTACAGAAAATGTGTGCATCATCTTGGGTAAAGCCACGTACACGCATTAAACCGTGCAAGGAACCTGACGGCTCATTACGATGGCATGAACCGAATTCTGCCATACGAATTGGTAAATCACGATAAGATTTCAAGCCTTGGTTGAAAATCTGCACATGTCCCGGGCAGTTCATCGGTTTAATTGCATATTCACGGTTTTCTGATTGGGTGGTGAACATTAAATCACCGTAGTTTTGCCAGTGACCTGTACGTTCCCAAAGCACTCTGTCCATCATAAACGGACCTTTCACTTCTTGGTAATCGTACTGTTTTAATTTGGTACGCACGAACGTTTCGAGTTCACGGAAAATCGTCCAGCCGTCATTATGCCAAAACACCAAACCTGGTGCTTCTTCTTGCATGTGATATAAATCCAAGGCTTTGCCGATTTTACGGTGGTCACGTTTTGCTGCTTCTTCAAGACGAGTTAAATATTCATTTAATTGTTTTTTATCTGCCCATGCGGTACCGTAAATCCGTTGCAACATTTTATTTTTGCTGTCGCCACGCCAGTATGCCCCCGCCACTTTCATTAATTTAAAATGTTGGCAAAAACGCATATTCGGCACGTGCGGTCCACGGCACATATCAATATATTCTTGGTGATGATATAAGGCTGGCGTTGCGGTGCGTTCAATGTTTTCGTCTAAAATCGCCATTTTATACGGCTCGCCACGTTGCTCAAAAGTATCATGGGCTTGTTGCCAGCTTACCGGCTTTTTCACCACATCATAATTGGTTTTCGCCAATTCAAGCATGCGTTTTTCTAAGGCATCAATATCTTCTTGGGTTAATGAACGATCTAAATCCACATCATAATAAAAGCCGTTTTCAATAGTTGGACCGATCGCCATTTTCACATCAGGGAATAATTGTTTAATCGCATGTCCCAATAAGTGAGCCGTGGAATGGCGGATAATTTCCAAACCGTCTTCGTCTTTGGCGGTAATAATCTCTAATTTGCTGTCTTCTGCAATCATATCGCAAGCGTCTTTACGCTCGCCATTAACACGCCCTGCGATGGTGGCTTTGGCAAGACCTGCCCCAATATTTTGTGCCACTTCTAAAACAGAAACAGGGTGATCGAATTGACGTTGTGAACCGTCTGGTAAAGTAATAATAGGCATTTTGTATCCTTGTTTACAGTGGTCGCCCATACGAAAGGCGACTTGTTGCATTTACGTTAAATTAAGTTGAGTTAAAATAAAAAATTACATTAAAAAGCACCGCACTTTGTGCCATACCTACGTTGTATAGCCAAAAAGTGCGGTGACAAAATTCCGACAGGAATTTTGAACGTTGCTTGCAACGGGGGCAAAGCCCCGAGCAATCCTATTAAGGATTGTGAGTAATTTTAGCATAATTTTTTAAAAATTTGATATTCGTCACAGATTATTCATGAAAATAAGTTTATGATTAAGTTAGTTTCAGAGGTAATTTAGGGAGTAGCTATGTGGAAATCAGTTTCTCAAGTATTAGCGGATCAATTTGGTGCCTACTATTCCATCAAAGAAAAAGATAAAGTGCATACGGGTGAAATGCACGAATCTTGGTTAATTGATGATGGCATACAACCTGTTTTTGTCAAAACTAACGATAAAACCTATCGTTCCATGTTTCGAGCTGAAGCCGATCAAATTGAATTATTAACCAAAACACATACCATTGACCTACCTAAAGTTTACGGTGTGGGTTGTTCGCAAAATCATAGTTTTTTATTGCTTGAAGCCTTGCAATTAGAAACACCTAGCCCTGAAGAATTTGCAGAGTTTGGTATCGCATTAGCGAAATTACACCAAATTAAAGGGCTTGAGGGCTATGGTTTAGATTTTGATACTTGGCTCGGTTCTGTTTATCAACCGAACGAATGGCGAACTAACTGGGCAACTTTTTTTGCAGACCAACGTATCGGCTGGCAATTACAACTCTGTAAAGAACGGGGTATAAATTTCGGTAATATTGAAGAAATTGTTGCCGTGGTGGCAGCTCGACTTGCCAAACATAAACCAACGCCATCTTTATTGCATGGCAATCTATGGATTGAAAACTGCGGTTCATTTAATCATAAAATTTATTGTTACGACCCTGCTTGTTACTGGGGCGACCGTGAATGTGATCTGGCTTTTACCGAATTATTCGAGCCATTCCCTGATGAATTTTATCAAAATTATCACCGCACTTATCCATTGACTGAGGATTATATTGAACGCAAACCGATTTATCAGCTTTACTATTTGCTTAATTTCAGTCATCGCTTTAAAGGGCATTATGTGGAATTAACCAAACGATTTTTGGAATTGATTTTGTAGAAAATCTAATAAAAAAACACCGCATTTTACTGGGAAAATCAAAAAAGTGCGGTGTTTTTTTGCTGTTTTTTTAAATTGCTCTATCAAAATAAAGATCAATTCCACTTAATTTCGCCATGGTATGAATATAATTTTCAATACGGCTTGGGAATTTCAGCCCTTTCACGCAAGTTAAATTACGCAACATCGGGAACAGTATAATATCTTCAATAGATAGTTGCTGACCATTGGCTTTATCTTCCGCCAAAATCAAGGTGTCAAGCATAGGTAAATCTTGTTGTAATCTTGCTAAATATTGCTCCGTTTGAGCCAAATTTTCAGTAAAATCACCGATCGATGCCGATTTCTTATTAACAAAATAGTCTAATGCACTTTGCGTTTTATATTCTGGTAAACCTAACCGCACAAAACGTGGCAAAAGAAGATGATTATAATAGCTACCGATTTGTTTAATCATGCTTTCTAATTCGGGACGAACCTGATCAGACAAGCATTTTTCAGCATAATGTTGATCCACATAACGCACAATATCTAAACTTTCTGGCATGGCAGAACCATCATCTTTTAACAAAATAGGGACGGCTTTTTTACCAATTAATCCCACTGGTGTGGCTTCATCATCATTTTGAATATAAACCAATTCAACTGGAAGCTGTTTAAAACCAAAAATCATTCTGGCACGTACACAATAAGGGCAGTGATCGTAAACATAAAGTTTCATCTTTTTCTCCTTTCATTCATCATCATATTACCATTTAAATATTTCAAACAGGGTTTTCCATTGTTCATCTAACCCAGCGTTCACCTGAACTAACTCATTTGTGACAGGGTGACTGAATTCAAGTTTTTCGGCATGTAACATCAACCGACTTACACCTGTTTTTTCTGCTAATGCTCTATTTTGGTGTAAATCACCATATTGGGTATCGCCTAAAATCGGGTGAAAAATATGTTTCAGATGACGGCGTAACTGATGTTTTCGCCCTGTTTGTGGGATTAAACGTACTAACGAATAACGTGCCGTTTGATATTTTCCTACCGCATAAGGCATTTCAACAGTTTTTAAGCCTTGATAATCCGTGATTGCTGACTGTGGATCTTTGTCTGTTTGAGAAAATTTATCAGCAATTTTATCTAATTGAATTTTAAGTGGATAATCTATACGATCTGAACCTATCAAATAACCACGCACCACCGCTAAATAGCTTTTCTGGACGGTTTTATTTTCAAACTGCTGACAGATTAAATTAGCGATTTCCGCATTTAACGCAAACAATAACACACCCGAAGTTGGGCGATCCAAACGATGAATCGGGAAAACATGCTGACCAATTTGATCTCGCAAGGTCTGCATCACAAACTGTGTTTCATGCCTATCTAACCAACTGCGATGTACCAACATACCCGCAGGTTTATTCACTGCAACGATATATTGATCTTGATATAAGATTTCTAGCATTGAGTTAACAGCTTTTCAATTTCAATGATCGGTCTTAACAATTCACTTAACCGCTCTTGCTCTTTTAAGGCTTCTTCCACATAAGGTGAAATCGCAATTTTGCTTGGTAACGCTGCTCCCGCTTCCAACAACGCCCACATTCTCGGGATAAAAATCCACTGTAACCATTCGTGAGCTTGCATATAGTCAATGGCAAAAGGCTCTTGACTGGCAAAGGCTTGTTCAGACGGTGGCACAGTTTGCCATAGGTCTAGTTCTTGTAGGATTTTTTGTAAATCACGTAAATGGGTTTTGGTTTTGTGATGTAAGAGTTGAGCCATTTATTCATTTTCCTTGATTGACCAAATCTACTAGTCTAGGAATCTGCTCAAGTAATTTTGGAACTTGATGATTTAACGTTTCCCATACTAACAAAGGATCAATTTCATTATAACCATGAACTAACCGATGTCGCATTCCTGCAATATCTTTCCATGGAATAAAATCTGTCAGTAACAAAAAATCAGGTTCCTTTTGTTTTAATGTAGTGCTAATTTCGCCTAAAGTGATCAGATTAAGGGTAACAGCTTGCTGTGTTTTGCGATCTTTTAAAAAATCCGCTTCCGTCATCCCCTCTATAAATAACAAGGCTTCTTCTGCATAGCATTGCAAATCGTTTATATAGCTCAATAATCTATTCATACTGAAATCGCTTCCCGTAATACTGTTTCTTTAAATTTCAAAGGTAAACTGCTTTCTTCCATTAAATCAAAATTCTCACCAAACACTTCTTGTAAATCAGAGCATAACCCCCCAATATCAAACAAACTTGAACCAGGTAAAACTTCTACTAAAAAATCAATATCACTATTTTCTGTATCTTCACCACGAGCAACGGATCCAAATACCCTTAAATTTTGTAATTTAGGATAAGTGGAAAAAATTTGTCTTACTTTTGTTCTGTTTTGATTTAGAATTTCGGAAGGTTTCATTTTAGTTTACCTAGTTGTTATCAACATAACTTATTATAGGGACTGTTGTTCTCGATCTCAATCTCAAATTAAGGTAACATAACCGCCATTTTAATTAAATTTTTAGCAAAAAATGTACCTCATCGACATCTTTTTACAAAACAAACAGCCTGAACGATACCAACAGCAATTTATTCTACTTGCTGAACTGATTGATGAATGGCGTTATAACGGGCAAATTCTGGGACGTGAGATTCCTGTTTTTAAAGCGGAACAAGAAGATCAATTTGGATTTGGAATCAAGGTTATTTGCCCTGAACAACATAGCCTATTGCCTGAACATAATAACAGCGAAGTCAATCGTTGCCTTGAAAATTTGGAAAAGTGCGGTGTTTTTTTGCAAAGTTTTCAGATTGTAGCGGATGATTTAATGTCAGATCAAACCAACCAAAACGATCCAACTTGGCAAGTGCTTTACACCACTTATTTACGCTCTAGCTCACCTGTGGTGAATGGCGATAATCTTGCCCCAATTCCACTGTATAAAATTGCTCAAAACCAACCGCACTTAAGCCTTGATTTAATCAAATGGTTGGAAGATTGGCAAGCCTGCGATCAATTGCAGATGAATGGTTCTGTATTAGAAAAATCTGCCCTACTTGAAATTTCAGATATTAATAGCCATTTAACTAAACATGGTCGGGCATTATGTCAAGAGATAGAACAGGCTACTAATGTGCCAACCTACTATTATCTTTACCGTATCGGGGGCGATAATTTGAGTGCTGAACAACAACGTCGTTGCCCCTGTTGTGGTGGTAAATGGCGGTTAAATACCCCCATTGCAGACGTGTTTTATTTTAAATGTGATCATTGCCGTTTAGTGTCAAATTTATCGTGGAATTTTTTATAAGGAAACAATATGCAAGACTATATTATTGAAATTAATCAACAAAATATTACGGAAACGTTACAACGTTCCCAACAAACGCCATTAGTTTTGGTATTTTATGCTCCAAGCCACGAAACTTCGTTAAATTTCACCGCACTTTTAACCCGTTATGCAGATAAATATCAAGGGCAATTTTTACTAGCAAAAGTCAATTGTGAAACAGAACAACAAATTGTCATGCAATTTGGTATTCAAGCCTTGCCAACCACTTATTTATTTAAAGAAGCTCAAGCGGTGGATGCGTTTCAAACCGCCTTACCCGAAGATCAGCTTGAACAACATTTAGCCTTGATTTTACCCAAAGAAGAAGAAATTAAATTTAATTTGGCATTGGATTTCTTACAGGCTGAAAACTATGAAGCCGCCTTACCCTTATTAAAAGAAGCATGGCAAGCATCAGAACAAAAAAATAGTGATATAGCCCTACTCTATGCGGAAACCTATATTACTATGAAAAAAACCGAACCAGCCCAAGAGATTTTGAATAAAATCCCTTTACAAGATCGTGATAGTCGTTGGCAAGGCTTGCAAGCTCAAATTGATTTATTAATCAAAGCTGCCGATACGCCTGAAATTCAGCAATTACAACAAGATTATGAGCAAAATCCACGTCCTGATGTTGCGTTAAAATTAGCTGTACAACTTCATCAAGCCAATCGAGATGAGCAAGCGTTAGAATTGTTATTTAGTATTTTGCGACAAGATTTAAATGCAGAAAACGGTGAAGTAAAAAGGCTATTTTTGGAAATTATTGCTGCTCTAGGTAGCGACCCTATGGCTAATAAGTATCGCCGATTGATTTATTCGCTATTGTATTAATAAAAATTTGTTATAATGAACAGGCTTTATAAATAAAAGGAGTTATTATGTCAGAAATTAAACACAGTAAATTATTAATTTTAGGTTCAGGTCCTGCTGGTTACACAGCTGCAATTTATGCGGCTCGTGCTAACTTGAAACCCGTTTTAGTGACAGGTTTACAACAGGGCGGTCAGCTCACTACGACTACGGAAATCGAGAACTGGCCTGGTGATTTTGGTGATACAACTGGTCCAGAATTAATGCAACGTATGTTACAACATGCGGAAAAATTTGATACGGAAATCATCTTTGATAATATTGGCAAAGTAGATTTATCTCATCGTCCATTTAAACTTTATGGTGATGTGCAAACTTTCTCTTGCGATGCCTTAATTATTGCCACTGGAGCCTCCGCTCGTTATCTTGGTTTGCCATCCGAAGAAGCGTTCAAAGGACGTGGTGTGTCGGCTTGTGCAACTTGCGATGGTTTCTTTTATCGTAACAAACCTGTTGCCGTCATTGGTGGTGGTAATAGTGCTGTAGAAGAAGCATTATATTTAGCTAATATTGCTAGTGAAGTACATTTAATCCACCGCCGTGATAGTTTCCGTGCAGAAAAAATCTTAATCGACCGTTTATACAGAAAAGTGGAAGAGGGCAAAATTATTCTGCATACCTACCGCACTTTAGATGAAGTGTTGGGCGATAATACGGGCGTAACGGGTGTCCGCTTGAAAGATACGCAATCAGACAACACCGAAGAATTGAAAGTAGATGGCGTTTTTGTGGCTATTGGTCACGCCCCAAATACAGAGATTTTTAAAGATCAATTAACCTTGAATAACGGCTATATTGTGGTGAAATCAGGCTTAGATGGCAATGCTACGGCAACTAGCGTAGAAGGTGTTTTTGCTGCAGGTGATGTGATGGATCATAATTATCGTCAAGCAATCACTTCTGCTGGAACGGGTTGTATGGCAGCACTAGATGCGGAACGTTTTTTGGACGCATTAGAATAGTATTTTAAGTGGATTTATCCAACCTTTAAACTTTGAGTAATTTCGGGCGAACATCTGTTCGCCCCTAAAATTTTATACAAAATGGAAAAACAACGTCAAAAATATCTGTTTAAATGGTTGCGACAACAACAGAAACCGATAAAAAAATTATTAAGCCTAAATGTGGGACTAGCGACTTTATCATCTTTGATTTTAGTGGGACAAACTTGGTTGCTGGCGAGTCTTTTGCATTATTTTATTATCCAACAAACTCCACGTTCGGAACTATTACCCTATTTTATTGGCTTGATTGTTGGTTTTGCATTGCGAGCATTGATTTTATATCTGCGTGAAAGAATTGGCTTTAACTGTGGTCGGCAATTACGCAATATTATTCGTCAACAAATTTTGGATAAAATCCATTCTGTCGGACCTGCTACCATTCAAGGTAAACCTGCTGGTAGCTGGGCAAGTTTAATGTTGGAACAAGTGGAAAATCTACATAATTTTTATGCTCGTTATCTACCTCAACAAATGTTGTCGGCGATTGTTCCCGTTATTATTTTAATTGCTGTTTTTCCGCTTAATTGGGTGGCAGGTTTAATTCTCTTATTCACAGCCCCCCTAATTCCTATTTTTATGATTTTAGTCGGTTTAGCAGCATCGGATAAAAATCAGCAAAACATGGCAATGCTAGCCAAATTAAGTGGGCAATTTCTCGACCGCTTACGTGGGCTAGAAACTCTACGTCTATTTAACCGTGCCGAAGAACAAACTGAGTATATTGAGAAATCCACCGAAGATTATCGCATTAGCACCATGGACGTATTAAAAATGGCATTTTTATCGTCTGCAGTATTAGAATTTTTTACCTCTATTTCCATTGCCATTGTCGCAGTTTATTTTGGTTTTAGTTATCTCGGACAAATTGACTTTGGTAGTTTTAGTGATAACACTGGCATTACCCTATTTGCAGGCTTTTTCTGTTTAATTCTCGCACCTGAATTTTACCAACCCCTACGTGATCTTGGCACTTATTATCACGACCGAGCAGCCGCTATTGGGGCAGCCGATGCTATTGCAGAATTTATTGAAACTGACTATCAAACGGTACAAGCTGACCACAACCAGCAAATTCCCAATCAAAGTGCGGTGGAAATTATGGCAGAAAATTTGGTAATCTTGTCACCACAAGGCAAGGCTCTCACCCAACCGCTTAATTTTCATTTAGCTAAACAATCTCATACAGCGTTGGTGGGGCAAAGCGGGGCAGGAAAAACATCTTTAATTAACGTATTACTCGGTTTTCTGCCTTATCAAGGCAGTTTGAAAATTAACGGAATAGAACTCAATCAAGCCGTTCTCACCCAATGGCGAAAACAAATTGCATGGGTAGGGCAAAATCCGTTGTTGTTGCAAGGCACGATTAAACAAAATCTGTTACTCGGTGATATTCAAGCCTCGGACGAACAAATTGATATAGCTTTAAGCCAAGCCAACGCCAAAGAATTTACCGATCACCTTGGCTTAAATGCAGAAATCAAAGATGGCGGTGTAGGCATATCGGTAGGGCAAGCTCAACGCTTGGCGATTGCTCGAGCCTTATTGCGTCAAGGTAATTTGTTGTTATTAGATGAACCAACAGCCAGCTTAGATGCTAAATCGGAAACGCAAGTATTGACCGCATTAACCCAAATTAATCAAGCCCAAACCACCTTGATGATCACCCACCGTATTGAAGATTTAAAGCAATGTGATCAGATTTTGGTGATGCAACAGGGGCAACTGGTGCAACAAGGACACTTCGAACAGTTGCAACAGCAAGGTTATTTTGCTGAACTTTTAGCCCAACGTCATCAAGACGTACAATAAGAGAGAAAATATGCGTTCACTACTTCCTTTTTTACCCTTATTTAAACAGGCAAAATTTCCACTGTTTTTAGGTGTGGTGTTGATGATTGGCGGGCTTGCTTGCAGTATTGGCTTGCTCACTCTATCAGGTTGGTTTTTATCGGCTACTGCCATTGCTGGGGCGGGAGCATTATTTAACTATTTTTATCCCTCATCAAGCGTACGGGGTTTAGCGATTGGTCGCACCGCAATGCGTTATGCTGAAAAAATTGTGACTCACGATGCCACTTTCCGTATTTTGGCTAAATTACGTGTTCAGGTATTCAGCAAAATTATTCCACTTTCCCCTGCGGTGTTAAATCGTTATCGTAACAGTGATTTACTTAACCGCTTAGTAGCTGATGTGGATACGCTCGATAGCCTATATTTACGCCTGATTGCTCCATTTATCAGTGCGATAGTGGTGATTGGAATGATGACTCTGGTGTTAAGCCTATTTAATCTTTCCCTTGCCCTATTAATTGGTGCAATCCTATTGATTCTATTACTGATTATTCCAAGTGTATTTTATTTTTTAGGCTTAACTTTCGGTAATAAACTCACCCAATCTCGTTCCCTTTATCGTATGCACTTTGTAGAATTTATTCAGGCTCAAGCGGAATTATTACTGTTTAATGCACAAGATAATTTGCAACAAAAATTAGATCAAACGGAACAACAATGGCAAAGTTATCAACAACGTGAAAGCAATTTAGCAGGACTTTCTACTGCTGTTTTAATGTTTGCTAATGGCTTATTAGTGGTGTTGACTTTATGGATTTCCTCCAATATTGAATTTGCTATTGAAGAATATCGTCTTGCATTTATTGGCTTGTTTATGCTATCCGCATTAGCCTCTTTTGAGATTTTAATGCCGTTAGGTGCAGCGTTCTTGCATATTGGACAAGTGATTTCATCTGCTCAACGTGTCAGCGAAATTATTGACCAACCACCGCTGGTACAATTTGAGGGAACAGAAACTGCGGTGAATTTTTCCAATGTTTTATTTGATCTTAAAAATATCAGCTTTCGTTATCCTGAACGGCAAGATATTGCCTTAAAACAGGTGAATTTACAGATTAAACCAAAACAAAAAGTTGCCATTTTGGGCAAAACTGGCAGTGGTAAATCCACTCTATTACAACTGTTAGTACGAAATTATGATCCTCTACTAGGTGAAATTCATTTTGCCAATAAACGGATTTCTGCTTACAGTGAAAATATTCTCCGCCAGCAAATTTGCTTTTTAACTCAACGGGTGCATATTTTTAGCGACAGTTTACGCAATAATCTGCAATTTGCCACAGCAGCACCGCTTTCCGATGAAAAAATGACAGACGTGCTAATACAAGTTGGTTTGCAAAACTTAGTGGAACAAGGTTTAGAACAATGGTTAGGTGATGGCGGTCGCCCTCTTTCAGGCGGTGAACAACGCCGCTTAGGCTTGGCGAGAATTTTATTGAGTGATGCACCCATTTTATTATTAGATGAACCTACCGAGGGCTTAGATCGTGAAACTGAACGTCAAGTGTTAAACCTGATTTTGCAACATTGCCAAGATAAAACCTTGCTGATGGTAACTCATCGTTTAACCGCTATTGAGCAGTTTGATAATATTGTAGTCATTGATAGTGCGGAACTGGTAGAACAAGGTAGTTATGCGGAATTAAGCCAGAAACAAGGTTATTTCCACTCATTAATTCAACGAATTTAAAGAAAAAATCTGATACAAAAAAATACCGCACTTTTATTCTTGTCAAAGTGCGGTATTTTTATACAGTTTTTTTATTTTATTAGAAAATTGCCACAGACAAACCTACAACAATAGCTAATGAAAGCACTACCATAATCATAGCATAACCAAAATCACTCATACTTTTCTCCTGATGTTTTTAATTAATAAAATCATATATTTTTCATTTTATCAGTTTAATTTATTTTTTCATACATTTTTTATAATTTTACCTTATAATAATGTAAATTTTCAGGGAGGTAAAAATGGCAACCATTAAAGACGTAGCAAAAATAGCAGGCGTATCAACTACTACCGTTTCTCATGTCATCAATAAAACCAGACATGTTGCAGAAGATACTAAACAAGCTGTATTAAATGCGATTCGAACACTTAGTTATTCACCAAGTGACGTAGCTCGTAGTCTTAAAATTAATACTACAAAATCTATTGGTATGATTGTTACCACCAGCGAATCCCCTTACTTTGCAGAAATCATTCACGCCGTTGAAAACCATTGTTATCGTCAAGGCTATTCATTATTTTTATGTAATACCCAAAATGATACAAAAAAAATTAAAAATCACTTGGAAATGTTAGCCAAAAAACGCGTTGATGGTGTATTAATTATGTGTGCCGAATATCATCAAGAAAGTATTGACTTATTTAATAATTTTCAAGATCTACCGCTGGTTGTTATGGAATGGGGAATTCAACATAGCAATAATGATATGATTTTGGATAACAGTTTTAATGGAGGTTATTTGGCAACCCAACATTTAATTGAGAATGGTCATCAAAAAATCGGGATTATTTCTGGAGAACTGAATAAAACCACCGCTCAAACTCGTTTTCAAGGCTTTGAAAAAGCCATGTCGGATGCTGGCTTAACCCTTAATCCAAACTGGATTCAAGAGGGTTCTTTTGAACCCGAAGATGGTTATGAATGTATGAATAAAATTCTTGAACAGCAAGAATTACCTACGGCTGTATTTTGTTGTAATGATGTAATGGCATTAGGTGCAATTTCCGCTATTACAGAAAAAGGTTTACGCGTGCCTGATGATATTTCGATTATTGGCTACGATAATATTCATTCATCACGATTTTACGCTCCCCCACTTACCACTATTCATCAATCTAAAGCAAGGCTAGGTGAGCGTGCATTACAATTACTGCTGGAACGTATTCATCATAAAAATACGGAAAGAGAAACCATTGAAATCTATCCCGAATTGGTGGTACGCAAGTCCGTGAAAAACATCAAATAATATTAACCAAACTGCGGTGTTTTTTACTGTAATTTGTTACTACTTTATTCTGTTGCGAGTTCCACAATTTTCAAAATGACATTCACTGTACTTTCCATGCCTTCAAGGCTAATTAGTTCGTGAATGCTATGGAAATTATATCCTCCAGTAAAGATATTCGGACAAGCCAACCCTTTTTCCGCTAACCACGCCCCATCCGTACCTCCACGGATTGGTTTATGATTTGGTTTGATACCACATGCACGCATAGCCTGATCAGCCAGTTCAATAGATCGTGGTACTTGACGGATACAATTATACATATTTTTATAGCTATCTTGAATTTCCAACTGGAGTGGTTGGCGTAAATTCTTTTGTTGATTAAATTGATTAACTATATCCGTTAAAAAGGCTTTACGTTGTTCAAATTTCTCGCTATCAAAATCCCGAATTAAATAATGTAATTCTACTTTACTAATATCACCCACCAAGCGATTTAAATGAAAAAAGCCTTGTTTATCTGCAGTTTTTTCTGGTACTTCATCAGCTGGTAATAGTTGTTGAAACTCACAAGCCAAAGTTAACGCATTAACCATTTTATCTTTAGCATAACCAGGGTGGATACCGTTACCCAAGATCGTCACAGTAGCACTAGCTGCATTAAAGTTTTCATATTCCAACTCACCTACGGCACCACCGTCAATAGTATATGCCCAGTCGCAAGGGAATTTGTCCATTTCGAAAAATTGCATCCCTAAACCAATTTCTTCATCTGGTGTGAAAGCAATACGAATATTACAGTGAGCTTGTTCGCCGTTCTTTAGTATAGAAAGTGCGGTCATAATTTCCGCAATTCCAGATTTATTATCCGCCCCTAATAAGGTTGTGCCATCTGTCACAATCAAGGTTTTGCCGATTAATTGAAGCATAAAGGGATACATTACAGGACTAATAAATTTTTCTCCCGAACCTAAGGCAATTTCCCCACCACGATAATTCACAATCACTTCTGGATTGACATTCTTGCCACTACAATCTGGTGATGTATCTAAATGAGCAATTAAACCAATGGTAGGAGCATTCATCACATTACTTGGTAAATAAGCAGTTAAAATACCATTTGGCGAAAGATTAATCTCTTCTAACCCTAATGCCTGTAATTCTTGTACTAAATATTTGGCTAATTTAAGTTGACCTGGTGAGCTAGGTGAATACTTCGCCCCGACTTTAGCTTGCGTATCAAAAGACACATAATTCAAAAATCGTTCAAGTAAATAATTGCGTTCACACGTTGACATGGTATTCTCCTTTTAACCCTTTGTTTAATTATGCAAAAACAAATTTTTCAATGCAATTTTTTTCTAAAATTTATGCCCGAAGTTTTATCTAAATCAATTTTTGAGCATTTATATCTTTATAAATAAAAAAATTTGGCTAAAAAGACATTATTCCCTTTTCATTAGCGAACAATAGCTATATCATAAGTGTTCAAAAAACTCGGTGCTTACTTGTCGTTAAGTAAGTGTTGTACTTCTATTTAACTAACCCATATTAGTTTTTCAGGGAGAAAACCAAAGCTAGTGGAAAAAACGACTAAACCTATCGTTGAGCTACGCTCTCTTACTAAATCCTATGGTGATAACACCATTATCAAAGACTTCAATTTAACCATTAATAATGGTGAATTTGTTACCATTTTAGGTCCTTCAGGCTGTGGTAAAACTACCGTTTTACGCTTGATTGCAGGTTTTGAAGAAGTTAATGACGGTCAAATTATTCTTGACGGCGAAGATGTCACGAATATTCCAGCAGAACAACGTCATGTGAATACCGTATTCCAAAGTTATGCCCTCTTTCCACACATGACGATTTTTGAAAATGTGGCATTTGGATTGCGTATGCAAAAAGTACCTGAAGCAGAAATTAAGCCTAGAGTTCTTGATGCTTTGCGTATGGTGCAATTAGAAGAAATGGCGGAACGTAAACCAAGCCAACTTTCTGGTGGTCAACAACAACGTATCGCCATTGCTCGTGCGGTGGTCAATAAGCCGAAAGTCTTATTATTAGACGAATCTTTATCTGCATTAGATTACAAATTACGTAAACAAATGCAGAATGAATTGAAATCCTTACAACGTCAATTAGGCATTACCTTTATTTTCGTGACCCACGATCAGGAAGAAGCCTTAACCATGTCAGATCGTATTATCGTATTGAAAAAAGGTAATATCGAGCAAGATGGTTCACCGCGTGAAATTTATGAGGAACCGAGCAATTTATTCGTGGCGAAATTTATTGGTGAAATCAATATTTTTGATGCTGTGGTATTACACCGTGTTGATGAGCAACGTGTTAAAGCCAATGTGGAAGGTCGTATTTGCGATATTTATGTTGAGCAACAAGTTCACGAGGGTCAAAAATTAAAAGTATTATTACGTCCTGAAGATGTGTTATTAGAAGAACTTGATGATAATGAACAATCAAGTGCGATTATTGGATATATTCGTGAACGTAATTACAAAGGTATGACCCTTGAATCCACCGTTGAACTAGAACATAACGGAAAAATGGTGCTGGTTAGCGAATTCTTTAACGAAGACGACCCGAATATCGATCACTCATTAGATCAAAAAGTGGCTGTCACTTGGATTGAAAAATGGGAAGTGGTATTGAATGATGAAAATGACAACCAATAAATTCCAGAAAGTGACTGTCGGCATTATTTTTGCTTGGCTAATTTTCTTTGTTTTTGCACCTAACTTCTTGGTGTTTATTGTCAGCTTTCTCAGTAAAGATGCCAGTAATTTCTATGCCCTACCATTTACTTTCGAGAATTACACTCGACTGTTTGAACCTTTATATGGTACCGTAGTGTGGAATTCTTTATATATGTCGGGAATTGCCACGATTTTATGTTTGCTTATCGGTTATCCGTTCGCCTTTATCATGACAAAAATCAACGAAAAATACCGTCCGTTTTTGTTATTCCTATTGGTATTACCATTTTGGACTAACTCACTGATTCGTATTTACGGCATGAAAGTGTTTCTTGGGGTAAAAGGGATTCTGAATGAATTTCTGTTATCTTTAGGCGTTATTAGCGAGCCAATTCGTATTTTAAATACCGAAATCGCGGTGATTATCGGTTTAGTGTATTTGCTATTACCGTTTATGATTTTGCCACTCTACTCAGCGATTGAGAAATTAGATCATCGCTTATTAGAAGCTGCGAAAGATTTGGGTGCTAATGCAGTACAACGCTTTATTAAAATCATTATTCCACTCACTATGCCAGGAATTGTGTCGGGTTGCTTATTAGTATTACTGCCAGCTATGGGAATGTTCTATGTAGCAGACTTATTAGGTGGGGCAAAAGTCTTATTAGTGGGTAATGTAATTAAGAGTGAGTTCTTAATTTCGCGTAACTGGCCATTTGGTTCAGCAATCAGTATCGGCTTAACCATTCTAATGGCGTTATTGATTTTCGTTTACTACAAAGCGAATAAATTACTGAATAAGAAAGTGGAGTTAGAATAATGGGTCGTATCCTACGTAGTTTCTTTATGTTGTTGGTATATGCCTATTTGTATATTCCAATTGTTATTTTAGTTGGTAATTCTTTCAACGGCGATCGCTATGGATTGAATTGGAAAGGGTTTACTTGGAACTGGTATGAGCGTTTATTTAATAACGATACGCTTATCCAAGCGGCTATTCACTCTGTCGTGATCGCTTTTGTTGGTGCCACTCTAGCGACTATTATTGGTAGCTTAACAGCCATCGCATTGTATCGCTATAAGTTCCGTGGTAAACAAGCCGTAAGCGGTATGTTATTCGTGGTAATGATGTCGCCTGATATTGTGATGGCGGTTTCATTGTTAGCCCTATTTATGATGGTGGGTATTTCATTAGGTTTTTGGTCATTATTGTTGGCTCATATTACTTTCTGTTTACCTTACGTTGTGGTCAGCGTTTATTCTCGTCTAAAAGGGTTTGATTTGCGTATGCTAGAGGCGGCTAGAGATCTTGGTGCCAGTGAAGTCACCATTTTGCGTAAAATTATTTTACCATTAGCGTTACCTGCAATTATTTCAGGCTGGTTATTAAGTTTCACACTATCCTTAGATGATGTGGTCGTTTCTTCTTTCGTTAGCGGTGCAAGCTATGAAATTTTACCACTGAAAATCTATTCTTTGGTAAAAACAGGGGTAACACCAGAAGTGAATGCTTTAGCCACCATTATGATTGTCCTTTCACTAATTTTAGTAATGCTCGGACAAGTTATTGGAAAAAAGGATAAAACCTAGACAAATCGGATATTTCCACATAAAATAACGCCCGACCCGAAGCTAGTCCCTAGCCCAAAGTCAGGCGTTTTTTTATGTCTTTCTATTTGAATAAATAAAAAGGCGGATACTCTTAATTACTCTCAACGGAGAAATCTTAAATGAAAAAATTAGCAGGTCTTTTCGCAGCTAGCTTAGTTGCTGTTGCTTTGACTGGTTGTAACGATAAAGAAAGCAAAACTGAAACTTCTGCAGCCCCTGCGGCAACCCCAGCAACAAGTGAAGATAAAGTGGTAAATCTTTATACTTGGACAGAATATGTGCCAGATGGTCTATTAGATGAATTCACTAAAGAAACAGGTATCAAAGTCAACGTATCAAGCCTTGAATCTAACGAAACTATGTATGCCAAAGTGAAATTACAAGGTGCTGGTTCCGATGGTTACGATGTGATTGCACCGTCAAACTACTTCGTGTCTAAAATGGCACGTGAAGGTATGTTAAAAGAGTTAGATCACAGCAAACTACCTGTGATTGCTGAACTCGATCCAGACTGGTTAAATAAAGACTATGACAAAGGCAACAAATACTCCCTACCACAATTATTAGGTGCACCGGGTATTGCGTATAACGTCAAAACCTACAAAGGATCTGATTTCACCTCTTGGGGTGACTTATGGAAACCTGAATTTGCGGGTAAAGTGCAATTATTAGATGACGCTCGTGAAGTATTCAATATTGCTTTAGTAAAATTAGGATTAAACCCTAATACTACTAACCCAGATGAAATCAAAGCAGCTTACGAAGAATTATTGAAATTACGTCCAAACGTACTTTCTTTCAATTCAGACAACCCTGCCAACTCGTTCATTTCTGGCGAAGTTGAATTAGGTCAATTATGGAATGGTTCGGTGCGTATTGCCAAAAAAGAATCACCAGATACTATTGATATGGTGTTTCCGAAAGAAGGTCCAGTATTATGGGTAGATACTTTAGCGATTCCTGCTAATGCAAAACACCCTGATGCAGCACATAAATTAATCAATTACTTGTTAAGTGAAAAAGTAGCTGAACAATTAACCTTAGAAATTGGCTACCCAACTTCTAATGTGAAAGCAAAAGCAAAATTACCAACCGAAATTACTAGCGATCCTGCTATCTATCCTACAACAGAAGTATTGCAAAAATCTTACTGGCAAGATGATGTTGGTGAAGCGGTTGAATTATATGAAAAATATTATCAAGAGCTAAAAGCAGCAAAATAATATGATATAAACTTAAAAGGCTTTCATTTGAAAGCCTTTTTTCATCTCTAAAACATCGGAATTAGTGGGTTAAATCAATTTGATATACCGCAAAACCAACTTCATCAACGCCTTTATCTACTAACGGATAAACCGATTTCGCTTTGATAAAGGTTTTTGCCTGCTCACTTGGTGAGGTTTCAAACCGAATATCCAGTGGTTTATCACTTTCAATTTTGGCTAAACGCCAATTTTTATCGGCGGTTGGTGTAATCGCTCCCTGTAACTTAGTTTGTTTAGTAATATAATTTGCCAACACTTGACG
The DNA here is from genome assembly GCF_042485795.1 of Lonepinella sp. MS14435. Lineage (GTDB taxonomy): Bacteria > Pseudomonadota > Gammaproteobacteria > Enterobacterales > Pasteurellaceae > Lonepinella. The sequence continues at coordinate 1,631,038 of NZ_CP169368.1, forward strand.
ATTTTCATCTGGGGCAAGGAATGCCACAAATTCTTCACCCGTTCCTGAGAATTTAGCACTGTAAGCACGATAATTATTACTTGCAATTAAGAAATCTGCCTCTAAATCAATAGGTTTACCATTAAATTGTAGATTTCTAATTCGTTCACTATTGGCATTAATCAACTCACATTCACCGTTATAACGAGCAGGTTGCGTCACATCAATTTCATAGCTTAATCCATCAATCACATCAAAATTATAGGTACGAAATCCCTCCCAATTAATTAGTCCTTGTGGTTCAGTTTTATTCGGATCAATTTGATTAAACATACCCGCCGAACATTCTAGCCATTCTTTAACATGATGCCCTTTCACTTTTAGTGTAGCAAGAATATTAGGGTAAAGATAAAGATCCGCTGCATTACGGAAGGTTAAATCCCCTTTTGCGACTTCAACAAAAGAAGTTGGGTCATTTTTACGTCCACCGACTTTAAATGGTGCTGCTGCAGAAAGCACAGGAATATCTTTTAATTCAGGAATATTCTTAATATAGTTTTCTACATAATCTTTTTGTGCTTGATTAACTATTTGCACGGTCGGATCATCTTGCACTAAAGCAAGATAGCTATACATATCATCTAAAGATTTGCCTATTGGCTGTGCCACAAATTTCCGTGTTGCCTCATGTACTGGCTGTAAAAGTGCGGTGATTTCTGGCTTATTTTCTACCGTGGCTGCTTTTTTCTCATTATCATAAATTGGACGAATATGTGCAGTGGCATGATTCACCACCCATTTTCCGTTAAGGTAATAAAGTTGCAAATCAATCACACCGATATTGTTCCCCCAATAACCTGACATATTTTCTGGCACACCATTTACTGTACCATTAGGCATATCCACCAATGTACTGGTTGTTTGGAAAGATTTATGCGGGAATAAACCGTGAGAATGCCCAAATACGATAGCATCAATCCCTTTCACATCGGCTAAATGAAAAGCAGCATTTTCTTCGCCTACTGCATATTCTTTATCACTCGGTCCAGTATGTGCCAAACAAATCACCAGATCCGCACCTGCTTTTTTCATTTCTGGCACAAACTTTTCTGCGGTTTGCTTAATATCTTCCACATACACTTTACCGTCTAAATTTGCTTTATCCCACACCACAATTTGCGGTGGCACAAAACCGATATAACCGATTTTTATCGATTGTTTATTACCTTGTTCATCAATTAAACTGCGTTCCTGAATAACGTATGGGGTATAACGATTTTGTTTAGTTTTTGCATCATAAACATTGGCATTAATAATCGGAAATTTTGCTTCTTTTAACACATTATCCAGAAATTCAAGTCCATAATTAAACTCATGATTTCCCAACGTTCCCACTTCATACTTCATCAAATTAAGGGCTTGTACTGAAGGGTGTGGCTTGCCTGCTTGATAACCTACCGCCGCTTGATAATCCGCAATGGGATTACCTTGGATTAAATCACCATTATCAACTAATACGCTATTTTTCACTTCTTGACGAGCTTGCTCAATAAGTGTTGCGGTACGACTAAAACCAAATTTCTCAGTAGGTGCATCTTTATAATAGTCAAAATCCGTTAAGAAACCATGTACATCAGTGGTTGAAACAACACGTAAATTAAACACATTCTGATTTTTACTTTGTTCAGCAGAAAGCACTCTATCACTACCGAGAGCAAAAACACAGAAACTAGATAATTGTAGAAAACGTCTTCGATCCATTTTGAACTCCTTTTTCATTTAATAAAAATACATTGCAAAATCTTGAATTTAATCGTTTAATCTACAAAAAACAAAGTAAAATTAAAAGAGTGTGTTGATAAAATTGTGATCCATATCAAAGATTTTTTATTATGTTGGAATTTTCTAACAAAGTGCGGTCAAAAATAACAAAATTTTCGTCTGCTAAAAATTTCTCTTGCACATTCAACAAAATGAATATAAATTCACAATAAATGAATAAATATTTAAGCAATGCCTAAAAGGAAAGCATTATGCGTAGTACAGAATTAGTCCAATGGTTTCGTCAATCTACCCCTTATGTCAATATGCACCGTGGCAAAACTTTTGTGATTATGCTTGATGGTGATACGATTGCGAGTAAAAATTTTATTAATATCATCAGCGATATTCGTTTATTACACAGTTTAGGGATCAAATTAATTATTGTGTTTGGTGCGAGAGTTCAAATTAATGAATTACTTTTACAACATCAGATTAAACCACAATATCATAAAAATATTCGGATTACCGATCAAAAAACCCTTGATTTGGTCAAGCAAGCGGTGGGAAAACTGAATTATGATATTACTTCAAGACTGTCAATGCGACTTCCCCATTCGCCTTTACTCAATGTGGTCAGCAGTAACTTTATTTTAGCTCAACCGATTGGCGTGGACGATGGTGTCGATTATTTATTAAGTGGTAAGCTCCGCCGTATTGAAGTGGAAAATATTCAACAACAGTTAGATCGTGATGCGATCGTGTTAATCGGACCTATTGCACCATCCGTTACGGGGGAAAGTTTTAATCTGCCCTTTGAAGAAATTGCGACACAAGTTGCGATTAAAATTAAAGCCGAAAAACTGATTGGCTTTAGTGCCACACAAGGGATTTTAGACCCACAAAAACAAACCATTTCGGATTTATTACCACAAGATGCCGTTGAATATCTGCAAGAATTTATTCACAACGATCTTTATCACAGTTCCCAAGCTCGCTTTCTACAAGCTGCCATTGATGTTTGCCGTGCAGGGGTTAAACGTTCGCATCTATTAAGTTATGAAGAAGACGGTTCATTATTGCAAGAATTATTTACCCGTGACGGTGTGGGAACACAGCTTTCAATGGATAATTCAGAAGATATTCGCATTGCCACCGCACGTGATATACCAGGTTTACTTGAATTAATTCACCCATTAGAACAACAAGGTATTTTAGTCAAACGCTCTCGTGAACAATTAGAAATGGATATTGAAAAATATACGATTATTGACCGAGATGGTGTCATTATCGCTTGTGCTGCATTAAATGTTTACCAGCAGGAAAAAATGGCTGAAATGGCTTGTGTCGCTGTTCACCCTGATTATCGTAACTCCTCTCGTGGTGATATTCTATTAGAAGCCATTCAAAAACGAGCAAAAAATTTAGGCATTGAAAAATTATTTGTTCTCACGACCCGAACCGTTCATTGGTTTCAAGAACGAGGATTTAGCGTAGCCAATATAGAAGATCTGCCACAGGAAAAACGAGAACATTATAATTATCAACGCCGATCTAAGATTTTGATTCAAGATTTAGCCCTGCACTGACGTACAGGGTTATAATAGTAACGATGCGCCACATCTTTTATAGCTACCGAGTAGCTACACCATGCTTAACCCACAAAATGTCGTTGTGATTTCGTTTCATCACGGCTTAAAATTAAACGGTGGTAATTTTCAAAACGCACAGGGTGAATTTTGCCCTGTTCAACGGCTTCTCGTAAGGCACATTGCGGATCGTCTAAATGCTTACAATCACGGAATTTGCACGTGCCAAGAAAATATTGAAATTCACGATAACCCAGTGTAATTTGCTCGGGTTCTAAATGCCATAAACCAAATTCTCGAATACCAGGGCTATCAATCAGATTCCCCCCTTGTGGCAAATGATATAAACGTGATGAAGTGGTGGTATGTTGTCCTAAGCCTGAGTTTTCACTCACCTCATTAGTTGTCGCATTGACTTCAGGCATGATTTGATTGACCAGACTGGATTTCCCTACCCCCGATTGCCCGACAAAAATAGAGGTGCCAGAAGCTAAAAGTGCGGTTAATTTTTGCATATTTTTGCCAGTTTGGGCGGAAATCATCAGGGTTTGATAGCCAATATCTTGGTAAATTTTTAGCTGTTGTTCTGCTTCCGCCAGTTCCTGCTCAGAAAGCAAATCCACTTTATTTAACACAATCACCGCTGGAATTTTCGCCGTTTCACAAATCACTAAATAACGGTCAATAATATTCAATGATAGGGTTGGCAACACGGCAGAAACAATAATAATGCGATCAATATTGGCTGCCATGACTTTTAAACCATCATAATAATCAGGGCGAGCCAGTTCATTTTGACGGGGTTGCACCGCTTCAATCACGCCACTAATCCCTTGTAATTGCTCCAGACCTTTACGCCAAATTACTCGATCCCCCACCACCACACTCGCCAAAGTGCGGCGTAAATTACAACGGAAAATATTACCTTGTTCATTTTCCACATCAGCGTGCATAGAATAACGTGCTACCACCACCCCATCTTGCGTATCCCCTAGCATATCATCTTGCCAATCTATTTGTTTTTTCTGTTGGCGTTGATGACGATCTAGGGCTTTTGCATTATTACTATGAATACGCCGTTTTTGGTTTTGGGTCAATTTTTGCTTTGCCAATGAGATTTCCTTAAAAGTGCGGTGATTTTTCTATCTATTTTATAATTGTGAATTTTGCTACAATAGCACAAATTCAATATAGGATACTTGATATTATGCCACAAGATAAAGAAAATCTCATTTGGATCGATCTAGAAATGACAGGATTAGATCCCGAACAAGAACGGATTATTGAAATCGCCACGATCGTCACCGATAAAAATCTGGCTATTTTAGCCGAAGGACCCGTATTAGCCGTCAAACAATCTGATGAATTACTCAACAAAATGAGTGATTGGTGTGTTAAAACCCATACAGAAAATGGCTTAATTGAACGCGTCAAAACGAGTAAACTCACTGAACGAGCAGCGGAATTACAGACCCTCGACTTTTTAAAAAAATGGGTACCGAAAGGACAATCTCCCATCTGTGGCAATAGCGTGGCACAAGATAAACGTTTTTTATTTAAATATATGCCTGATTTAGCCGATTATTTCCACTATCGCCATTTGGATGTCAGCACACTAAAAGAACTGGCTCGCCGTTGGAAACCTGAAGTTTTAAAAGGATTCAAAAAACAAAATACCCATTTAGCTTTAGATGATATTCGGGAAAGTATTAAAGAACTCGCTTATTACCGTGAACACTTTATTAAATTAGACTAGAATTTCTGCAAATAAACAGAAAATAAAAATTTCTACTTGCGAACAATCAAAATCTTCGTATAATAGGTCTTGTTTTCGACATTCGTGCATGATATTGAATGTCGCTCTGCGGGAATAGCTCAGTTGGTAGAGCACGACCTTGCCAAGGTCGGGGTCGCGAGTTCGAGCCTCGTTTCCCGCTCCAAATTTTAAAAGATGCTTTTTAAGCATCTTTTTTTGTATCTATTCTATTTCAATTCTTCAAAAACTCTACTAATTTTGTTTTCGTTAAATCAATACAATACATCTGGCATAAACTCACCACATATATTACTTCATCTATATTTGAGATAAAAAAAGTGCCTATATTTCAAGGCACTACTCGGAAAGCAAAATATGTCTGGCTATTTATCATAGCACTTGTTTTAAGTGCGGTAAGAATATCTAATTTATTTCTTTATATCAAATAGCAAATTTCATTTTTGTGACACAAGTCACGTAAATAAGACTTAATTGCTTATTTTTTAATTACTTCCCTGTAAAACCATAACTAATAAATACTTTTTTAGCCTCATCAGATTTTAAATAATCTAAAAATGCTTTCGCATCTACGCTACCATGATCTTTAATTAATGCCACTGGATATTCTACTGGAGGGTGGCTATCAGCTGGGAATGTAGCGACTACTTTCACTTTTTGACTTGCTGTAGCATCAGTACCATAAACCACACCCAATGGGCTTTCAGCTTGTTCAACCAAAGCCAATGCTGCACGTACATTATTAGCACGAGCTAATTTTTGTTCAACAGCAGCCCATTGACCTAAATGAGTTAATGCAGTTTTTGCATAGATCCCCGCAGGGACGTGTTCAGGATCACCAACAGCTAAAAAAGCACCATCTAAAGACTTTTGCCATTTATCATTGGTTAAATCAACGCTGTCAATTTTGCTGTCTTTCGGAGCAATCATCACAAGGCTATTCCCCACTAAAATAGCACGGCTATCTTTGATAATTGCATCTTTTTCAGCTAAATAGTCCATCCACTTTAAATCCGCAGAAACAAAAATATCTGCTGGAGCCCCCTGTTCAATTTGTTTTGCAAGTACAGAAGATGAAGCGAAAGAGAAAACTACTTTTTCATTTGGTTTTACTTTTTTATATTCTTCTGCCACTTGTTGTAATGCGTTAGTCATGGAAGCTGCTGCAAAAACTGTTACATCAGCTATTGCACTTTGGCTCATAATTAGACCAGTTCCCACTACGAATGCAAGTTTTTTGATTGTTAATTTCATTTTTTCTCCTTGAATAATTAACGATATCGCATAGATTATATAACGTATTACAAAAGAAAAGCTACAAGAATAAATCCGTTTCCTTTAAAATACTCTAAATTGATTATTGATAAGAAAATAGGAAAAATAATGGATACTGAAATCTTACTCACTATAAAATTGCAACAACAACTTTTTGTTGATCCTAAACGTGTTCGTTTATTAAAAGAAATCCAAAAGTGCGGTTCCATTAATCAAGCAGCTAAGAATGCCAAAGTGAGCTATAAAAGTGCATGGGATCACTTAGCCGCAATGAATGAAATCAGCCCCTATCCGCTACTTGAACGCAATGTCGGCGGAAAAAATGGTGGCGGAACATTGCTCACGAAATACGCCCTTCGCCTATTGCAACTCTATGATTTGCTTGCACAAACCCAAGAAAAAGCGTTTCATATTTTGCAAGATGAGAATATTTCACTCAACAGTTTACTTTCTGCCACTGCTCAATTTTCACTGCAAACCAGTGCAAGAAATCAACTATTTGGCAAAGTAAAACAATGTGTTATTCATCAACTTCATGCGACTGTAGAAATTAAATTACCAAGTCTATCACAACCTATTTTCGCTGAAATCACAAAAAAAAGTGCCGAACGTCTTCAATTAGCTTGGGGAAAAGAAGTTATGTTGCTATTTAAAGCTCCGTGGGTAAAAATTCATCAGGAAGCCCTTGAAGAAAAAAATAGCTTTGTGGCAACGGTTACGAATCTGTTAGATAAAGAAAATAATCAAGAGGTGATCTTGGCTTTAAATGATGAAATCGAATTTTGTGCCAGCCTTGAGTCACCCTTGGCATTAAACATTGGGCAACAGGTTTGGGCAAAAATCGATCCTGAACAGATTATTTTGGCAACCCTTTATTAATCTAAACTTGGAATATTTTGAAAAATAGTTTCCTTTTTTTAGTTTTCCTATTTACATTTATGTACTAGTGCAATAGTATAACGACTATATATTAAAAAGAATTTATGTAAGGAAATATTATGACAGATACACTACTTGATCCCTATTTTGGGGAATTTGGGGGAATGTATGTTCCCGAAATTCTCATTCCAGTGTTAAAACAATTAGAAAAAGCCTTTGTTGATGCCAAAGACGATCCCAAATTTCAAACCGAATTCCAAGATTTACTGAAAAATTATGCAGGTCGCCCAACTGCTTTAACCCTTTGTCGCAATATTACTAAAGGTACAAAAACTAAAATTTATCTTAAACGTGAAGATCTTTTACACGGTGGTGCTCACAAAACTAACCAAGTACTTGGGCAAATTTTACTTGCCAAACGAATGGGTAAAACCCGCATTATTGCAGAAACTGGTGCTGGTCAACACGGTGTAGCAACTGCATTAGCTTGTGCAATGCTTGGTATGCCTTGTCTTGTGTATATGGGAGCAAAGGATGTAGAACGCCAATCACCTAACGTTTTCCGTATGCGATTAATGGGTGCTGAAGTAGTGCCTGTACAAAAAGGATCTTGTTCTCTTAAAGATGCATGCTGCGAAGCAATGCGTGATTGGGCAGCAAATTATGAAACCACTCATTATTTGATTGGGACAGCCGCAGGCCCACATCCATTCCCAACCATTGTACGTGAATTTCAGAAAATGATCGGCGAAGAAACTAAACGCCAAATTCTCGAAAAAGAAGGACGCTTACCAGATGCCGTGATTGCAGCGGTGGGAGGTGGATCCAATGCTATTGGAATGTTTGCAGATTTTATCAAAGAAAGCAACGTTCGCTTAATCGGTATTGAACCAGCAGGCAAAGGTATTGAAACTGGTGAACACGGTGCTCCACTTGGACATGGTAAACCAGGGATTTATTTTGGTATGAAATCACCGATTATGCAAACGGAAGATGGACAAATTGAAGAATCTTATAGCATTTCTGCTGGATTGGATTTTCCATCCGTTGGTCCTCAACACGCCTATCTTAATTCTATTGGACGGGCGGAATATCCAAGTATTACCGATGATGAAGCCTTAAATGCGTTTAAAGAGTTAGCCCAACACGAAGGTATTATTCCTGCATTAGAAAGCTCTCATGCACTTGCTTATGCTTTAAAAATGGCAAAACAGAATCCAAACAAAGAGCAATTATTAGTGGTAAATTTATCTGGTCGTGGTGATAAAGATATTTTTACTGTAGATAAAATTTTCACAGAAAGAGGAATCCTGTAATGAGTCGTTTTGCAACTTTATTTGATAATTTGGCAGCCAAAAATCAAGGTGGATTCGTACCATTTGTAACCTTAGGTGATCCAAATTTTGAACGTTCCTTTGAGATTATTTGTACTTTAGTTGATAATGGTGCTGATGCTTTAGAACTCGGTTTTCCTTTTTCAGATCCTCTATTAGATGGTCCCGTTATTCAAGCCGCCAACAATCGTGCGTTAGAAGCATGTTGTAGCACAAAAGAAAGTTTCCAATTAATCGAAAAAGTGCGGTCAAAATATCCCGATATTCCGATCAGCTTATTGCTTTGTGCCAACTTAATCTATGCCCAAACCTTAGACGGATTTTATCAACGTTGTAAAAAAGTGGGGGTAGATGCGGTTCTCGTGGCAGATATTCCATTATTGGCATCTGAACCCTATATTCAAGCAGCTAAAAAATATGGCATTCAACCTGTGTTTATTTGTCCGCCAAATGCTGATGAAAAAACTATTCAAGGAGTGGCAGAAAAATCTCAAGGTTATACGTATTTAGTTTCTCGTGCAGGAGTGACCAGTGCTGAAAACCAAAGTCACGCGAAAAATTTGGATAACTTAGTAGAATGTTTAAAAGCTCACCACGCTCCACCAATTTTACAAGGCTTCGGTATTGCTCAACCACAACAAGTCAAAGATGCGTTAAATATGGGGGTAGCAGGAGCAATTTCAGGATCAGCTACGGTGAAGATTATTGAGAAAAACTTGGATAATCACGTACAATGTTTGCAAGAATTAGCGGAATTTGTTAAAACAATGAAAAGAGCAACTTTATAAAAGCAAAATCTTTCTTTATTTTCATCTCTAGTCAAGACTAAGGAAAAATTCCTATAATATAAAGAACAGAAAGTAACATATATCCAACATTGTTGACAAAAGTGCGGTTGATTTTAACGTAGTTTTAAGAGAATAGCAAAAACCCCAGCTACTCACGTAACTGGGGTTCGTTGTTGTAATAAAAAACCTGATGGTGACCTACTCTCACATTGGGATTCCCAACACTACCATCGGCATCACAGCATTTCACTTCTGAGTTCGGCATGGAGTCAGGTGGCACTACTGCATTATGACCATCAGGAAATCAGGGGTCAGATGACAGGTTTCAGACGGCAGTACCGTGTGTTATCCTGTATCCTACTTAATTCTTTCCTTTTTGTATTTTGTTCTTTAAATTTGAAACAAGCTGTCTGTTCGATTTTCTTTTTTGTCTGTTCGTTACTTTCACGCTCTTCAACTGTCTTCTGTCTTCTGACATCTGTCTTCTGAATCAAAACCACTTGAGCGTTGTATAGTTAAGCCTCTCGGGCAATTAGTACTGGTTAGCTCAATGACTCACATCACTTACACATCCAGCCTATCTACGTCTTCGTCTTAAACAACCCTTACACACTTCTGTGTGGGAGAACTCATCTCTTGGCAAGTTTCGTGCTTAGATGCTTTCAGCACTTATCTCTCCCGCATGTAGCTACCCAGCAATGCTTCTGGCGAAACAACTGGAACACCAGGGATGCGTCCACTCCGGTCCTCTCGTACTAGGAGCAGCCCCAACCAATTCTCCAACGCCCACGGCAGATAGGGACCGAACTGTCTCACGACGTTCTAAACCCAGCTCGCGTACCACTTTAAATGGCGAACAGCCATACCCTTGGGACCTACTTCAGCCCCAGGATGTGATGAGCCGACATCGAGGTGCCAAACACCGCCGTCGATATGAACTCTTGGGCGGTATCAGCCTGTTATCCCCGGAGTACCTTTTATCCGTTGAGCGATGGCCCTTCCATTCAGAACCACCGGATCACTATGACCTACTTTCGTACCTGCTCGACTTGTCCGTCTCGCAGTTAAGCTTGCTTTTACCATTGCACTAACCTGACGATGTCCGACCGTCATTAGCAAACCTTCGTGCTCCTCCGTTACTCTTTGGGAGGAGACCGCCCCAGTCAAACTACCCACCAGACACTGTCCGAATACCCGTTCCAGATATTTCGTTAGAACATCAAACGTTAAAGGGTGGTATTTCAAGGTCGTCTCCACTCAAACTGGCGTTTAAGTTTCTCTGACTCCCACCTATCCTACACATCAAAATTCAAGGTTCAGTGTCAAGCTATAGTAAAGGTTCACGGGGTCTTTCCGTCTAGCCGCGGGTACACCGCATCTTCACGGCGATTTCAATTTCACTGAGTCTCGGGTGGAGACAGCCTGGCCATCATTATGCCATTCGTGCAGGTCGGAACTTACCCGACAAGGAATTTCGCTACCTTAGGACCGTTATAGTTACGGCCGCCGTTTACTGGGGCTTCGATCAGGTGCTTCTCTTTCGATAACACCATCAATTAACCTTCCAGCACCGGGCAGGCATCACACCCTATACGTCCACTTTCGTGTTTGCAGAGTGCTGTGTTTTTAATAAACAGTTGCAGCCAGCTGGTATCTTCGACCGGTTCAACCTTCATCTGTAAAAGACTACAATCTACGCCGGCGCACCTTCTCCCGAAGTTACGGTGCTATTTTGCCTAGTTCCTTCACCCGAGTTCTCTCAAGCGCCTGAGTATTCTCTACCTGACCACCTGTGTCGGTTTTCAGTACGGTTTAGATAAACCTGAAGCTTAGTGGCTTTTCCTGGAAGTGTGGTATCAACAACTTCGCTCCCTTAGGAGCTCGTCATCACGCCTTAGTGTTGAATGGGGATTCGGATTTGCCTAAATCCCCCACCTACACGCTTAAACAGCCATCCAATAGGCTGCTTGCCTAACCTTCTCCGTCCCCACATCGCAATTTATCCAAGTACGGGAATATTAACCCGTTTCCCATCGACTACGCTTTTCAGCCTCGCCTTAGGGGCCGACTCACCCTGCCCCGATTAACGTTGGACAGGAACCCTTGGTCTTCCGGCGAACGAGTTTTTCACTCGTTTTATCGTTACTTATGTCAGCATTCGCACTTGTGATACGTCCAGCAAGCCTCTCGACTCACCTTCTTCCGCTTACACAACGCTCCCCTACCCAACAGGCGTATCACTAATATTCCTCAACTTCCCCTCTCCGAATTGTTGCGAACTCGACGTTTGGGGTTGCATTACCAACTTGCTTCGCAAGTTGTTAATCGTAAGGCGTATTAGTGATACGCCTGATGCCGCAGCTTCGGTGCTATATTTTAGCCCCGTTACATCTTCCGCGCAGGCCGACTCGACTAGTGAGCTATTACGCTTTCTTTAAATGGTGGCTGCTTCTAAGCCAACATCCTAGCTGTCTAAGCCTTCCCACTTCGTTTCCCACTTAATATAGACTTTGGGACCTTAGCTGGCGGTCTGGGTTGTTTCCCTCTTCACGATGGACGTTAGCACCCACCGTGTGTCTCCTGAGTATCACTCTTCGGTATTCGCAGTTTGCATCGGGTTGGTAATCCGGGATGGACCCCTAGCCGAAACAGTGCTCTACCCCCGAAGGTGTTCGCTCAAGGCTCTACCTAAATAGATTTCGGGGAGAACCAGCTATCTCCCGGTTTGATTGGCCTTTCACCCCCAGCCACAAGTCATCCGCTAATTTTTCAACATTAGTCGGTTCGGTCCTCCAATTAGTGTTACCCAATCTTCAACCTGCCCATGGCTAGATCACCGGGTTTCGGGTCTATACCTTGCAACTAGTCGCCCAGTTAAGACTCGGTTTCCCTTCGGCTCCCTTATTCAGTTAACCTCGCTACAAAATATAAGTCGCTGACCCATTATACAAAAGGTACGCAGTCACCTTACGGCTCCCACTGCTTGTACGTACACGGTTTCAGGTTCTATTTCACTCCCCTCGCTGGGGTTCTTTTCGCCTTTCCTTCACAGTACTGGTTCACTATCGGTCAATCAGGAGTATTTAGCCTTAGAGGATGGTCCCCCTATTTTCAGACAGAATTTCTCGTGTTCCGCCCTACTTGTTGTTAGCTTAGTACCATCAGTGTATTTTTAAATACGGGGCTATCACCCTGTGTCGCTGGACTTCCCAGTCCATTCTTCTAACTCACTGATTATCACTAACGGCTGCTCCGCTTTCGCTCGCCGCTACTCACAGAATCTCGGTTGATTTCTTTTCCTCGGGGTACTTAGATGTTTCAGTTCTCCCGGTTTGCCTTGTTAACCTATGTATTCAGTTAACAATAGTAGATTCTTCATCTACTGGGTTTCCCCATTCGGATATTTTGGATTAAACGCCTCTTATCGACTCATCCAAACTTTTCGCAGATTAGCACGTCCTTCTTCGCCTCTGATTGCCTAGGCATCCACCGTGTACGCTTAGTCACTTAACTATACAACCTCAAATGTTTTCAAAAACAAATGATGTTGCTGTTTCAACTAAACACTTGACCGCTTTTGTTCAGTCAAGATTTTTTCTTCTACTCAGACTTTCTTTCGAAAATCTCTCAGTTTTCAGCTTGTTTCCAATTTTTTAAAGAACAATAAGAAAATAATATAGATAATCCATTTCTTGTTTATCTACCGAATCATCTTTAATTGGCGTCCCCACGGGGATTCGAACCCCGGTTACCGCCGTGAAAGGGCGATGTCCTAGGCCTCTAGACGATGGGGACAACAGGTAAAGATAATTTGTTGTCTTTTATTATTCGCACTTCTTTTTTCGTTTCATTCGTTTCGCTTGCTCGACCTAGTAAGCAATGAAAAGTGCGGTCTTTCTCTTTCTTTGTTTACAATTATCAGCCAATCTGTGTGGACACTTATTGTCTCTCGTTTTCGGTAAGGAGGTGATCCAACCGCAGGTTCCCCTACGGTTACCTTGTTACGACTTCACCCCAGTCATGAATCATACCGTGGTAAACGCCCCCCTTCCGGTTAAGCTATCTACTTCTGGTACAACCCACTCCCATGGTGTGACGGGCGGTGTGTACAAGGCCCGGGAACGTATTCACCGCAACATTCTGATTTGCGATTACTAGCGATTCCGACTTCATGGAGTCGAGTTGCAGACTCCAATCCGGACTACGATGCACTTTCTGAGATTCGCTCCCCCTCGCAGGTTTGCCGCCCTCTGTATGCACCATTGTAGCACGTGTGTAGCCCTACTCGTAAGGGCCATGATGACTTGACGTCATCCCCACCTTCCTCCAGTTTATCACTGGCAGTCTCCTTTGAGTTCCCATCACTACATGCTGGCAACAAAGGATAAGGGTTGCGCTCGTTGCGGGACTTAACCCAACATTTCACAACACGAGCTGACGACAGCCATGCAGCACCTGTCTCATAGCTCCCGAAGGCACAAACTTATCTCTAAGTTCTTCTATGGATGTCAAGAGTAGGTAAGGTTCTTCGCGTTGCATCGAATTAAACCACATGCTCCACCGCTTGTGCGGGCCCCCGTCAATTCATTTGAGTTTTAACCTTGCGGCCGTACTCCCCAGGCGGTCGATTTATCACGTTTGCTACGGGCACCAAGCCTAAAGCCCAATCCCCAAATCGACATCGTTTACAGCGTGGACTACCAGGGTATCTAATCCTGTTTGCTCCCCACGCTTTCGCACATGAGCGTCAGTATCTTCCCAAGGGGCTGCCTTCGCCTTCGGTATTCCTCCACATCTCTACGCATTTCACCGCTACACGTGGAATTCTACCCCTCCCTAAAGTACTCTAGCTACCCAGTCTGAAATGCTATTCCAAAGTTAAGCTCTGGGATTTCACATCTCACTTAAGTAACCGCCTGCGTGCCCTTTACGCCCAGTTATTCCGATTAACGCTCGCACCCTCCGTATTACCGCGGCTGCTGGCACGGAGTTAGCCGGTGCTTCTTCTGTAGTTAACGTCAATTAGCTGTTCTATTAAAACAACTACCTTCCTCACCACCGAAAGAACTTTACAACCCGAAGGCCTTCTTCATTCACGCGGCATGGCTGCGTCAGGGTTACCCCCATTGCGCAATATTCCCCACTGCTGCCTCCCGTAGGAGTCTGGACCGTGTCTCAGTTCCAGTGTGGCTGGTCATCCTCTCAGACCAGCTAGAGATCGTCGGCTTGGTAGGCCTTTACCCCACCAACTACCTAATCCCACTTGGGCTCATCTTATGGCAACTGGACCTAAGTTCCCAGTCTTTCGTCTCTCGACACTACGCGGTATTAGCTACAGTTTCCCGTAGTTATCCCCCTCCATAAGCCAGATTCCCAAGCATTACTCACCCGTCCGCCACTCGTCAGCAAAGTACAAGTACTTCCTGCTACCGTTCGACTTGCATGTGTTAAGCCTGCCGCCAGCGTTCAATCTGAGCCATGATCAAACTCTTCAATTTAAGTTCGATCGCTCAATAAACTGCTTGCTTTTAAATCTTACTTTTCATTCCCAAAAGAACAAAAAGTTAATGAATTTCTAAGTTAAGCACCTATTAAGACTTCAAGTTTTATTTAATTTTTTAAAACTAGTCAATCAACAAGTGCCCACACAGATTGTCTGATAAATTGTTAAAGAACGATTTTGCTTTCGCAAATTTTATAAAATTGGTCGGCGAGATAGGATTTGAACCTACGACCCACTGGTCCCAAACCAGTTGCGCTACCAAGCTGCGCTACTCGCCGTCAGATTTTACTACTTAGGTAGTAAATGGGGTGGCTAATGGGATTCGAACCCACGACAACTGGAATCACAATCCAGGGCTCTACCAACTGAGCTATAGCCACCATTGTTTTTATGTTGAATTGCATTAACTTCTGGCGCGCTCGACAAGATTCGAACTTGCGACCTTTGGCTCCGGAGGCCAACGCTCTATCCAACTGAGCTACGAACGCACACATATTGCGTTGCAACGGATGCGTATATTAATGATTTTGCTTGTTGTTGTCTAGCATTTTTTACAAAAAAATTGCGTTTTTCTAACGTTAGCTGTTAATTTGTGCAATTTGTTTGGAATTTATTTCGGTTCCAATTATTTTATAACTTATTCGTCATATAATAATAAGCATATCGCAATAAATTTAATTGACGTTGCCAACGTGTCGGCTGACTTAATAAACGATATAACCATTCCAAATTCAGTTTTCGCCATAACAACGGAGCCCGTTTGGTCTTACCCACCAACACATCAAAACTCCCCCCCACTCCCATATAAAGGCAATCAGGATAAATCTGTTGTGCTTTTTGCATAAAAATCTCTTGTTTTGGCGATCCCATTGCCACTGTCACAAACTTCGCATTACTTTGCTTAATTCTTTCAATCACTGCCCTTTCTTCTTGTTCAGAAAAATAACCATGTTGGTATCCCACAATATCCACTTGCTGATGCGATAATTTTTCTGCCACCAGATTCACCACATCCGCTTGTCCCCCCACCAAAAAAACTGGCACACTCAATTCTGCCGAACGTTGCAACAAGGCTTGCCATAAATCAATCCCTGCAATCCGTGTTAATTTTTGCCATTGTGGATATTTCTTTTTAATGGAAAAAACCACGCTAATACCGTCTGCATAGTTAAATTCTGCTTGCTGAATTAAGGCGTTCACTTGGGGATTTTTAGCACAAGCAATCATTTTTTCCGCATTTATCGCAATCAATAACCCCGTTTTTATTTGCTTTGCTGAGATCAAATGATCCGCCAACACTTGCTTATTTTCAGGCACTAAAATAGCTATTTCTCGAATGACAACTTTTTCCATTTTACGATTCCTTTTGCTAATCCATACGCCACGCCCCAACCTATCGTCAAAAAGACAAAACGAGAAACAAACGCATCAAACCCTTCTCGCACTAACACCGTCAGAGTAAAAATATGCGAAAAACAATAGGCTTTTAACACCGCACTTTCATGACCTTTAGCCCAACGGTACAACCCATCAAATTCTTTGACAACCAATGCCGAGCCAACCGCCCCCACCAAAATCATTGGATAGCCCCCCATAATGTAAAACGATCCAATTAATGTTGGGGAAATCGCCAAGCCAGCATAATAATGCTTAATCTCCCAAGTAAAATAATTTGCCGTATTTAACACTAAATCAGGACGATCCGCCCATAAGACTTTGGGAATATACACATAAAAATCCCGAATAATGGGCATTAATCCTTGATATTCAATATTTTTTGTATTGAGAATGGTTGCCAAATTTTCCCACGGCGAAAAGGTATCCCGAGTTAAGTGTAAAAAACGAAACAGCGTTTGTTCATCGTTAAAAGCTAACCCATATCGCCACATTGCCAATAAAAACATGGCGAAAATACCTAAAATTGCCAACATCACTAAAGCAAACATGGAAATATAGCCCTGAGCAATGCCAATCAACACAAACAAAGCAACCGCTAAAGCTAAGTTTGCACGCGTGCCACCGATCACCACATAACTCAACACGCCGAAAGCCACGCCTAAGCACAGAAATTGCCACCAACGGCGTTTACTTGGTTGAATAAAATAAAAAATTAACAACGCTGGCAAGCAAAAATAAAAAAAACGTTTTAAGGCAACCGCACTCACTTGTGTTGAAAAAATCTGGTTATAGGCGGTTAATTTAAATAATAACAAACCATTCAACCCATAAAAAATCCCCATTGCCCCTAAACTTATCGCCAATAAAATCCACATCGTGATCTTTGCTGTAAACTGCGGTGTATTTTTCTCGAGTTTTACTGGCAATAAACGGGGATAAAATTTGCCCTGATAAACCCAATAATAAAGTAAATAAAATCCTGTTGCGGTCAACAAAGTTTGGCATAAGACCGCAAAAGGTGGCAATGAAATATGAAAGCCATACATCAAGCCCATCGACAACGGAAAGCCTAAATAAAAGACCGACAAATAAACCAAGCTAAACAATAAATGAAAGGAAAAACCTTGCTGTTTTACATCTTGTTGTAATAAATAAAGCACCACACTTAATGACAAAATATACAAGAGCGTCAACAGGATAAGTTCTGCAAATTCAAGCATTCTCTTCCCCTTGTTGCAAAATCTGCATTAATATAGCCAACCAACCTGCAATAAAATGGGGATCAAAAAAGCCAATACTCTCTTTATCAAGTGCGGTTAATTGTTGTTGCGTGTCGAAAATGGCTTGTTCCGTCACCTGATTCTGCAACAGAAACGGCACTTGATATAATCGCATATCGTCAATAAAGGTATTTTTCGGGTGTAACACCACTGGCACATTAAATTGAGTTAATAAACACAAGGATCCCACCCCTTGCTGACGTTGAAAAATAAAATACGCCACATCACATTGATTAAGCAAAGCTAAATAATCTTGAAATGGCATTTTTTCGGTTAAAATTTGCATCGCACTTTGAGCAAATAACCGTGTGGCTTGAGCAGACACTTGGGCAATATAATCACCGTTATGTTCGGGATAGCCCATTGGTATAATAATCTGCACATTATCCCCAAGCTGTTGTTTTATTTGCTCCAGCCCCACCAAATGACGATTAGACGGATCGCCAGAATTGCCTAATAAAATGGTTAATTTATCCGATTTTTGCTTTTCCGTTGGCTGAAAACCGCGGTGCATTTTACTCGGAAAATACACTAAATGCCCTTGCACATTTGGATTAATATGCTGTTTAAAATAACTTAAATCCCCCTGATAACCTGCCACGGAAATTAATTTCTTTTGAATAAAACGGCGTAACGGATAAGCCAATTTAAATTTCCATTGTTGACTGTCTTCGTGTAAATCTGCCCCCCACATTTGCCAAGTGAGTCTTTCGGGCGGTAATTTGCCGAAAAAGATAGCGAGCCAAAGGGGGAAATTAAATTGACCGTGTAAATAAAAATAGTGTTGTGGATCTTGCTTCGCTAACTGACATACGGCTTGAGCAATACTTTTTTTACACTCAAACTCTTGTATGCAAAGGCTCGGATATTGATCCTGATAACCGTTCCCCACCACCAACACTTGCTTAATGGCTTCTTTCGGTAATTGGGGCTGCAAATGCTCCGCTAAAAAACGCAACATGGTATGATTATGATGTGGAATGGGCGAACCTAAAACGTGAATAATCTGTTTCATCGTTTTTTACTCCCATAATCCAACTTAAATAAAACCCAACAAAAACCGAAATAAGTCATATAGCAAAGTCCATAACCCAAGGTTGCCCCTGCGACACCCTGTTGTGCGATCCCATAACTAGATAAACCAAACAATAACATTCCCTGTACAATTTCAGCACAAATATAGCGACCAGTCGCAGCTTTGGCTAACCATAAATAGCCAAAAACGTAGCTCGCCACTTTAAACAGATCGCCCACTAATTGCCAACCAAACAAATCAGACATTGGGGTAAAATCAGGGCTAAATAACACAATGATCAAATAATCTCGCGAAAAAAACACCAATAACGCCAGACCTAACGCCAACGGAAAAATAAAACCCAAGGCTTTTTTAACTTCTTTCTGAATCGCCGATTTATCGCTTAATTTAGCAAAGGTGGGCAATAAATACACGGAAAATGCTGTGGTTAAAAGCTGTAAATAGGCATCGGAAATACGGCTTAATCCTTGCCATAAACCCACCGCACTTAATCCTTGGCTTTCGATTAATTGATTGCGTAATAAAATATACACTGTTGGTATAATACAAACAGCGACAAGGGTCATTATCATATAATGACGAAGAATATGACTGGCAGATAAATCAAAATTTGGCTTTAACCATTGCCAGTGCCAATTTTGTTTTAGTAACGCAATCAGACTGGGGACAAGAATTAAGGCTGGAATACAGGCAAAACCGATTAACGCCCCCTGATAGCCCCATATCCATAAACAAAACAGCAACCACAATGCTCCCACTAAATTAGCAAAAATGGAACTCATCGCACAGGCTTTGGCTTGACGTTGTCCTTTTAAAATGGCGATAAAATAATTACCTAATGCTATTAAGCATTGCAGCAAGGCAAGTATTTGAATGGTTAGACTGTAATCAGCGGTTTGAAATAAAAACAAGGAAATGGGTTGAGTAAACATCAAACCAATCACGGCTAACATCACCGAAACCAGTATAATCAATAGACTACTCGCCCCTAAAATGGCTTGTAACCGTTGCGGATCCTGTTCATATTCTGCCACAAATTTAGTCACCGCATTTAAAATCCCAGCCCCTGACAGCACGCCGAATACCGTGAGCAAGGTCATATAATTTGCCGCCTGTCCTAACCCTGCCGAGCCAAAATTTAGAGCAAAGATTTTAATGACAACTAGCCCAATAATGAGTTTAATGGCAACAGCGGTGGATGTCCAAAGGGTTGTACTGGTTAAGGTTGGTTTTGTGATTGTTGACATATCAGTGACCGCCTTTATTTTTGCTATTTTGCCGTTTTAAATCACAGCACCGCAAAAATCTAAATAAACTTGAGTTAAATGTGGCATGATTTTATCAGGGCAACAATTTCTTACCATTATTAGATATGCAATAGTAAATTTGATTTGCCCCTCAACCAACTAGGCTTATGCTAGGCAATAGTCACTCTCGTACAAAAATAAGATCAAAATGAAACGCACTCAAAATACACCGCACTTTGGTTAAATGCGAATGCTGAGATCGGTAAGATCTTAAATTTTGTCATTCACCCTTTGGCTGTGACTTTTTTGTTTACGCCCAACAAAAATCAAAGCGAGCAATAAACCGAACAAGAAACCAGCTGCAGCACCGACTTCCGCCCATAATAAACGATCTGGTAATGCCACTTTAGGTTGAGTTGGGGACTTTAAATAATCAAAGGTGGCTAATTGGTTATCTAATGGCGAAACCGATTTCATCATATTCAATTTACCTTGCCAGCTTAATTCACCTTGTTTGGCATTATCAGTACTTTGTTGAGCGGCTAAATTTACCTGATTGAATAAGGTTTTCCACTTGGTAATTAATTCGTTATATAAAGATTGTCTGGTTAAATAATTGACATGTTTTACAAAACTCTCCAACTGTAGCATCGCTTGTTTTGGGTTGTCTAAAGTTAAACTGATACGATCAGGAATGTTACGTTCAGGATTTCCTTCAACAAATTGAATACCTGCAATAAGTTCTTGTAAAAAAGCCTCATCTCGTTCTTCAATGCCTGTTTGACGTTGTTTATAGAAATCAGAATCTAACCAAAATTTAGATAAATTATCATAGGTTTTTAACTGTTGTTTGAACCCTTTATAAACAAAATTTGCCGTTTCTTTTTGATCTTCGGTTTTATTACCATTAATTAATTGATACATTTCAAACAAAGAAAAATAAGTACCTAACTGCTCTACTTTCGGTTGACGCACTTCTACTTCTGCTTTCCATTGTTCTCTCATGGCATAACTCGCACCATAGCCAGCCACAGCAAAAAGTGCGGTGAAAATAATAATAAATAATAAACTTTGTAATAATTTCATAATGTTTCCTAAATCTAAAACAATGTTCGCTACACTGTTTGCTTTTTCGCACGTAATAAACGGCGACGATGACGGCGAACAAAACGTGTAATTCGCCACGCTCTGGTAATTGAATAAGAATACAAAAAGAATAAACCAATGAATAGAATAAACATTAGCCATTCATTAATATAATAAATTTCGCCTAAAATGCCAAATCCTGCACACAAAGCAGCGATAAAAGTGATTAACATAAAGGCTTGGCGATGGGTTAACCCTGCTCGTACCATCAAGTGATGAACGTGTAAACGGTCGGGGCGAAATGGACTTTTACCTTTACGCAAACGGCGATAAATAATCGCCACCATATCAATTAACGGAATCGCCACCAACCATAAGGCTGTCACTGGATTCATCGGGTGTCCTTTACCTTGTGTACTTAATAATAAGATCCAAATAATGGTAAAACCAATGAGCGTACTACCACTGTCGCCCATAAAAATTTTATATTTTTTACCAAAAGGAATACAAAGATTAAACATCCCATACGGTATAATCGCCACAATTAAGGCAAAGCACCAACGTGCCAGATCATGTTGATTATCCATATACATCAAAATCCCCACGCCAGCAAATGCGACACTAGATAATCCACCGAGTAAGCCGTCAATACCGTCAATCATATTAAACGCATTAATAATCGCAAGAGTAGCAAATACCGTAATCACCACGCCAATCCAACCGAGTGTAACAGTAAAAGGTCCAATAATTTGTCCTAAGTGATCAAGGGATAAACGCCCATAATACATCATAAATACCGATAACACTGCCTGAATACCTGCTCGCAATAAAGGGCTAATATCATAGCGGTCATCTAAAATTCCAATGGCTAATAGCACAAAAACACTAAATAAATAAAGCTGGGGTAACTTGGTTTGATCCCATTGTAACAGGTAAAAACAGAGATTTCCCATAAACAGCGAAATCCCTCCAATTAAAGGGATCGCCCCCTGATGACGTTTGCGGTAATTGGGTTTATCTACTAAACCGACCGCAATGGCAATGGGACGCATCACTAAAATAGTAAGAAAAGATGCTAAAAATGTTAACAGTAAATCTAACCACATATCCTTTATTTCGCCTTAACGTGCTACCTCTAAAACCTCTAAAAATATTGCAAAGCATAGCATTAATCCTATCTGATTGCAGAATATTTTTACAAAAAAACAAAAATTATAGAGAAAATACAGTACAATAATTGCGTATTATTGATGATAAAAGGAAAAAATATGTCAAATTCAACCGCACTTTTTTCTCGAGCTGAACAAGTTATCCCAGGGGGGGTCAATTCCCCTGTTCGAGCATTT
The DNA here is from genome assembly GCF_042485795.1 of Lonepinella sp. MS14435. Classification (GTDB taxonomy): domain Bacteria; phylum Pseudomonadota; class Gammaproteobacteria; order Enterobacterales; family Pasteurellaceae; genus Lonepinella. The sequence goes on from NZ_CP169368.1 coordinate 1,653,313, forward strand.
AAAGGCGTTGGCGGAACGCCAGTGTTTATTCAAAAAGCCGCTGGAGCCTATATTACTGATACAGACGGCAAACAATATATTGATTATGTCGGCTCATGGGGACCAATGGTTCTCGGACATAATCACCCTGCGATTATTGATGCCGTGTTAAAAGCCGTGCCAAATGGATTAAGTTTTGGTGCACCTACGGAAAGCGAAATTACGCTTGCGGAATTAGTATGCCAACTCATGCCTTCTATTGAACTGGTGAGAATGGTCAGTTCTGGCACGGAAGCCACTATGTCTGCTATTCGTTTAGCACGTGGCTACACAGGACGAGATAAAATTATCAAATTTGAAGGTTGTTATCACGGTCATTCAGATTCTTTATTAGTTAAGGCAGGATCAGGTGCATTAACTCTAGGTCAACCAAGCTCCCCTGGTGTACCAGAAGATTTTGCTAAACATACCTTAACCTGTACTTATAACGATCTTAATTCAGTCAAACAAGCCTTTGAGCAATATCCTAACGAGATTGCTTGTTTAATTATTGAACCTGTGGCAGGCAATATGAACTGTATTCCGCCCAAAGACGGGTTCTTACAAGGTTTACGTCAACTTTGCGATCAATACGGCACCGTATTTATTATTGATGAAGTCATGACAGGTTTCCGTGTGGCGTTAAGCGGCGCACAATCTTATTATGGCGTTACACCTGATTTAACCTGTTTAGGTAAAATTATTGGTGGCGGTATGCCTGTAGGGGCATTTGGTGGAAAACGAGAAATCATGCGATACATTGCACCAACAGGTCCCGTTTATCAAGCTGGTACACTTTCTGGCAACCCAATCGCCATGGCAGCTGGGTTAGCTTGTTTAACCGAATTAAGCAAAGACGGCAATCAACAAAAATTAGCTGAAAAAACGAAAAAACTCGCTCTAGGCTTAAAAATGCTTGCAAATAGACACAACATACCATTCCAAGTACAATATGTAGGCGGCATGTTCGGTCTATTCTTTACAGAACAGCAAGAAATCACCAATTTCCAACAGGTTATGCAATGTGATACCACAACATTTAATCGCTTCTTCCATTTAATGTTAGAAAAAGGAATTTATCTTGCACCCTCTGCCTATGAAGCAGGTTTTATGTCATTAGCACATTCTGATGAAGATATTGACCGCACTTTAGCTGTAGCAGATTGGGCTTTTGCACAATTAGCTCAACAAACTATTTAACTCAAACACAAGAAGGAACTATTTATGAGTACATCAATCGAAAAAATCAACCAATTAGTCGATAAACCAGATCTCGCAAAATTCATTTTGCGTGTTAGCTTTGCCTTTATGTTTTTATTACACGGCATTCATAAAGTCACGGGAGGCATAGATTTTATCACGGATAGATTTATTGAACTCGGATTGCCAGCTTTCTTTGCTAATGCCGTTTATGTATGTGAAATAGTTGTACCCATTTTTATTATGTTTGGGGTTTTCACGCGTATTAATGCTTTCATTGGCGTAATTTCTTGTATCATCATTATTCTGGTAAGATACGTTCCGCTCATTTTTGCACTTGCTCCAACGGGTGCTTGGGCGATTGAAGGTGTTACCACTTATCTGTTTGCATTCTGGGCAATTATGCACCTTGGTTCTGGCAAATATGCGTTGAAAGCAGATTAATCTTAGCTTATAAAAAAAAGGGCTAACCCAAAGGTTAGCCCCCCTACCCTCCTTGGTAGCATGACTAATTAAACGCTTGTTTAATTTGTGCCGTTCCTAAATGCCCTGGAATTACTTTTTGTAAATTTAATTCTTGATCCACAATTAAACTTGACGGATAGCCACGAACTTTGGTGCGTTTAAGCACTTCACCACTTTCATCAAGTAACACCACAATATTTTTATATTCTAGTCCCTTGTACCATTCAATAAAATCACCTGTGGATTTTTCACCTTTGTGTTCTGGTGAAACAATGGTGACAACATTAAAATCTTTATTTTGATCCGCACTTAACTCATCAATTTCAGCCAAACCTGCTAGACAAATCGGACACCAAGATGCCCACATTTTGACATACAGTTTTTTGCCTTGATATTGCTCAAGTGTCACAGTATTGTTGTTCAGATCTTTAAATTGAATATCTTTCAATGTCGTTTCTCCCGCTGCAAATGAATTAACACTAAATAACATAAACACTAACGCTAATAATTTTTTCATTGTTTAAAATCTCCTTATATTAAATTTTGCCACTACATAAAAATATGTAAGTTATTGGTAATTAATAGAATACCCATTAAGATGATTAATATACCACCGACCATTTTAAATTTGTTTAAATGTTTATTCATAGATTTTGCCTTTTTCAATAAAGTGTCAGAGAAGAAGGAAAATACAATAAACGGTGTGGCTAAACCTAACACATAAACAAACATCATCGCTGCACCATATAACGCTGAACCATCATTACTAGATAACGCCAAAATAGAGGCTAACACTGGTCCAATACAAGGTGTCCAACCAAGGCTAAAGGTTAATCCTAAAACAAAGGCTTCAATAGATGAACTTTTACCGCTGGTTTTAATTTCCACCAATTTGGTTTGTTCTAAGAATTTAATCTTAAAAATACCTAGCTGATGTATGCCAAGAATCACCACAATAATCCCAGCGATAATTCTTGTTTTATCATTGAATAACACATCACCTAAAAAACCAAACCCAAAACCTAGTCCAACAAAGGTGACAGATAAACCTAACACAAACAAAAAGGTATTTAAGATCTTTCTACCACCTTTACTCAAGATACCAAAATAAATCGGTACGATTGGGAAAATACAAGGCGATAAAAAAGAAAGTAATCCCGCCAAAAAAACACTACTAATTAATAAATTTTGATCAAACATCTTAATTCCCTTTAACTAAATTGATTAAATAACCATAATGTTCTTCTTCCATTTTATTTAATGGAATAAATTTAATCGCTGCACTGTTAATACAATAGCGTAATCCACCCTTATCTTTTGGACCATCATCAAACACATGTCCTAAATGAGCCTTACCGCTACGGCTAATAACCTCAGTTCTCAGCATATTAAAACTTCTGTCATCGGCATAAGTAACCACATCCTTGTCAATCGGTTTGGTAAAGCTAGGCCAACCACAACCAGATTCAAATTTATCCGCGGAAGAAAATAATGGTTCACCAGTGGTAATATCCACATAAATCCCTGCTTCAAAATTATCCCAGTATTCATTACTAAATGAACGTTCCGTGTTTTTACCTTGTGTAACGGAATATTGTAACGGGGTTAATTTCGCTTTTAATTCTGCATCACTTGGTTTTGGATAATCTTTTGGATCAATAATAATATGGTTGGCTTGCTCTAAATCAATATGACAATAACCATTAGGATTTTTCTTCAAATAATCCTGATGATATTCTTCCGCCAACACATAATGTTTCAATGGTTCTACTTCCACTTGAATTTTATCTTTATATTTCGCTTGTTGTGCCTGAATGGCTTTTAAAACAATTTCTTTATCCTGTTCATTTTGATAATAAATACCCGTACGATATTGACGACCACGGTCATTACCTTGCTTATTCACGCTAGTTGGATCAATTACTTGGAAATAGTATTTCAATAATTTATCTAACGAAACTTTATTTGCATCATAGGTTACATGAACGGTTTCCGCATGATCGGTACTGCCGATCAGATGATAATTCGTTTTTTCGGTTTTACCATTGGCATAACCCGATGTCGCATCTTTTACCCCGTATATTCTTTCCATATAGGCTTCAATGCCCCAGAAACAACCACCAGCCAGATAAATTTCACGAATGTCTTCTTTTTGCATATTTGTTGCTGAATTCATACTCTTAACCTCCATTGCTGGTTTCTCACTATTTGCCATGGTGATTGGACTTACTGCCATAGCTGAAATAAATAATAAAAACAATTTATTGTATTTCATAATCTTCTCCTTGTTAAATTTTTCATGAAAGAATATCTTTCATATTAGGTTAGTCGTTGCATAAGTAAAATACTTACAAAAAATTTCATATTTTTATAAAAAATACCGCACTTGATGATTTAAAGTTCAAACCATTAATGAAAGTGCGGTGGCTTTTTCGTCTATTTTATCACGAATGGATTAAGGAGCGTCCTAAGTTAATCTTGCTCTCGAACATCTTTTCCAATGAATTTTGGTGACTAATTCCTACACACAAACAATCGGGCAACTGTTGCTTCAGTGTTTGCATAAGCTGAATAGCACTTTGCTCGTCCAGTTGATTGGTAGCTTCATCTAAAAAAAGCAAACTCGGTTTATGTAATAAGGCTCTAGCAAGACTAATACGTTGTTGCTCACCACCAGAAAGTTGTTTATGCCAAGGTTTAATGCAGTCCAGTTGCTCGGTTAATGGATCTAAGCCGACCCAATTTAATACTTGTTTTAATGCTTCATCATCGGCAATAGTCTGCCGTGGATAGCTTAATAATTGGCGTAAATCGCTTTCAAATAAATACGGCTTTTGGGGTAAAAATAAAAAAGACGACGTTTGTACTTTCAATTCACCTTGATAATAACGCCATAATCCAGCCAGAGTGCGAAGTAGCGTAGATTTTCCAACGCCACTTTTTCCACTGATTTGATACCAATTTCCTGCGGTTAAATGAAAAGAAATATTCGAAACCAAAAAGTGTTTTTCAGGTGTATATAAGGCAAGTTGCTTGACCTGAATTTCCGTCTGTGGCTCAATGATTATTTGAGTTTTACTCGTAGGCACTTTCTCTAACGCTTGTTGAAATTGAGATAAACGAGCAATCACCGCTGACCATTGCATGAGTTTTTTATAATAATCCATAAACCAGCCAAAGCCATCTTGTACATTGCCAAAGGCACTGCGAGCTTGCATCATATCGCCGAATGTCATCGTACGGGTGAGATACATGGGCAAAGTGGCTAAAATCGGGATAAATAGACTGATGCGTAAATAACTGGCTGAAAATAGCTCAATTTTAAATTCTCGGGCAATTAACTCCTGCCAATTTTGTTTAATCTGTTGAAAACGATGATTAAGTCTATACTTTTCATTGGGTTCACCTTGATAAATGGCAATTTGCTCTGCATTTTCTTTAATCTGAACCAAATTTGTACGGTAATCCGCTTCACGATGTTGTTTTTCAATATTGAGAGGTTGTAATTTATGCCCAATCCAGTGCATAAAAAGCGTGCAAAGTACTGAATAAAGTAATGCCACCCAAACTAAATAGCCGTAAATATGAAAAGTGCGGTCAAAAATTTGAACGTTTTGTACCCCTGACATTTGCCACAATAACGTAATAAATGCCACGAGTTTGGCAATGTTCATAATAAAATATTTAAATAAATCAATGCTTAACTCACTTAATAAGGCAGAATCTTCGGCAATACGTTGATCAGGATTATCTATATATGAGTGATAAAACTGCAGTTGATAATGGCGATGTTGGTTTAGCCAAAGAGATTGAAATTGCTCGGTAAGTTGCAAACGCCAGCGGAAAATCAGCTGCTTGCGTAACCAGTTGCCGAATACAATAAAAGCAACAATAAAAGCAATATAAATTAAATAATTAATAATTAATGACGGAATAATATCGCCATTAAAATCCGCCACCGCATCATAAAAGGCTTTATTCCATTGGGTAATATTGACGCTCATTTGGATAATCAACAAAGCAAAACTGATAACGGCAAATAATAACAGCCATTCACGCCATTGCTGTGGTTTTCCCCAAAAAGGGCGAGCGAGAGTAAGAAAATGTTTTAAGGTTTGCATAAGAAAAGCAGGGCGAAACGTTGTTCGCCCTTGTGTTAACTTTGATTAGTAATTCCAACTAAATTTAAAGGTCACATTACGTCCTTCGCCGTAATGGTTGTTAATACCCAAAGTACGTACTCTATGATTTTCATAATAAAGTTTGTTGGTAAGATTATCGCCAATTAAACTTAACTTGATATTTGGAGTTGCCGCATATTGAATATTAGCACTCCATAACGCATAGCCACCTTGGGATACGTTATATATGCTAGACGCAGCAGTTTGAGCATTTACCCCAACGCCAATGGTCCATTTATTATCATCAATCGGCAAGTTATAGCTGGTGTATAGACGGAACAAATGTTTCGGCGTATGTTTGCTAAATTCCATGCCTTGCGTATAAGTATTGCTTTCCGCACGGCGATATTCGCTGATGTTGAAAGTGTAACCTGCAAAGAGTTTCCAGCGTTCAGTTAAGTCGCCTGAAATTTCCGCATCTACCCCACGGCTACGAATGAGTCCAGTAGGTACAGAATAGGCTCTTCCTGTGTGTGAATTTGCTGCGGAGATCGTCACGGCACGATTTTCTTGTTCAATACGGAACACAGAAAGTGCAGTGTTTAATTTGCCATCGTAAAATTCAGATTTCCAGCCTAATTCCATATTCGTGCCGACAATCGGATCTAAGATTTTACCTTCCGCATCGGTTGCTGTTTGCGGTTTGAAAATGCTGGTGTAGCTGGCGTAGATGCTATGGTTGTTATTGATGTCGTAGGTTGCACCAAAGTAAGGGATAAAGCGAACACGTCTTACCTTGGAATGGATATCAGCATCCGTATCAGGTACATAGCTCCAAGTATCATAATTGGTATTGCCTACGGAACGATAATTTTCGTAACGTGTGCCTAAAATAAGGGCTAAATCATCGGTCGCTTGGAATTTCGTCCCTGCGGTAATCGCGTTAGAAATAATTCTTGAATCATAAAACGTACGATCCGCATACCCACCATTACTACTCACGCTATTCCAATCTGGAGCATTTAACTCATTACCTTGGAATTCAAATGGATTAAATGCAGTAGAATTTCTTGCTCTTTTCCAAGTAGTGTCGGTTCTTTCATAAGAATAGTTATGACCCCAAAAGACTTCGTGTTGGCGACCAAATAAACTGTATTTACCGTTTAAATTGGTATTCACCACAAATTGTTTGCCGTCATTCTCATATTTTTGAATATTTTGTGTCGCCAGTGTTGAACCAGACGTATAACCTTGATAGCTAGTTGAACTGTTATAAATCCCTGCTAATTGGCTATCAGATTGATTTTTGGTGTAGCTAATTTTATTGGTTAATTTCCAATCATCGTTGAAATAATGGTCAAATTCGGTAAATACATTGGTTTTCTTAGTACGCAATTCATTCCAATTGTAACCTAAATAGGTGTCACGAGAAAAACCAGCATTGCCGCCGCCAACTGCCATTGGGATCCCCCAATAATCAGGCACTTCTTTTTGATCTTGGTATAAACCTCCAATAGTGAATTTGTTGTAATCATTTAACACAAAATCTAACACACCATAGATTGTGCCTTTATTATTTTTTACGTCATCTTGTGCGGTTCTTTCACGTTCGCCCACTGCCACTAAACGTCCGCTAATAGTTTGGCTTTGGTTTAAACTGCCAGAAACATCGCCCACGGCACGCAATGCACCAAAACGATCCACGGAGGTTTCAACGCTGGCTTGGGTTTGTGCCGTTGGTTTTTTGCGTACCGCATTAATCGTACCACCAGGTTCGCCAACCCCTTGGGTTAAGCCTGTTGCACCACGCACCACTTCAATATGATCGTAAATGGCAAGATCGGTCATACTTTGAGCATCACGATAAGGATTACCGCTGTTACCACCGAGAACGCTGGTGGCTAGACCATCTTCTTCAATTTTATTAATGTAGAAACCACGGGATTGGAAACGATATTTACCACTGTCTTTTACTACGTTCACACCAGTAGTATTACGCAAGGCTTGTTCCATGCTAGTAATGCCTTGTTCGCTTAATTGGGTATTGGTAATCACACTGACCGATTGTGGAGTTTGACGAGGTGAAAGCACTAAACCTGTAGTAGTGGACATTGCAGAGGTGGTTAAGGATTTATTATGTTCAGTGGTGGTTTCACCGCTAGATGCTTTCACTTCAACAGCATTTAATGCAGAATCTTGCTGTACGGTGTTATTTTCAGCATAAACTGAAGTGGTACTTAATACAAGTAGTGTTAATACACTTAATGAATGTTTTTTCATAGGCTTTCCAAATTAGATTGAATAAAAAATAGGCTCTCAAAAAGAGAGCCGTATTCTAGCATAATGAAAATCATTTTCAACTAGATTGTCGGGAGATTTTCCCCCAATACTATCTTAGTTTATTTAACTACTACTTGGTCATTCGTTTATACTTAATCCGATGCGGTTGAGTCGCCGCTTCGCCTAAGGTTTTCTTTTTCCATTCTTCGTAGTCGGTAAAGTTACCTTCGTAGAAAGTCACTTTGCCTTCATCGCCATAGTCTAAAATATGGGTGGCGATACGGTCTAAGAACCAACGGTCGTGGGAAATCACCATCGCACAACCTGGGAACTCAAGAATGGCATTTTCTAAGGCACGCAAGGTTTCTACGTCTAAGTCATTGGTCGGTTCGTCCAATAACAATACATTGCCACCACGTTGTAGCAGTTTAGCTAAATGCAAACGACCACGCTCACCGCCCGACAATTCGCCGACTCGTTTTTGCTGATCGACACCTTTAAAGTTAAAACGCCCCACATAAGCACGGCTTGGAATTTCAAAGTTACCGATAGTTAAAATATCCTGTCCGTTAGACACTTCTTCCCACACGGTTTTTTTGTCGTCCATCGCATCACGGAATTGATCCACCGACGCTAGGGTCACAGTTTCCCCTAAGGTAATGGAACCGCTATCTGGCTGTTCTTTGCCTGACAACATACGGAATAAAGTAGATTTCCCTGCCCCATTTGCCCCGATAATCCCCACAATCGCCCCTTTTGGAATGCTGAACGATAAATCATCAATCAAAGTGCGGTCACCGTAAGATTTGGTTAAATGTTCAACTTCGATCACTTTATCCCCTAAACGTGGACCAGGTGGAATAAAGAGTTCGTTGGTTTCATTACGTTTTTGATATTCGCCTGAATTTAATTCTTCAAAACGTGCCATACGTGCTTTACTTTTCGCTTGACGACCTTTTGGATTTTGACGAACCCATTCTAATTCTTTTTCAATAGATTTTTGACGAGCGGACTCGGTGGCTTGTTCTTGGGCTAAACGTTTTTCTTTTTGTTCTAACCAAGAAGAATAATTACCTTCCCATGGAATACCCTCACCACGGTCAAGTTCTAAGATCCAACCTGCGACATTGTCTAAGAAGTAACGGTCATGGGTAATTGCCACCACAGTACCTTCATAATCGTGTAAGAAACGTTCTAACCACGCTACGGATTCAGCGTCTAAGTGGTTGGTTGGTTCGTCTAATAACAACATATCGGGTTTTTCGAGCAATAAACGACACAATGCTACACGGCGACGTTCGCCCCCTGAAAGATGTTCAATTTTCGCGTCCCATTCTGGTAAACGTAAGGCATCGGCAGCACGTTCTAATTGGTTATCTAAATTATGTCCATCATGAGCTTGAATAATAGCTTCTAAATTGGCTTGTTCCGCTGCGAGTTTATCAAAATCTGCATCAGGATCGGCATATAAAGCGTAAACTTCATCTAAACGGGTTAAGGCATTTTTTACTTCCGAAACCGCTTCTTCAATGGCTTCACGCACGGTTTGTTGCGGCTCTAATTTTGGTTCTTGCGGAAGATAACCGATTTTAATCCCTGGTTGTGGACGAGCTTCCCCCTCAAATTCTTTATCTACGCCAGCCATAATGCGTAATAAGGTGGATTTACCTGCACCGTTTAAACCAAGAACCCCGATTTTCGCCCCAGGGAAAAAGCTCAAGGAAATATCTTTCAAAATATGACGTTTCGGCGGAACAACCTTGCCTACTCGGTGCATAGTGAAAACGAATTGTGATGACATTTTTTATTCTCTCTTTATAAAATAAGGAAAGTGCGGTGAAAAATACCGCACTTTTTGGGATTTAAGGAATGATTATTTTCCAATCACTTCCAATCCGCCCATATAAGGACGTAATACTTCTGGCACAGTAATGGAACCATCAGCATTTTGATAATTTTCTAATACGGCAACTAAGGTACGCCCCACCGCTAAACCAGAACCATTTAAGGTATGCACTAAGCGAGTTTTCTTATCGCTTTTCGCACGGCAACGGGCTTGCATACGACGAGCTTGGAAATCCCACATATTAGAACAAGATGAAATTTCACGGTAGGTATTTTGAGCAGGTACCCAAACTTCTAAATCGTAGGTTTTGCACGAACCAAAGCCCATATCACCCGTACAAAGCAACACTTTACGATATGGTAAATTCAATAATTGCAATACTTTTTCCGCATGACCTGTTAATTCTTCTAAGGCTTGCATGGAGGTTTCAGGCTCAACAATTTGCACCATTTCCACTTTATCAAATTGGTGCATACGAATTAAACCACGTGTATCACGTCCATAAGATCCCGCTTCGGAACGAAAACAAGGTGTATGTGCCGTCATTTTTAACGGTAATTGTTCGGTGTCAAGAATTGCATCACGCACTAAGTTGGTGACTGGCACTTCTGCGGTTGGAATTAAGGCGTAAGGGACTTCACCCTCCAATGGTTTGGTATGGAATAAATCTTCACCAAATTTTGGTAATTGCCCTGTGCCATATAAGGTATCATGGTTGACTAAATAAGGCACATAAGTTTCCGTATAGCCGTGTTGTCCAGTGTGTAAATCGAGCATAAATTGGGCTAAAGCACGGTGCATTTTGGCAATTTGACCTTTCATCACCGCAAATCTTGCTCCGCTCAATTTTACACCAGCAGCAAAATCTAAACTACCGTTAAGTTGTTCACCCAAGGTAACATGATCTTTAATTTCAAAATCAAATTGACGTGGCGTTCCCCAGCGTGAAATTTCTTTATTTTCCTTATCATCTTTACCTAACGGCACTTCATCGGCGGGTAAATTTGGAATGGTTAAATAAATTTCGTTTAACTCACTTAATACATCGTCCAATAATGCTTTAGCTCGAGTTAATTGAATATTCATGCTGTCCACATCTTTTAGCAAAGCATCAATATCTTCACCACGAGCTTTTGCATTACCAACAGCTTTTGAACGTGCATTACGTTCTGCCTGTAATGTTTCTGTTTTCACTTGTAACAGTTTGCGATGTTCTTCTAATTCAGTAACTTTGGCAACATCTAAATCAAAATTACGTTTTAATTTTAATAATTGAGCAGTTTTAGCAAGGTCATTGCGTAGTAAATTCGGATCGATCATTTTTATTCCTTATTATTAATGCCGTAAAAATTGTTTTTATTCTATAACGATTTAGCTGGAATTTCCATTATTTCCACCGCACTTTTGTGCTTTGTTTATTGAGTTGGGTCAGCCAATCCAATTTTTCTTTTATTTTAACTTCCATACCACGGTTGGTTGGAAAATAGAATTGGGTATCTTTTAATTGTTGTGGAAAATAATTTTCACCTGCTGCATAGGCATTTGGTTCATCATGGGCATAACGGTATTCTGCACCTAACCCCATTTCTTTCATTAAATTTGTTGGAGCATTGCGTAAATGAATTGGTACATCATAATCTGGCGCTTTTTTTGCCAATTCTTTAGCTTGATTAAATGCACGATACACTGCATTGCTTTTCGGCGCAACCGCAAGATACACAATAGCTTGAGCAATAGCTCGTTCTCCCTCTGCTGCACCGACTCTGGTAAAACAATCCCATGCAGCCAATGCCACTTGCATAGCTCTTGGATCTGCATTGCCAATATCCTCTGACGCAATGGCTAATAAGCGGCGAGCTACATATAAGGGATCGCCACCCGCAGTAATAATCCGTGCATACCAATATAAGGCGGCATCAGGAGCTGAACCTCGTACTGATTTATGCAACGCAGAAATCAAATCGTAAAATCGATCCCCTTGTTTATCAAAACGAGCTTGCCGTTCACCTAGCACTTCGGTTAATAAAGTGCGGTGTAAAATCTTGCCATTTTTCTGATCTTCATCTGCCATATCCACCATTAATTCAAGACAATTCAAGGCTAAACGAGCATCACCATTGACATATTCCGCTAATAATGCCAATAAATTATCTTCGATTTTTAACCGCAGTTTACCGAATCCTCGTTCAGGATCATCAATGGCTTGTTGTAATACCTGCTGAATATCTTGCTTATCTAGGGATTTTAAAATATACACTCTAGCACGAGATAGCAAGGCACTATTCAATTCAAAAGACGGATTTTCAGTAGTTGCTCCGATAAAAATAATCGTGCCATTTTCAATATGTGGCAGAAAAGCATCTTGCTGACTTTTATTAAAGCGATGCACTTCATCGACAAATAAAATGGTACGGCGATCATTGAGTTGATTCTGTTTAGCACGTTCAATAGCTTCTCGAATTTCTTTCACACCACTGGTAACAGCTGAAAGGCGTTCTACTTCGGCATTAATACGATGAGCAATAATTTCCGCTAACGTAGTTTTACCCGTCCCTGGAGGTCCCCATAAAATCATGGAATGAGCATGCCCCGCTTCAATGGCTTTACGCAGTGGCTTGCCTTGCCCGATCAAATGTGCTTGTCCGCAATATTCATCTAAAGTGCGTGGTCGCATACGAGCGGCAAGTGGGCGGAAGTCAGTATCGGTGAAATTTAGGTTAAGGTTGGACATAAATTATCCTTTAGAACGGGGATAAAGGGCGTATGCAATACACCCTTATATCATTACTTTTTCTTCTTCCGTTGATCATCAAATTCAGCCCCTTTCGGTACGCTAAATTGGAACACCGTATCGGCAATATTATCATTACGAATATTACGTAATATATATAGGTTTGATTGACCATCTTTCTCAATGGTACTAAAGCCTTTTAACACGCCATTCGCATCAATTCGCACATCAAATTGCTTAATATTGCTATTTTTAGCTTTCGGTTTTAACACAAACGTATCGCTATTTTGCACCACGCTATATTGTTGCCAATGACCGTTATCATTGCTGGTTAACAACACAAAAGGGGTATTATTCACCGCTTCTGTTACCCAATTTGCAGTCACTTGTTCCACAAAAGGATCGTAGAACCAGAGTGTTTTACCATCAGAAATAATTTGGCTTTCTTGCGGTGCTTTGGTATCCATGCGGAATAAATTCGGACGTTTAATCTGCAATGTACCTGCCCCCTGTTGTACTTGTTTACCATTCGCTGAACTGACATTCTGATTAAACTCTGCACTGAACATTTGCACTTTTTGCAAACGTGATTGTAATTCAGTAGCAGCATCCGCAAATACAAAAGGCGTTACCAATGCTAAAGTTAAAAGTGCGGTGATTTTTTGTGATATTTTTTTCATTATTCTACTTTCCTATTCTAATAATCAGGCGTACGGGTCAATAATTCACGTTTACCGTTACGCATTTCTGACACAATCCCTTGTTCTTCCAACTGATCCATTAAATTCGCAGCACGGTTAAAACCAATTTTCAAACGGCGTTGAATAAAAGAAGTGGATGTCATGCCGGTATTCGTTACAATTTCAACCGCTTTATCAAAAAGCGGATCTAGATCTTCACTACTGGACGAAAAATCGTTATCGCCATCTACCATATCATCATCAACACTTTCCAAAATAGATGAAATATAATTTGGTTTGCCCCTTGCACGCCAATCATCAGCGACTCTTGATACCTCATCATCAGACATATAAGCCCCATGAATTCGCACCAGATCAGTAGTACCGTTACCAAGATAAAGCATATCCCCCATACCTAATAACGATTCCGCCCCATTCTGATCCAGAATGGTACGAGAGTCATTACGTTGTACTACCGTAAAGGCTATTCGGCTTGGAATATTTGATTTAATCAAGCCAGTAATGACATCGACAGAGGGACGTTGAGTAGCTAAAATTACGTGAATACCAACGGCACGTGCTTTCTGCGTTAAACGAGCAATTAGTTCTTCAATTTGTTTACCCACTTGCATCATTAAATCGGCAAACTCGTCCACTATGACAACAATATAATTCATTCGTTCTAATAATGGAGCCATATTGTCTAAGGTGTCACCAGGTTTCCATAAAGGATCAGGAATCCCAATCCCTTGCTCACGATAATTATCAAGGCGTTCATTAAAGCCTTCAATATTACGTACACGTAATTGCGACAATAATAGATAACGGCGTTCCATTTCATCCACACACCAACGTAACGCATTAGCAGCCTTTTTCATGTCGGTTACGACTTCCGTAAGCAAATGCGGAATATCATTATAAATCGACAATTCCACTACTTTCGGGTCAATCATAATAAATTTGACTTCTTCAGGTTTTACTTTGAATAACAAACTTAAAATCATGGTATTAATCCCAACCGATTTACCTGACCCCGTGGAACCTGCCACTAATAAATGTGGTGTTTTGGCTAAGTCAATCACTATTGGTGTACCACTAATATCTTTACCCAATGCCATCGGCAATAAGGCTTTACTATTGCGGAACTCATCACTATCTAACACATCTCGCAATGGCACAATTTGGCGTTCTTTATTCGGTGTTTCAATGCCAATATAAGGTTTACCTGGAATACTTTCTGTGACACGAATTGCTCTAAAGGTCAACGCTCGAGCTAAATCCGTATCAATTTTACTCACCGTGGAGGCTTTCACCCCAGGTAATAACTCCAATTCATAACGCGTAACGACAGGACCAACTAATACCCCTTTCACTGTTGCTTTAATTTTGAAATTTTGCAACTGTTGCTCTATGCGTCTTGATGTTTCTCGAATTTGTTGTTCGGAAATATTTTGTGTTTGTACAACACGTTTATCCAATAAATCTAATACGGGTAATTCTGTGGTTGGTTTCTCTTTAACTTTATGATCACCATATAATTCTACTAATTTATCAATCGGTATAGTACGCAAGCCATTTTGTATTACTTCTTCTTCCACCTCGGATTCAACAGCAACATCATCTATATCATCGACTAAATGCACGCCTAATTGTTGAGCTTGTTCCAAACGTTGCCGTTCTCTCTCTGCTTCTTGTTGAGCAAATTGATTAGCTAATTCCGCTGAAAGTGCATCCAAATCTTCATTTTCTACAGGCGTTAGCGGTTTAGGTGGGGTTAATTTTACCTCTGGAATAACGGTTGTATTAATCTCATCAGGTAACTGCACTGTTAATGTATTGGTAGATAAGAAGTCAGGTTGGTCAACCTGATGGTCATCTGAAGTCATTTGCTCTGGCAATGCTACGGTAATATTTTCTGAATCAAAGCCATTAGGTTGAGCAATTTTTACTTCTGGTAATTCTGCTGCTTCCAATTCAATTGATGTAAACCCTGTCGTTACACCATCAAATTCTGCTTGTACTTGATGTTGAGCCACTTGCGATTCATTTAATCCAGAAATATAAATTGGATTATGCTCATCTGCTACTTCTTGTGTTTCTTGAACAACAGTCGATTGAAGCTGAATATCCTGTTCTACATCATATTCTGTCGCTATTTGTTGTTGCGTAACTTGTTCCGTGTCCTCTGCTGGTTCATCATTTTTAACCGTTAACCAATTATAAAAACTCACTAGTAAACGAATTAAGGAGGCACCTGAGCAAAAAACAAAGCCGAGAATACTAAATCCCACACCAAACATGAGTAAACCAAACTGACCCAATAACGGCACGCTATATTTTATTAACATTCCGCCTAACACACCGCCAGATAAATAATCGCTAGTATTTGAGAGTAACATTGCAGAAAGTGCGGTTAAGCCAAGCATTAATAACACAAAACCGAACATTCTTAATAAAAAGCGTGTCCAAGTCAGGCTATCTACACGTTTAGTACGGATAAAATAAATCGGTGCAATACATAGTAAGAACGGTAATAAATGACCAACATAGCCAAATAATACGAAAAATAGATCAATCACCCAAGCACCAAAATGCCCAGCTTTATTGATCACTTGATCTTGATAACTCGCTACTGACCAAGCATTATCAAAGGGACTATAGCTCGACCAAGCGATAATCAAATAAAAACCGAAAAGTGCGGTCAATCCAAATAAAAATTCCACCAAATAATGTTTTGGTGAAAAACCGTCTGTTATTTTTCTAATCATTTTATTTTAATTGTAAAAAATTCGTTTGTTTCACTTCTTCCATAACTACAAAGGTACGAGTGTCATTTACACCAGGAAGACGTAATAACGTTGTACCCAGTAATTTACGATAGGCTGACATATCTGCCACTCGTGTTTTGAGTAAATAGTCGAAATCACCAGAAACCAAATAACATTCTTGAATATCATCTAATAACTGAACTGCATCATTAAATTCTTCAAATACATCTGGCTTACCACGCACAAGGGTAATTTCAACAATAACCAATAGCGGAGCTTCTAATAATTCAGGATTTAATAATGCCCGATAACCCATAATAACGCCTTGTTTTTCCAAACGTTTTACCCGTTCTAAACAAGGTGTTGGAGAAAGACCAACCTTTTTAGATAAGTCTATATTTGAAATTTTACCGTTCCGTTGCAATTCATCAAGAATTTTGATATCAATAGCATCAAAAGGCTTCACTAATTTTTTATCCATATAATCCCCCCTATAAAAGAATAAAATTCTGCTAGTCAACAGTGAATGTCTTAATATATCAGTAAATCAGATAAAATTCAGTAAAAAATAACGAACTTAATGCTTTTTATTATTTCTAGCCATAAATTATGATTGCATGCTGACTTTATCTAATTAGCATTTGACCGTTTTTTATGCTTTCTCTATAATGTGTGCTTTTATTTTGGAGTGAAAAATGTTATCAACTATTGTTACTACACATATTATTTTTGCTTATTTAAGTTTATTCTTATTAGTTACTCGTGGAGCAATGCAACTTGCTGGAAAAGACTGGCGTGCAGTAAAACTATTAAAAATTTTACCGCACTTATCAGACACCATCTTACTTGCGACAGGATTATTTTTCTTATTTAGCTTTGGTTTTTCTTGGTGGAAAATAGCAAAACTCGCTTGCTTTGTAGGTTATGCGTTTTGTGCTGCAAAATTTTTTGGTAAAAAAGTAACTAACCCTAAACCTGTATTTTTCGTAGGCGGTGTATTGCTGTTACTTGGAGCAATGTTCTTGGGATATTCACGTTAATATGACAAAACCGCACAATTAAAGTGCGGTTGTTTTTTTAGTCTTTTTAAACTAGCCACCAGCCAGTTTCACCACAAATCCTTTCTGCTCCAACAACTGTTTGAGTAAATCTCGTTTTTCGCCTTGAATCTCAATATTACCCTGTTTCACCGAACCACCACAACCACAACGTTTTTTCAGTTCTGCAGCTAATATTTTCAGCTTATCATCAGGTATATCCAACCCAGTAATCACACTAACACCAGCCCCTTTTCGACCGCTTGTCTGACGCTGAATACGAACAATACCATCACCTTTTCGTTCTGGTTGTGATTTTGCTATTTGTGCTTTAATCCGCCCCAATTCGGTAGAATAAACTAACTGATTCATACGATAATTAAAGATTCGCTAAAGAAGCATTAATGCTACGTAATATTGCTGCTGGATTATCCGCTTGGGTAATCGGACGACCAATTACTAAATAATCTGAACCAGCACCAACAGCAGCAGCTGGTGTCATAACACGGCGTTGATCACCAAATTCACTACCTACTGGACGAATACCAGGTGTAACTAATTTAAAATTTTCACCGCAGTTTCTACGTAAAATCTCGACTTCTTGTGGTGAACAAACCACACCATCTAAACCAGCACGTTGCGTTAAATTAGCTAAACGAATCACTTGCTCTAATGGCGAAGCGTTAATACCAATTTGCAACAAATCCAAATCTTCCATGCTAGTCAACACGGTTACACCGATTAATAATGGAGCATCTTTACCATAAGGTTCAAGAATATTTTTCGCTTCTTCCATCATACGTAAACCACCACTGGCGTGTAAATCTACCATCCAAACACCTAAGTCTGCCGCAGAGCGTACCGCTCTCGCTACCGTATTCGGAATATCGTGATATTTTAAGTCTAAGAACACATCAAATTTACGTTGCTGTAATTGTTTGAGAAAATTTGTCCCTAAACTGGTAAACATTTCTTTACCTAATTTTAGGCGACAAAGGGAAGGATCAATTTGATCCACCAGATTTAACGCATCAGATTCATTTTCATAATCTAAAGCCACAATAATTTTGCTATCCATATTTGATTCCTTACACAGTTACTTAGTTAAATTATTTATTAATTTGCCAATTCAATGCCACGAATCGGTTTTACTTTTTCCCACTGGCGACAAGATGGACAACACCACATCAATTTATGACTTTGATAACCGCAGTTAGTACAACGATAATCAAATCCTTGTTTAATATGTTCACCCACCATTTTATGCAATAACACTAGACTGTCTTTGCCTCGTCCAGTTTCCGCATCATCAATTTGATATTGAATAAAACGGTGAAATAAAAACATATTCGGGTTAGTACCAATCTTTTGATATACTTTACTTTGAGCTGAGGTACGACTATCTTTTTGTTCTATTACATCTGCCAAAGCCAAATCTACACTGGCATTGCCACTCAGTTGACTAGCTCGCACCAAAAATAATTCAAAACTATCTAGTAAGCCCAACTGTTGATAGCAATCTTTTAGTTGGGGTAATATTTCCCCTACATAATCCACATTCTGGTTTAATACATTTTCTAGAATTTTCACCGCACTTTTGAAATCTTTTTGCTCAATGTACCATGTACCTAACATCATTGACGCTCTAACACAATTAGGTGATACCTTTAAGGCTTGTTCAAGGAGCAGTTTAGGATTTTCTTTGCTATCTTTCGGTAATAAATTGACATACTCACAATAATATTGGGCTAATTCAATATTATCCTCTTTCGGTGCTATCTTCGCTAATTTTTCTGCCACATTGATGGCTTTTTTCCATTCTTTGGTTTTTTGATAAATAATCGCCAGCTGTTGTAACGCTCCCTCAGCAAATTCAGGTTCATCTACCAGCAAAATATACAAATTTTCAGCCCGATCAAAAAAACCCACCGACATAAAATCTTTAGCGAGCTGTTGTTTGGCTAATAATTTCTGTTCAAAAGAATAATCCGAGCTACGATCTAAGGCTTGATGAATACGTAAAGCACGATCTACTTCGCCTCGAGAACGGAATAAATTACCTAAAGTTAATTCCGCTTCAAATTGTGAGCGGTGTTCAATTTCATTTTCAACTTCCTGCTTTTGCAGCATTTCTAAAAATAAATCCACCGCTTTTTCAGTTTGATTAGATAACAGAAAATTCATCCCTGTTACATAATCACGAGAAAATTTATTGCTTATCTCTTCCTGATCTTTTTTTGCACTACGATTCCCCATATACCAACCATAAGCAGCGGCAATCGGCAAAAGCAGAAAGAGTAATTCAATCATTATTAAGCAGCCTTATTCAAACTTGAAGTCAACTCATTAATTTGTTGGGTTTGACGTTTAATTTGGCGACCTAATGCTATATTTTTAATTTTAATGCGAAGATAAAAAATCCCTGTGAGTAACCAGCCCAGAATTAAACCTAAACCGAATAACAAAGCAACTAAAGTTGAAAGTTTAAATTCGCTTTCTGCCACCATATAATTAAAAGTAATGACTTGATCGTTATTAGCACCAATTGTAACAGCCACAAGTAACACAGCAATGACTAAAATAACCCCTAAAATATATTTAAACATACTTTTCCCCTTTAACTAAAATTCCTTTGCGTTAACATCATGTTTTTATTATGCCAAAAATAATGACAAAAAACGACACATAAATAGTGCCGTTTTAAGATATTTATCTTGGTATAAATCAAATTATCGATCTACACGTTCCTTTAATTCTTTACCCACTTTAAAGTGCGGTACACATTTTGCTTGCAATTTAACGCTTTCACCTGTCTTAGGATTACGCCCTACTCTAGGCTGACGACAATGTAAAGAAAAACTACCAAAACCACGTACTTCAATACGATTTCCGTCTTCAAGAGTCTGGGAAAGTTGTTCTAAAATTTCTTTCACTGAATTTTCAACGGTTTTTACTGAAAAAGAGGGATACTTTTCAATCAATGTATCAATAAGTTCTGATTTAGTTGTCATAATCTATTCCTTATTTTTGAGCCAATAAAACAACCTAATTATTCGTGTAACATAGTAATAATTAAGTTGTATTACTGCAACTGCGGTAAAAGTTTTATCAGGAATTACCAATAAAAATACCTGATTTTTTGATAACAACTGGCGTGTACAACCACGCCAGTTACCATTATGTGAATAAATTATTCACCTTTTGCTTGAGCAAATGCTGCTGCCATTGCGTTAGGAATAGCAACTTCTTCTTGTTTGCTATTTACGTTTGCAACCGCTGCGGCTTCTTCTGCTTGATCTTTCGCTTTCACAGATAAGTGAACGATACGAGCTTTACGATCTACGCCTGTGTATTTTGCTTCAACCACATCACCTGCGGCAACTTCGTTTGTTAAGTCTGCTGCACGGATATAGCCTTCCACACCACCTGCTAATTCAACTTTTGCACCTTTCGCATCGGCTTCAACCACAGTTGCAGATAACACTGCACCTTTTTTGTTTACCGCAACGAAATTGTTGAACGGATCTTCTTCTAATTGTTTGATACCTAAAGAGATACGTTCTTTGGCTGAATCAACTTGTAACACAACGGCTGCCACTTCGTCACCTTTTTTGTATTGACGAACAGCTTCTTCACCTTGTACATTCCAAGAAATGTCAGACAAGTGAACTAAACCATCAATGCCACCCTCAAGACCGATGAAGATACCGAAATCAGTAATTGATTTGATTTTACCTTCAACTTTGTCGCCTTTGTTGTGGGTTTCAGCAAATTGTAACCATGGGTTTGGTTTGCATTGTTTTAAGCCTAAAGAAATACGACGACGTTCTTCGTCAATTTCTAACACCATCACTTCAACAACATCACCAAGGCTGACAACTTTAGATGGGTGAATGTTTTTGTTAGTCCAATCCATTTCTGAAACGTGAACTAAACCTTCAACACCATCTAAAATCTCAACGAAACAGCCGTAATCAGTCAAGTTAGTCACTTTACCGGTTAATTTGCTGTTTACTGGGTGATTTTCAGCAATCGCTGCCCAAGGATCTTGACCTAATTGTTTTAAGCCTAAAGACACACGAGTACGATCTTTGTCGAATTTTAATACTTTAACCGTGATTTCATCACCTACATTCACGATTTCGCCTGGGTGTTTAACACGTTTCCAAGCCATATCAGTGATGTGTAATAAACCATCCACACCGCCTAAGTCAACGAATGCACCGTACTCAGTTAAGTTTTTAACCACACCTTTAACTTCTGCACCTTCAGACAAGTTGGCTAATACTTCATCACGATCTTGATTGCTTTCAGATTCGATCACCGCACGACGTGAAACCACCACGTTATTACGTTTTTGATCTAATTTGATAACTTTGAATTCTACTTCTTTACCGAGTAAATGGTCTGCATCACGAGTTGGACGAGTATCTACTAATGAACCTGGTAAGAACGCACGCACACCGTTTAATTCAACAGTGAAACCGCCTTTCACTTTACCATTCACTAAACCGATCACGCTGGCTTGAGCTTCGAATGCTTTTTCTAATTCAATCCAAGATTCGTGACGTACCGCTTTCTCACGAGAAAGTTTAGTTTCACCGAAACCGTCTTCAACTGCATCTAATGCAACGTTTACTACGTCGCCAATTTTAACCTCAACTTCACCTTGAGCATTAGTGAACTCTTCAGCTGGAATACGAGCTTCAGATTTTAAACCTGCATCCACGTAAACAAAGCCTTTTTCGATAGCCACAACGTGACCTTTAACGATAGAGCCTAAACGAGTTTCAAGGTTATTTAATGATTCTTCAAATAGTTGAGCGAAAGATTCTGACATAATTAATCTTCTTTAATAAGTTAATAACATCCACTTTTTAATCCATAATAAGTGGGGTTGATAATAATAGTCTATCCGTCCTTGAATAAACCGAAAAATATATTTGAAATTAGCTTTTCACTTTCTGATGAATATAATCCAACGCTTGCAAAATCACTTCATCAATGGACAATGTCGTACTGTCTAATAACAACGCATCGTCTGCTGGTTTCAGTGGTGCAACTGCTCGATTTCTATCCCGAAAGTCACGATCTTGAATCTCGGCTAAAATCTGTGCAAAGTTACCATTAATTCCTTTATTTTGCAACTGTTTAAATCGTCTTTTTGCTCTTTCTTCTGCACTAGCATCTAAAAATAGCTTCACTTGGGCATTTGGGAACACCACCGTCCCCATATCGCGTCCATCAGCAATCAAGCCTTTCCCTTGTTGAGCAAAGTCTTGTTGCAACTGCAAAAGTGCAGTGCGAACTTGCGGAAAAATTGCCACTTTAGAGGCAGCCTCAGCGACTTCCTGCGTTCTAATCTGACCACTGACATTTTCACCATTCAACAAAATACTCACTTCACCCTTTTCAGGTAAAAACTGCACTCTCAAATGACGAGCCAATTCAGCTAATGCCAATTCATCATCTAATTGCACCGCACTTTTCAGTGCTGCCAATGCTGTGACACGATAAATCGCCCCACTATCCAATAACGCAAAGCCCAATTTCTCCGCCAAAGCATAACAAAGCGTGCCTTTGCCTGCACCGCTAGGACCGTCAACAGTAATAATCATATTTTGCATTTTTATCCCTTTTTATTATGTCGCAAATAAAATATTTCCCAAAAAACACCGTACTTTACACCACTCGAATAGAACGATTTTCCATATTTTCAGGTTCAAGATCCAATTTTGCCATCAGCACTTGATCGCCGTCTTCTTCAGGATTTTCCGTTACCAGTAATTTATCGCCGTAGAAAATAGAATTTGCCCCTGCCATAAAGCACATGGCTTGCATTTCTTCGCTCATTCCCTGACGACCAGCGGACAATCGCACATAGCTTTGTGGCATGGTGATGCGAGCCACCGCAATCGTGCGGACAAATTCGGTCCAATCTAGCTCTTCCGCATCTTCTAACGGCGTGCCTTCCACTTTTACCAACTGATTAATTGGCACGGATTCAGGTTGCGGATCTAAATTAGCCAAACTTGCGATCAAGCCTGCACGCTCTTTGCGAGTTTCGTTCATACCCACAATACCGCCGCAACACACTTTCAAGCCTGCTTTACGTACTTTACCGAGCGTACTCATGCGGTCATCAAAACGGCGTGTGCCAATAATTTCGGAATAATGCTCAGGGGCAGTGTCAAGATTATGATTGTAGTAATCCAAGCCAGCTTGTTTTAAGTCTTCCGCCATGCCGTCTTCTAACATACCAAAGGTGCCACAGGTTTCCAAACCTAAGGACTTCACTGCTTTAACAATTTCGGTAATTTTTGCCACATCTTTTGGCTTTGGTCCACGCCACGCTGCCCCCATGCAAAAACGGCTCGCCCCACGTGATTTAGCGATTTTGGCTTTTTCTAAAATATCGGCAATATCTAATAAATCTTGTTTTTGCACACCCGTTTGATAGCGAGCGGATTGTGGACAATAATGACAATCTTCTGGGCAACCACCCGTCTTAATGGACATAAGGGTAGAAAGTTGAATGGCTTGCGGATTAAAGTTTTCACGGTGAATTTGAGCCGCTTTAAAAACCAGCTCTAAAAAAGGCGTTTCAAACAAGGCTTCCACTTTACACACTGACCAATATTCAGCGGTTTTATGGGGCGTAATAGAGTAAATTTGTAAAGGTTGCTTAATCATACTATAAGTCCATTTTCAATTTGAATAACACGGTCAATTTTGCCAACCAATTCATTAGGTTGGTGTGTCACCATTAATAAGGTGATATTTTTTTCATCACTTAATTTCAGCAACAAATCCAACATTTCTTGACGTAATTGCGGATCAAGTGCGGAAAACGGTTCGTCCAATAATAATATCGGTTTATCTCGCAATAAACAACGGGCTAACGCCACTCTTTGCTTTTGTCCACCTGAAAGTGCGGTGGGTTTTCGTTGCAAAAATTCACTTAATCCTACCGCACTTGCTACCTGTTCAACAAGTTGGACTTGTTGATTATCCAACTTTAAATTAGCTTTTAGCCCAAATGCAATATTTTGAAAAACCGTTAAATGGGGAAACACATTATTTTCTTGAAATAACATGGAAACAGGACGTTGATAGGGTTCGGTGGTATTATGTTTTTCGCCGCTTAAATAAATATCACCTGAATTTGCCATTTCAAAGCCAGCAATTAAATTCAACAGCGTACTTTTGCCTGCACCACTTGCACCGACAATCGCCACTTTTTCGCCTTTAGCAATATGTAAATCAAATTGCATTGCCATGGTTTTGTATTGGAATTTGAGTTGGTTGAGCGTAATCATCATGATCTCATTATTTTTGCATGGATAAAAAACAATAAACCCCTAGACAAATAGACAGGGGTTTATGTATAATCTCTGCCGTGCTATGGGGCGAGCGAAGTGCCACTCGCAATAGCACTTCGCCTAGTCGCCTTAGTAATATAGCACTAAGGAGGTGATTTATGTGAAAGTATCAGAAATTATTACTCTGATTTTATTACTAGTTTTACTAGTAATTGCAAGTAGTATTGAAGTATTGACCGTACTAGATGTACTACTTGACTTGATCAAAAAATTAGCCTAACGGCTAGGAAGTAGGCAAGCTAGTCACTTGCCTACGACCTTTTCTTATTATAATGCTTTCACTCGACATTTCAAGCCGTTTCTTCTAATTCATCCGCCATTGCAGCTAAAATTTCTCGGGATAACAATGCCAATGCTTTATAAAACGGCAAACTTGCCTGTGTTTCCACTTTATTTAAAAACTGACTGGCACAAGGTAATAAAAAGCGTTCAAATAATTCCTGTTGAGCATCGACTGAATCTAGGTTATCTTCAATCCAAGAAGCGGTTAAAAAAAGTAACCCAAAATGATCCGCACTTTCCACTTCTGGCATAGCTCGGGCTTGCCGAAATGCCACAAATTCTGCCACATCCACGCCATAAGCCGAAATGGCAAGATCTACTTTAGCAAAAAGTTTTTGATATTCTTGCTCCAACAACGTTAAATCCAAGGGGACTTGCAGGCTTTCAATGGCGGATTGGGTGGATTTATCGGTTTCCAATGCCCAAACTTGGCTTAATCCGCCCTGTTGCAACCAACCAAATACGCCAGCTAAAATCGGATCTGTTGGACAGCGATAAAATAAATTACCGAATAAACGGCTGATTAATGAAAAGTTGTTGAGATTTTCCGTTGCCATAAATTTTCCAAAATATTCAAAATTTCTACCGCACTTTAGCATATTTTTTGTTAAAATACTGCCCTTTTAACCGTTCACACAATGTGAATGACTGACTTGTACTCAGAGAAAATTTTATTATGACTTTCAAACCCGAATTACTTTCCCCTGCTGGCACGCTAAAAAACATGCGTTATGCCTTTGCTTACGGAGCAGATGCCGTTTATGCCGGACAACCCCGTTATAGCTTGCGTGTGCGGAATAACGAATTTAACCACGCCAATTTAAAAATTGCCATTGATGAAGCCCATTCTCTCGGCAAAAAATTCTATGTGGTGGTGAATATCGCCCCACATAATTCCAAATTAAAAACCTTTATTAAAGATTTAAAAGTGGTCGTGGATATGCAACCTGATGCGTTAATTATGTCCGATCCTGGTTTAATTATGATGGTGCGTGAGAATTTTCCTGACATGGATATTCATCTTTCCGTGCAAGCCAATGCGGTGAACTGGGCAACGGTGAAATTCTGGAAGCAAATGGGTTTAACCCGAGTGATCTTATCCCGTGAGCTTTCTTTAGATGAAATCGCCGAAATTCGCCAGCAAGTGCCTGATATGGAACTGGAAATTTTCGTACACGGGGCGTTATGTATGGCATATTCGGGGCGTTGTTTGCTATCAGGTTATATTAACAAACGCGACCCGAATCAAGGCACCTGCACCAACGCTTGCCGTTGGGAATATAAAATGGAAGAAGGCACCATTGACGAGGTCGGCAATATCGTAGAAAAAGAGGCAGTACAAAAGTTTGAACCTGAAATTGAGGTAAAAAATGTTGCCCCTACCTTAGGCGAGGGCAGCCATACCGACAAGGTATTTTTATACACCGAACCGCACCGCCCTGATGAACAAATGACCGCTTTTGAAGATGAACACGGCACCTATTTTATGAATTCAAAAGATTTGCGTGCCGTGCAACATGTTGAACAATTAACAAAATTAGGCGTTCATTCCCTGAAAATCGAAGGACGGACAAAATCGTTCTATTACTGTGCCAGAACCGCTCAAGTGTATCGCAAAGCCATTGATGATGCTGCTGCGGGCAAACCGTTTGATGAGAGCCTGATGGATACCTTAGAAAGCCTTGCTCACCGTGGCTACACCGAGGGTTTCTTACGCCGACACACCCACGATGAATATCAAAATTATGAATACGGCTACTCCATTTCCGAACGTCAACAATTTGTCGGCGAATTTACGGGTAAACGTAATGATCAAGGTATGGCGGAAGTGGCGGTGAAAAATAAATTCTTAGTGGGCGATTCGGTGGAAATGATGACCCCCAAAGGCAATATCGTTTTCAAAATCGAACGTATGTTAAACCGTAAAAATGAAAATGTTGAAGCAGGTCTTGGCGATGGACATTTTGTGTTTTTAGATGTACCAGCGGATATTGAATTAGATTATGGGTTGTTGATGCGGAATTTAAATGGGACGAACACGAGAAATCCGCATTAAAAATACAAATAATGCCCTTTTAGCATAAAGGGCATTTTCGCGATTTTATTCATTCGAACAAATTTTTGCTCTGACTATCTGAATATCTAATTTTTTTCGCCCACATTTGGTTAAATATAATAAGCGTAATATCAGCGGATAACGTTGACCACAAATGCTACTTAATTCCACATTTTCCAAAATAGTCAGCCCTAATTGATTTAAATCTTCAATATGGTTAATTCCCCATTTAAATTCAGGTGGTTTTTCAATATGTTTAAGTGCATCATGTTTTTTTTGGCGACCAATCGCTATTTTAGGCAACGTATCAAAAATAATTTCAGCATTAGGTAATTTACGAGCAAGCAATGCAAACCAATCTTTCACTTGCTCTGGCTGGAAATACATTAACACCCCTTCAATAATTAACAACACAGGCTTATTGTATTCAGCCACCATCTCCATCCAACTTTCATCAAATAATGAAGCAGCCAAATAATGATTACTGGTTTCAGACAATAACATTCTTCTTAACTCAATAACTTCTGGTAAATCTAAATCATACCAAGCTGTTATTGGCGGTTTACCTAAACGTTCAAAACGAGCATCTAATCCTGCACCCAAATCAACGATAACCGCATCTGGATATTCTGCAATAAAGCGATTTGCCATATCGTCCATTAACGCTGCTCGACCGCAACACCCCACTTGAGATGCTTTAGATTTTGCAAAGCGACTGAAATCATAATCAATCATTCCTATCATACGTACGGCTTCCGCATCACGTAATAAAGGTTGTTTTTGATCGAATTCAACCGCTTTTGCCCATAAAGGTATTAACATTGTAGTTGATAGTGCAGACACTGTATCTGGAGAAATTTTGTCAGTTTTCATATTGTCACCTTATATTGTTATATTCCCCCCACTTAGCTTAAACATTTAAATCTCTAACTAAACCAATTTTTTATCACATCAATCACTTCAAACAAACTCAATGCAGATATAATACCAGCAAACCATGCTATTTTTTTATCTCTTAATTTATCTAATATTTGTTCATTTTTCTGTTCTGTATAGCTTAAAATTTGATGTACTTGAGCTAATTGAGAAGTAATTTCTTTGTTTTTTTGTTCAAGATGATAGGCTTCTCGCACATCTTGCCAAGTTCGAAAAGTTGCATAACGAGAAAATTCAATGGGATTATAAAAATAATAACTGGCATTAAATATTGAAGCATCAGAATAAAGTTGATCTAATTCGCTCGTATTATCTGATTTAGCCAAAACCCGAGAAAGTTCTTCATTAATTTGTTGCAAAGCATAATAATAGGCTAATCCTAACATAACCAAAAAGAGCTGACGACAAGATTGTTTCAAACTTTGTGGATATTTTTCTAATAAAGCCATGCCACGACCATCAATAATCCGCCATTCATTAGGTAATTCTTTTAAACTTTCCTGTTTTAATGTTTCAGATCCTCGAATAAACCAAGAAATATTTTTAATCAATTCTACATCGATCTGTTTAATTTCAGTTGCAATCACAACTTTACCCAAGCAAGGATATTTACATTCAGGTAACTGATTTTTATTACAAAATAACTTAGTTTCAGAACAAAGCACTTTACTTTCTAATGTTTGAGAAAATCGACTTCCTTTAAAAAAAGTCACTTTCATCGTAAAAAAATCCTCTGATTGTTCTATTAATGTAGAATTTTTCAAAATGGGATTTAAAAATGAAATATTCTCGCCACACAACATTAAATGCGGTTGGGTCGATAGTGCTGTATTTTCTCGGCTAATGGTCAAAAAATAAATATCTTTCATAACATCATTTCCTAATATAAAAAATATCCCCTTATTCAAGAGGATATTTATCAATTAAAGGGCTTCAATTTCTGCTTGCTGGCTCACTAACTTCTCAATCCCTTCCCGATACCCTTGCATTTTCTCTCTTTCTTTCGCAATCACTTGCTCTGGGGCTTTTGCCACAAAGGCTTCATTGGAAAGTTTGGCTTCAATGCGTGCTACTTCACCATTGAGTTTTTCAATCTCTTTGGCAAGTCTTGCAAGTTCGGCTTCTTTGTTGATAAAGCCTGCCATCGGTACGAGCAATTCGGTTTTACCGACTAATTTCGCCACCGATAATGGAGCTTTTTCGCCCTCGAGAAGCACTTTTACCTCATCTAATTTAGCTAAGGCTTTCAAAGTGCGGTCATTTTTTTGCAAGGTTTTGCAATTTTCAGCGTCCACATTTCTGAGCAATAAATCCAACCCTTTACTCGGGGCGATGTTGCTTTCGGCACGGATATTACGCACGGCAACGATGATTTCTTTTAAGAACTCAATCTCTTTTTCGGCTTGTGCGTCAAGTTTGGCATCGTCTGCTTTCGGGAACGGTTGCAACATAATAGTTTCACCGCTCACACCAGCAAAGCCTTTCACTTTTTGCCAAATTTCTTCGGTGATAAATGGCATAATCGGGTGAGCTAGGCGGAGTAATTGCTCAAGCACTTGCACCAAGGTTTGGCTTGCACCACGAATTTGGGCAGCTGTGCCATTAGCAAACACAGGTTTGGTGAGTTCCAAATACCAGTCGCAGAACTGATTCCAAGTGAAGTCGTAAATGGCGTTGGCTGCCAAGTCAAAGCGGTATTGACTTAAGGCGGTGCGGAACTCGCTCACGGTGCGGTTGAAGGTGGAAATAATCCAGCGATCAGCCACGCTCAATTCGGTTTCACCAGCGGATAAATCAAGCTTATCATTCGTGAGAACAAAACGGCTACCGTTCCACAATTTGTTGCAGAAATTGCGGTAGCCTTCAAGGCGTTTCATATCCCAGTTAATATCACGACCGTTGCTTGCCAAGGCTGCCAGCGTGAAACGCAGTGCGTCTGTGCCGTGTGGGGCAATGCCGTCTGCGAACTCTTTTTTGGTCGCTTTGGCGATTTTTTCCGCCAGTTGCGGCTGCATCATATTGCCAGTGCGTTTTTCAAGCAAATCTTCGAGCAAAATGCCGTCAATCATATCGATCGGGTCAAGCACGTTACCTTTAGATTTGGACATTTTTTGCCCATTTTCATCACGAATCAAGCCCGTAACATACACGGTTTTGAACGGCACTTGCGGTTTGCCATTTTCGTCTTTGATAAAGTGCATCGTGAACATAATCATTCGTGCAACCCAGAAGAAAATGATGTCAAAGCCCGTAATCAGCACGTCCGTTGGGTGATACATTCGCAATTCTTTGGTTTGTTCTGGCCAGCCAAGAGTTGAGAACGTCCACAAGCCTGATGAGAACCAAGTATCTAACACATCTTCATCTTGTTTTAAGGCGAGATCGGCAGGCAAATTGTGTTTCGCACGCACTTCTTCTTCGGAGCGAGCCACATACACATTGCCCGCTTCGTCATACCACGCAGGAATGCGGTGTCCCCACCAAAGTTGGCGAGAAATACACCAGTCCTGAATATCACGCATCCACGAGAAATACAGGTTTTCATACTGTTTCGGCACAAATTGAATTTCGCCGTCTTCCACGGCTTTAGTCGCCACTTCCGCAAGCGGTTTTACGCTCACATACCACTGATCGGTCAGCATCGGCTCAATCGGCACTCCACCACGGTCTCCATAAGGCACTTTCAAATCGTGCGGTTTGATCTCTTCTAATAAGCCCAAGGCTTCAAAATCGGCGACCACTTTTTTACGTGCAGCAAAACGCTCTAAACCTTGATAATCGGCAGGAATAAGTGCGGTGTAATTTTCTAAAATTTTACCGTCTGAGCCGACAATTTCCGCTTCCGCACGAATATCGGCATTCAAAGTCATCACATTGACCATCGGTAAATTATGGCGTTTGCCCACTTCGTAGTCGTTGAAATCGTGGGCGGGCGTAATCTTCACGCAACCTGTCCCGAACTCACGATCCACATAATCGTCCGCCACAATCGGGATTTCACGGTTCGCCAACGGCAAAATCACCGATTTACCGATAAGCGATTGATAACGCTCATCTTCAGGGTGAACCGCCACTGCCGTATCGCCGAGTACGGTTTCAGGGCGAGTAGTCGCCACCACCAAATAATCCTTGCCTTCCGCCGTTTTCGCCCCGTTCGCTAACGGATAGCGGAAATGCCACAACGAGCCTTTGCTCTCTTTGTTTTCCACTTCCAAATCAGAAATGGCGGTGTGCAATTTTGGATCCCAGTTCACAAGGCGTTTGCCACGATAAATTAGCCCCTCTTCGTGCAGGCGAACGAAGACTTCTTTCACCGCATTAGACAAACCATCGTCCATCGTAAAACGCTCACGATCCCAATCGATCGAGTTGCCCAAACGACGCATTTGTTGGCTAATCGTACCGCCCGAATAGGCTTTCCAGTCCCAAATTTTGTTGATAAAGGCTTCACGCCCATAATCGTGGCGAGTTTTGCCTTCTTCCGCTGCAATCTTGCGTTCCACCACCATTTGAGTCGCAATCCCTGCGTGGTCAGTACCCGTTTGCCACAGCGTATTATTGCCTTCCATACGGTTAAAACGGATTAGTGTATCCATTAAGGTTTGTTGGAAAGCGTGTCCCATGTGCAACGACCCAGTTACATTCGGCGGTGGAATAGCGATGCAGTACCCCTGTTGGCTCTCATCTTCGCTTGGTTTAAAATACCCTTGTTCTTCCCAGTGGCGATACAAGGCTTGTTCTACCGCAGACGGCTCAAAGCGGTCTGCCATTTGAAGGTTTTGTGTCATTTCAAGTCTCTTTCAATTAATAATTAGTTTTATTATTACTATTTCAACATTTTATGATATTGGTAAATTTTATCGTTAATTTCCTTTCTTTCTTTTTGACAAAGTGGGCTTTTTTCTATCCCATTAGGGGTCGTATAATTCACTATACAATTAGGTAAATTCTTAAGCTCTCTTTCTAAGTCGGAAATTTTGTTTAAAATATTTTTATTGGGTTCTAACTCTGATTTTTCCTGTTCAAGAATATCTATTTTACGTTCTAAATCAGCTTTTTTACTAATCCATGAGCTTTGTTCTTTTTTTATATTCTCATTTTCTTCCTTTAGACTGATATTTTCTTTCTCTAGATTATTGATTATTAATGATTTATCATTTATTTTTTTATTGTTTTCATTTATTTGTGATTCAAGGGATGCTAATTGATTATTATCATAATTTAGTTTTTCATTTAGTTCTTTGGTTTTATTTTCTAACTTAATATTTTCGGCTTTTAATTCACTTATATTTCGTTCATCTATAGTTGAATCCCTATAACTTTGATATCCAATAGTAATACTTGAACCAATAACTGCCCCAATAATTGTCGTTATCGCTCCAAAGATAGCGTCTTTACTAATAGTCATATAAATCTCCATTTTTCTCTTTAATTAATAATTCAATATCATTAAACGCATTTTGCAACCGTTCGCAATGATACATTTCATACATATCATAAATAAACTGCGTTAATCCTAACTTATCCCATTGTTTTAGAACTTGATCGGCGGATTGATGTTTATATTCCGCATAACGTTCTAACAAATAGATAAAAAATTCGCTTTCTTTACTCATTTTAATTCGCCCGAATGTAAGCCGAATTGCGTGGATCGCCTGTTACTTTTTCGCTTTCCCATAAATCAAATAACGCATAAGGGCTTAATTTATATAATTCTAATTCACTATCAATCAACATTTGATAGGTTTCTGATTGCAAAAAGGCACGGATTGCGTCTATTTCTTTAAAGCCGTATTTTTCGATCATCAATTTAGTAACATGGCGATCGAAAAAATCAAGGGTTCGTGCTGCAACTCGTTTCTGCATACTTAATTACAATTTCTGTTCCGTCAGGATAATGTTGCACAATATTTCCATTCGGACGCTGAAAAGTTAAAACTTCGTGCTTTTTCTTCTCGTCCATCCACGCTTTTCATAAAATCAGCATATCGTTGTGTTTTTTTTATTGCTTCTTCTTTGGTCATTTTATTCTACCATCTCCATCTGCCACCCCATTTGCCGATATTGTTTATACCGTTCTCGGGCAATGGCTTTTTGTTGTTCGTCTGCTGGCACAAAATCAATTACTTGATTAAAAGCGGACACATAATCAGGAATGCTCTGTTGTAAATTAATCAACACATCTCGCCGTTGGGCGTTGCGTTTGCCGATCCAGCTAATTTCTATCGGGGTGGCGAAATTGGTTACTTCGCCTGATAAATTGTGCGGTACAAATTGCTCGGGATCTCTTGCCCACAAGGCTTCATCTAAATTTAACGCTTGTTGTTCGCTTTGGCAGGCGATTAACACACGCTGTCCTTGTCGCCATAATTGAGCGGACAGATCACAAGCCAATAGCTCTGATTCTGAAAGATCATGCTGCGATTGGAATTGTTTGAGTAGATAAAATTTAGCAATTTTTGACATTTGACTGTTGTTTTTTGTAATCAGATTAAGCGTTTAATTCTAGCGAAAAAATGCTAATAAATAAAGGTTTTTGCTTGTGCTAAAAAGAAAATCACAATAGACTATCGCACATTTAAAATTAAGACTGATGTTAATTTATGCTGGTATCCGATTTTTATTTTGATTTACCCGATGAGCTGATTGCTCGTTATCCGAAACCTGACCGTACTTCAAGCCGTTTATTGCAATTAAATGGTCAAAACGGTGAAATTTTTCACCGCACTTTTGCCGATGTATTGGATTTAGTCAATGCTGGCGATTTGTTGGTATTTAACAATACTCGTGTCATTCCTGCCCGTATGTTTGGGCGGAAAGTCAGTGGTGGCAAGGTTGAAGTGCTAGTTGAGCGTGTGTTGAGCGAAAGCACATTTTTAGCCCATATTCGTTCCAGTAAAGCCCCTAAAAACGGGGCGGTTTTAGTGTTGGGTGAAGATAAACTTGGCGAAAATAACGGCATTGCGGTTACGATGCTTGGTCGTCAAGGGGCGTTGTTTGAATTAGAAATTGCCGATAAAAACACCGCAGTTTTAGACGTATTGAATAAAATCGGACATATTCCGTTACCGCCTTATATTGATCGTCCCGATGAAGAAGCGGATCAAGAGCGTTATCAAACGGTGTATAACAAAATCCCTGGGGCAGTGGCAGCTCCGACCGCAGGTTTGCATTTCGATGATGAATTGTTAGCAAAATTAAAAGCCAAAGGGGTGAATTTTGCCTTTGTTACCTTGCACGTTGGGGCGGGAACATTCCAACCTGTGCGAGTGGAAAAAATCGAAGATCACCAGATGCACGCGGAATATGTGGAAGTGCCACAAGATGTGGTCGATGCGGTATTAGCTACAAAATCGGCAGGTAAGCGTGTGATTGCGGTGGGGACAACCTCGGTGCGTTCGCTGGAAAGTGCGGCGTTATTTGCGGAAGAAAAAAGCAGTTCGCAGATTATTGAGCCATATTTTTCCGATACTTCAATTTTTATTTACCCAGGGAAAAAATTTCGGGTAGTAGATTGTTTAATTACTAATTTTCATTTACCAGAAAGTACGTTGATTATGTTGGTTTCGGCGTTTGCAGGGTATGAGAATGTGATGAAGTCGTATAGAAGTGCGGTGGAAAATCGGTATCGGTTTTTTAGTTATGGGGATGCGATGTTTATCAGTAAAAAAGTTGACGTTTAAATACTAAATAACATTTTTTAGATCGGGTTTCGCCCGATGGGCGACCGTACTTTTCTTTGCTCGTGCAAAGAAAAGTAGGCAAAAGAAAACACGCCCCGACTTCACCGCTTTTCTGAGCTTATTTGGTATTTTCTTAACGCTAAATTTTGAACTCGCTTCGCTCAGACATGCAAAATTTAGCTAAAAATACCAAAACGCTCAGGCGGTTCAGACGGGGACCCCAATTTGAACGAATATAAATAAAAGTGCGGTGAAGAAATTGAGATTTTGTCCTAAGCTACGGAGTAGCGTGACTATACGTAACCTAGTACGCTAGTGCTAGGTATTGAAAATAAAATGGGGTCCCCATGTTTGCCGCCTGAAAACGCTTTAATTTGTAGGAAAATGGCGTCTGTCTGAGCGTAGCGAGTTCAGCCATTTTCCGTTAAGCAAATTAAAGCGTTTTCAGGAAACAAGGCAAAATTGGGGTGTGTTTCTTTTTGCTTACTTTTTCTTTGCACAAGCAAAGAAAAAGTAAGTCGCCATCGGCGAAACCCGATTATAATAAAACACCATCGAACTGTTTATTCGAAAAGGAAAACTATGAAATTTAATTTAAAAAAAACTAACGGAACTGCCCGCCGTGGCGAAATGATCTTCACCCGTCCACAAGGCGACTTTACCGTCCAAACCCCCGCCTTTATGCCAGTGGGAACTTACGGCACTGTCAAAGGCATGACTCCCGAAGAAGTGCGTGCCACGGGGGCGGAAATTTTACTCGGTAATACCTTTCATTTATGGCTACGCCCAGGGCAGGAAGTGATGCGTAAACATGGTGATTTACACGATTTTATGCAATGGCATAGACCGATTTTGACCGATTCTGGCGGTTTTCAGGTGTTCAGCTTAGGTAAATTACGCAAAATCAAAGAAGAAGGGGTACATTTCCAAAATCCGATTAGCGGTGAAAAGATCTTTTTATCCCCTGAAAAATCTATGGAAATTCAATACGATCTCGGGTCGGATATTGTGATGATTTTTGATGAATGTACACCTTATCCAGCGACCTTTGATTATGCTAAAAACTCCATGGAAATGTCATTGCGTTGGGCGAAACGTAGCCGTCAGCGGTTTGATGAATTGGAAAATCAAAATGCGTTATTTGGTATTGTGCAAGGCGGTACTTTTGAAGAATTACGCAAAATTTCCATTGAGGGCTTGGTGAATATTGGCTTTGACGGTTATGCAGTAGGCGGTTTAGCGGTCGGTGAACCGAAACAAGAAATGCACCGCATTTTGGAATTTGTAAATCCATTATTGCCGCAAGATAAACCGCGTTATTTAATGGGCGTGGGTAAGCCTGAAGATTTAGTGGAGGGCGTTCGCCGTGGGATTGATATGTTTGATTGCGTGATGCCGACTCGTAACGCACGTAATGGACATTTGTTTGTATCGGACGGCATTGTGAAAATTCGTAATGCTAAATATCGTGATGATACCAGTACATTGGATCCTGAATGTGATTGTTACACCTGCAAACATTACACCAAATCTTATTTATATCATTTAGATAAGTGTGGTGAGATTTTGGGGGCTAGACTGAATACAATCCATAATTTGCGTTATTATCAACGCTTGATGGAACAGATTCGTACCGCTATTGAACAAGATCGTTTTGAGGATTTCGTGGTGGAATTTTATGCCAAAATTGGTAAGGAAGTACCACCTTTACAAAAAGTACGGGCATAAATAGCATTTTTAATTATTTTATGCTATTTTAGCCACCTATTTTTTATATTTATCAACAAAAAGGAAAATAAAAATGGAAGCACAACAAAGCAGTCCAATGTCTATGTTAATTATTTTTGCAATTTTTGGTTTAATTTTCTATTTTATGATTTATCGCCCACAAGCCAAACGTAACAAAGAACACAAAGCCTTAATGGATTCTTTAGCCAAAGGCTCTGAAATTTTAACCTCTGGCGGTTTGATCGGTAAAATTACTAAATTATCTGAAAACAGTGATGAAGTAGTGATTGCGTTAAATCCAACTAATGAAGTTACCATTAAACGTAACTTTATCGTTGCCGTGTTACCAAAAGGCTCAATCAAATCTCTTTAATTTCATAAAAAG
The DNA here is from genome assembly GCF_042485795.1 of Lonepinella sp. MS14435. Lineage (GTDB taxonomy): Bacteria > Pseudomonadota > Gammaproteobacteria > Enterobacterales > Pasteurellaceae > Lonepinella. The sequence goes on from NZ_CP169368.1 coordinate 1,689,911, forward strand.
GTATTAACCGATGTTAAACCGTTTCCCTTTATGGAAGAATCTAATGGTGATCTTTATGATCGCCATTGGTACATTATATGCTCTTCCAAATATTTACGGCGAAGATCCTGCCGTGCAAATCTCGGGTACTCGTGGTCAACAAGCAACAGAAACTACCTTAACAGAGGTGCAAGCTGCCCTGACGAGTAACAATATTAGTGCAAAATCTATTCTATTAGAAAACGGCTCAATTTTAGCCCGTTTTGCCAATACCACTGATCAGCTATTAGCCAAAGATAAAATTACTGAAAAATTAGGCAATAGCTATTCAACTGCATTAAACCTTGCCCCCTCTACACCAGCTTGGTTAAGTAGTATTGGAGGCAACCCAATGAAATGGGGCTTAGACTTACGTGGTGGCGTACGCTTTCTGATGGAAGTGGATATGAATACTGCTTTAGGCAAACGCCAAGAACAGTTGCAAGATAGTTTACGTGGTGAATTACGTAAGGAAAAAATTCAATATTCAGCGGTTAAAAATGGGGACAATTTTAGTACTGTCCTTAGCGTGACTAAACCTGAACAGCTGTTTGAAGCCAAACAGCTGATCCGTAAACAGCACCCAAATCTGACTATTAATGAAATCTCTGATGACACCATTGCATTAGCACTCTCTGATAAAGCATTAATTGAAGCACGTGATCATGCGATTGAACAAAACTTAAGCATTTTGCGTAAACGTGTGGAAGAATTAGGCGTAGCCGAAGCGGTGATCCAGCGTCAAGGTGCAGAACGTATCGTGGTTGAATTACCAGGGATTCAAGATACTGCCCGTGCTAAAGAATTATTAGGTGCTACTGCAACCCTTGAATTCCGTATGGTGAATGGCAATGTTAGCCCTGAAGCGTTGGCTCGTGGCATTGTGCCGTCTGATACAGAAATTCAGTTAGATCGTAGTGGACGACCTGTAGCGTTATATCGTAAAGCCGTGCTTGGTGGTGAACATATTACTAATGCTACATCAGGTTTAGATCATAATACATCTACCCCACAAGTCAGCGTCAATTTAGATAGCGAAGGTGGTGAAATCATGGCAAATACCACTAAACTTAATCTAAAAAAACCGATGGCAACGTTATATGTAGAATATAAAGATAACGGTAAAAGAGATGAAAATGGCAAAGTCATTTTAGAGAAAAATGCCGAAGTGATTAACGTGGCAACAATTCAAGGTCGTTTTGGTAGTCAATTCCAAATCACTGGGATTGATAGCCCAGCAGAAGCACAAAATTTATCCGTTCTGCTTCGTTCTGGTGCGTTAACTGCCCCGATTCAAATTGTGGAAGAACGTACCGTAGGACCTTCATTAGGTGCTCAAAACGTAGAACAAGGTTTAACCGCAGGTCTTTGGGGCTTAGTTATCGTGATTTTATTCTGTTTAGTGTTCTATAAACTATTCGGTTTAATTGCCAGTCTTGCTCTTTGTGCCAATATGATTTTGGTTGTCGGTCTGATGTCTTTAATACCTGGGGTCACACTCACTATGCCAGGAATTGCGGGGATTATACTCTCGGTGGGTATGTCGGTAGATGCGAACGTACTTATATTTGAACGGATTAAAGAAGAAATGCGTAATGGTCGCCCGATACAACAAGCCATTCACGAGGGTTATAACGGTGCTTGGTCATCTATTTTTGATGCCAACTTAACCACGATTTTAACCTCCATCGTCCTTTATGCTGTCGGCACAGGTCCAGTGAAAGGCTTTGCAGTAACCCTTGCTTTAGGGGTGGCAATCTCTATGTTTACCGCCATTACAGGCACACGTATGCTGGTCAACTGGATTTACGGTGGCAAACGTGTTGAAAAATTATCTATTTAAGTGCGGAGAAATATTGTGAGTTTACTTAAACAAAAGCACGAATATCAAGGAATAGGCTTACCTTTTAGCTTAATCCGCTTTATGAATTACCGCAAATTTGGTTATCTTTTCTCTTTGTTATTAACTGGATTCTGCATTTTTTGTATGTTTACCAAAGGCTTTAACTGGGGCTTAGATTTTACTGGTGGTGTAGTGATTGATACCCATTTTTCACAACCTGCCAATCTGGATCAAGTTCGTTCAACCTTAAGCAATAATGGTATTGCCAGTGCGTTAGTACAAACAACAGGTTCAACTAGCGATGTTATCATTCGTTTACCAGCAACCGCCAGTGATGCCAAAATTGGTACTGAAATTAAAGACATGATGACCGCACTTGACGCCAATATTGAAGTGAAATCAGTAGAATTTGTGGGTCCAAATGTAGGTGAAGAATTAACCCAAGGAGCTATTTATGCCACCTTAGCCACATTAATCCTATTATTAGGTTATGTCGGAATGCGATTTGAATGGCGTTTAGGGGTCGGCGGTATTCTCGCCCTTGCTCATGACGTGATTGTAACTTTAGGAATTTTCTCATTTTTACAAATTGAGATCGATTTAACTTTCGTTGCAGCAATCCTCACCGTGGTCGGTTACTCATTGAACGATAGTATCGTGGTATTCGACCGTGTACGTGAAAACTTCCGCAAAATTCGTCGTATGAGCAGTCAGGAAGTGATTGATATTTCATTAACCCAAACCCTATCAAGAACGATGATCACATCACTAACCACCTTGTTTGTTGTATTTACCTTACTCTATTTTGGTGGTAGCAGTATTCATAGTTTCTCGTTGGCATTATTAATCGGTATCGGATTTGGTACCTATTCTTCCATTTTCGTGGCGATTGCCATTGCCTTTGACCTCGGTTTAAACCGTGAACACATGCAAATTAAAGTAGCGACAAGAGAAGAATTTGAGGAAGGGTTTTAGTTAGAAAAGCAAAACAAGATGCGGAGCATCGTCACCATACTTAACCCCGTACGTCAGTACGGGGTATTTTCATCATTAAAAATGATCCAATATTTCTAACGCATCAGCTAATTTCTTCACGGTAAAAACTTGCATATTTTGCACCGCACTTTTCGGCTTATTGGCAAAGGGTACAATAGCTCGCTTGAACCCATGTTTTCCTGCTTCATAAATGCGTTCTTGACCACTAGGTACGGGACGAATTTCACCAGCTAACCCCACTTCACCAAATACCACCAGATCTTGCGGTAAAGGACGATTACGAAAACTGGAAATTAAGGCTAATAATAATGCAAGATCTGCACTGGTTTCGGTTACTTTCACCCCACCTACCACGTTCACAAACACATCTTGATCAGACATTTGTAAACCACCGTGACGGTGCAATACTGCCAGCAATAATGCCAGTCGATTTTGTTCTAACCCCACCGCAACACGGCGTGGATTGGCGAGCATAGAATGATCCACTAAGGCTTGAATCTCCACTAATAATGGACGCGTTCCCTCCCATAACACCATCACTGAACTGCCTGATGTGAGTTCATCTCCACGACTTAAAAAAATTGCCGATGGATTTTTCACTTCTTTTAAACCCTGTTCAGTCATAGCAAAAACCCCTAACTCATTCACGGCACCAAAACGGTTTTTATGGCTACGTAAGGTGCGGTAACGGTTATCGGATTCCCCTTCTAATAAAATCGAACAGTCAATACAGTGTTCCAATACTTTTGGACCAGCAAGTGTGCCGTCCTTGGTGACATGTCCCACCATAATAATAGCCACTTGGCGAGTTTTGGCATAACGAGTTAAAAAGGAAGCACATTCTCGCACTTGAGCCACTGAACCAGGGCTGGATTGAATATCGGCAAGGTGCATCACTTGGATAGAGTCGATCACAATAATTTGTGGTTTAAGTTGATCTGCCAAATTACAAATTTGTTCGACAGAGGTTTCCGATAGCATTTGTAAACGATCTGAGGGTAAACCCAAACGATTTGCACGCATGGCAACCTGTTGTAAACTTTCTTCACCCGTGACATAAAGTGCGGTCATATTTTGAGCCAATCCACACATCACTTGTAATAACAAGGTGGATTTCCCTGCTCCAGGGTGTCCGCCGATCAAAATCGCTGATCCTGGTACGATTCCGCCCCCTAGCACCCGATCTAATTCATTGAATCCACTGGAAAACCTCGGCGTTTCTTGTAAACTAATTTCTGATAGTGTTTGGATTTTCGCTTGTGTTTCTCCAGCATAACCACTAAATCGATCTCCCTTAGAGCTAGATTTCGCAGAAACTAGGCGGACTTCACTAATCGTATTCCACGATTTACACGCCGAACACTGTCCTTGCCAACGAGCAAATTCTGCTCCACAATCATTACAAACATAAGCTGTTTTAGGTGCTTTTGCCATGTTAATTTACCGTTAATTTAATTAAATTAAGCATACGTCTTACATATTGCCCTTGATGCAGTAAGTCATTTAATTTTTGCATGGCTAACTGATTATCCTTACTTTCGCTATGTAAAACAATAATTTGACCAATTTGCTCAAACAGGTATTGATTATTTTCCACTATCTCGACCACAACACTTTGATCAACTTGTTGATTTTGTTGCTCGAAAACCGTTTGGATTAAATGTCCATTATCCACATAATAATGATATAAATTGAAAAATGTACCAATCCGTTCAACTGTTTTAATAAATTCTTGAGCAAAGAAATTTATGCCAAACTGCATTGTTTCTTCAATTAATTGCTGTTCATAAGCCAAAAGTGCGGTCAAAATTTGTTGAGAATTCACCGCAGTTTGTTTGCTATGTAAAAAATCTCGCCATTTCTCAATCCAGTCAATCACTTTTGGTAAATCGCCTTGAGCCAACTGATAGCCTCGTTTGGCTTTGCTGACTGAACTCAATCTTACCCCATCTACAAAACTTAAATTTGCCACGAAAGTAAATAAATCCTGTAATTCACCACTTTTTAATTCAAATTCAATTTCACAAATCGGCTCAATTTGACCATTTGCTTTAATTTCACCACGATCTAACGCAATTTCAATTTCTGTATGTTTAGCACATTCAATCAGCCAAACTTGACGAGTAAAATCAGTGCTAAAAATAGGTGCTAATTTGAGATCGGTTGGGAAATCAATATTATCTATTTGTTGCAAAACAGCGACATCAGGTTGAGCCGAGTTCAACGGGAAATTATATTCAGGGCGAATATGCAATCCCCCTGTCACATTGCCATTGGTTTTTAATGTCATGGTAAACTGCTGATTTTCCGACCGCACTCTGAGTCCCATTTTATGTTGGGCAAAATAGCGATCTGCTGTATCGTAATAGATATTACCTAAAAATAGCTTATCTTGTTTTAAAATATGAAAATCACTTAATATTTGTGAAAACTGATCGGCAATTTCTAGCGTTACCGCTAATTTCAATTCGATTTCATTTGACATTTTTACGTCCTTAATAAGTAAAAATCTTGCTTTATTATAGAGCTTTTTTCATTTAGATCGTGAATTTTTCGCATATTTAAGGTAATATGCACGCAATTTTATTGATTAATTTGGAGTTTTCTATGGCAATTAACAATATCCTAGGATTATTTGCCCATTCCCCCTTAAAACCATTACAACAACATTCTGATAAAGTAACAGAAGCCTGTAGCTTGCTGATTCCTTTTTTCGAAGCCACTTTTAAAAGTGAATGGGAAAAATCAGAACAAATGCGTTTGCAAATTTCAGAAACAGAACGCCAAGCAGATTCGTTGAAACGCGAAATCCGTTTAAAATTACCACGAGGTTTATTCTTACCTATTGATCGTACCGATTTACTTGAATTAGTAACACAGCAAGATAAATTAGCCAATTATGCTAAAGATATTGCTGGTCGAATGGTAGGTCGTCAATTTGGTATTCCTGATGGTTTACAACAAGATTTTATGAAATTTCTTTGTCGCAGTTTAGATGCTACTGTGCAGGCTCATAATGTGATTAGAGAAATGGATCAATTATTAGAAACTGGCTTTAAAGGGCGTGAACTCAAATTTGTCAATGATATGATTAATGAATTAGATATTATTGAAGATGATACGGATCAAATGCAGATTAAATTACGTAGAATGTTACGTCAAATTGAAAACCAATATAATCCGATCGATGTGATGTTCTTATACAAAATCTTTGAATGGGTTGGTGTACTCGCCGATCAAGCACAACGTGTTGGCTCTCGTATCGAACTGATGCTGGCACGTTCGTAATGATTACATAGGAGATAGACTATGGACGTATTACAAGACTACGGTACCATTCTAATTATTATCACTGCTAGCTTTGCCTTTTTTATGGCTTTTGGTGTGGGAGCAAATGACGTTTCGAATGCAATGGGAACTTCCGTTGGTTCTAAAACGATTAATGCGAAGCAAGCTATTATTATTGCTTTAATCTTTGAATGTGCTGGTGCTTACTTGGCTGGTGGCGAAGTGACGGAAACCATAAAAAGTGGAATCATCTACCCAGCCAACTTTATTAATACTCCTGATACCTTGGTATTAGGCATGATGTCTGCTCTCTTTGCTTCTGGTTCTTGGTTATTAATTGCCTCTCGTTGGGGCTGGCCAGTTTCTACGACCCATTCTATTGTTGGTGCAATTATTGGTTTCGCTTGTATTACCGCTGGAACTCATTCAGTGCGGTGGGGAGTTATTAGTGGTATTGTTGGTAGTTGGTTTATCACACCTGTTATTGCTGGCGTATTAGCCTATGGAATTTTCTTTGTTATTCAAAAATTAATTTTTGATACTGAAAAACCCTTACATAATGCTCAAAAATATGGTCCTTATTTTATGGGATTAACTGTGTTTATTTTGGTCATTGTTACTGTTGCCAAAGGATTAAAACATATCGGCTTAAGTTTAACCACTGGTGAAACAATCCTTATATCTCTTGCAATTAGTCTTGTATCTGTAGTAATTAGCTATTTCTATTTTCGTAGTAAAAACTTTATCAAAAAAGCACGTAGTGGCGTGTTTGGTGGCGTTGAACGTGTATTTAGTATTCTTATGTTAATGACCGCCTGTGCCATGGCATTTGCTCATGGTTCAAATGATGTAGCTAACGCTATCGGTCCTTTAGCTGCGGTTGTGACTATTGTTGAAAACGGTGGCAATATTATGGCAACTGCCCCGATGGCTTGGTGGGTTTTACCTTTAGGTGCAGCAGGTATTGCAATGGGTTTAATTATTATGGGTTATAAAGTTATGGCAACTATCGGAACAGGGATTACCGATTTAACCCCGAGCCGAGGTTTCTCTGCTCAGTTCGCCACCGCAGCTACTGTTGTTGTGGCATCAGGCACAGGCTTACCGATTTCTACTACGCAAACCCTAGTAGGTGCGGTTTTAGGTATCGGATTGGCTCGAGGTATTGCGGCATTAAACTTAAATGTAATTCGTAATATTATTGCCTCTTGGATTGTCACACTTCCAGCTGGTGCTTTTTTCGCTATTATTATTTATTTTGTTTTGGACCTCATTTTCCGTTAAGGTATTTCAAAAAGTGCGGTCAAAAAATATTAAAAAATACACCATTTTTTTCTATCATGTTTAAGGAGATTACGTTAATGCAAAAATGGTTAAAACTACTACTTTCTTCTCTATTATTTGGTACGACTATTCAAATGGCACAAGCCGAAACACAATATGTGACTGAAAATTTGCATACCTTTTTACGCAAAGGTGCGGGTGATAACTTTAAAATTGCGGGTTCAATTCAAGCTGGCGAACCAGTTAATGTATTAGATCATAAAGATCGTTATACTTTAATTCGAGATAGTAAAAATCGTGAAGCATGGATTTTAACTAGCGAATTAAGTTCAACACCCAGTGCTAAAAATGAAAATCCACAGTTAAGAGCCAAAGTTCAGGATTTAACCTTAAAACTAAATAATATTGACAAAGACTGGCAACAACGTACCGTAGAAATGCAACGCCGTTCTGCTGACAGTGATCAGCGTAGCAGTCAATTATTAGAAGAAAATTCTCAATTAAAACGTGAATTAGAAATCACTAAAAATAAAAATCGTGATTTAGAGGCTTTGCTTGATGCAGGTAAGCGTGAAATTGCGATTCAATGGTTTATTTATGGTGGTTCCGTGCTTGGTGTGGGATTATTGCTTGGTTTGATTATTCCAGTGATTATGCCAAAACGTCGTCGCCGTGACGGGTGGGCTTAATCAGGTATCAGATGACAGGTGTCAGGCATCAGAAAATGCAAACATTCTTAGTTGGTGGTGCTGTCCGTGATCAATTATTGAATCTCCCTATTAAAGATCGAGATTGGCTGGTTGTGGGTGGCACACCTGAACAACTTATTCAACAGGGCTATCAACAAGTCGGTAGTGATTTCCCTGTTTTTTTGCACCCCAAAACGAAACAAGAATATGCTCTTGCTCGCACTGAACAAAAATCTGGTTCAGGTTATACGGGGTTTGTGTGTGACTTTTCTCCAGACATCACCCTTGAGCAAGATCTGATTCGGCGAGATTTAACCATTAATGCTATCGCTCAAGATGAACAAGGCAATCTATACGATCCTTTTGGTGGTATTAAAGATTTAAATCACCGCATTTTACGTCATATTTCCCCGGCGTTTGCCGAAGATCCTTTGCGTGTTTTGCGTGTCGCTCGCTTTGCTGCTCGTTTTCATTATTTAGGTTTTATGATTGCAGATGAAACGATTAAATTAATGAAAACCCTCACCGATCAGGGAGAACTTGCTCATTTAACGGCTGAACGCATTTGGTTAGAAACCGAAAAAGCCCTTAATGAAAAAAATCCTGAAATCTATTTTTTCGTGTTACGTAAAGTTGGTGCATTAGCTGTATTATTCCCTGAATTAGATGCACTTTATGGCGTGCCAAATCCAGCCCAACATCACCCCGAAATTGATAGTTTTATTCATACCATGTTGGTGTTACAACAGGCTACCCTACTCACCGAACAAACTGAACTGAATAAAACTGCGGTGCGTTTTGCCGCACTTTGTCATGATTTAGGCAAAGCCTTAACGCCCAAAGCCATTTTACCCCATCACTATGGACACGAAAAAAACGGCGTTCAACCCACCCGAAATCTCAGCAATCGGTTAAAAGTGCCGAGTTATGACAAAGTATTAGCGGAACTGACTTGTACATATCATAGCCATGTTCACAAAGCCTTTGAATTGCGAGCAAATACGATTATTAAATTGTTCAATCAATTTGATGTATGGCGTAAACCGCAACGCTTTTTAGAATTTCTAACCGTTTGTGTCGCAGATAGTCGTGGACGCACTGGTTTTGAGCTACGAGAATACCCACAAAAAGACTATTTATGGCAACTGTATCAAACTGCTTTACAAGTGGATGTGCAACAGGTAATCAATGACGGATTTGAAAAACAAAGGATTCGAGATGAACTTACCGCTCGGCGGATTTTAGCGGTAAAACAAAAAATTGCTGAAATCAGACCGCACTTTGATATTTTGACTTCATAAAAATAACCAGTTAGAATACTCCCTGACTTTTTAAGAACTCATTTAAAAATGAAACTCAAACATTTATCCCTAATTTTATTATCTGCGATATTATTCACTGGCTGTTCAAGTTTAGACATCAGTGAACAACGTCCAACCGATATTAAAACGATTAGCAAGAATGACCGCACTTGGCAACAACATTTAAGCCAACTTAAACAAATCCAAAACTATCAAGCCCAAGGGCAGTTAGGTTATATTAGCCAGAAAGAACGCTTTTCCAGCCGTTTTGAATGGCAATATACCAATGCTAAAAACTATACGTTAAAACTTTACTCTACCATTAGTGCAAGCAGTTTAACCTTGCAAATGCACAATGCTGGCATGACAATTTCAGATAATAAAGGTCATCAACGTTCTGAACAAGATGCCAAATATCTAGTGCGAGAAATCGTTGGTATGGACGTGCCGTTAGAACAATTAGCCACTTGGTTAAAAGGTCAGCCAGACGAAAAAGCGGATTATCAAGTAGGTGAAAATCATTATTTGTCGAGCTTTAACTATGCAGTGGATGGTATGCTGTGGACGGCAGATTATTTAGTTTATCATCAAGATCGCATACCAGCATTACCCAAAGATATTTTGCTAAAAAATTCGACACAAACCTTAAAAATACGAGTGGATAATTGGACTTTATAATGAAAAATTATCATTTTTCTACCGCACTTTCCGATATGTCAACCATTCAACAGGGAAATCATATCCGTTTCCCTAGCCCCGCCAAACTGAATTTATTTTTATATATTAATAATAAACGCCCTGACGGCTATCACGAATTACAAACCTTATTTCAATTTTTAGATTATGGCGACTGGTTAAACATCAGTTTACGTGATGATGATCAAATTCAATTAACCCCCGATATTCCAAATTTAAACAAACAAGATAATTTGATTTATCGTGCAGCCACGGCATTGCAACAATATACTGGCTGTCAATCTGGTGCGAATATTCATTTAGATAAAATTCTCCCGATGGGCGGTGGTGTTGGTGGTGGCTCATCAAATGCGGCAACGACTTTAGTAGCTCTCAACTATTTGTGGAAAACTGGATTAACTAAACAACAATTAATCGAAATCGGTGTAAAATTAGGTGCGGATGTACCTATTTTTATTGATGGACTAGCCGCTGTGGCTGAAGGTGTCGGTGAAAAAATAATTCATTGCCAACCAAAAGAAAAATGGTATCTGGTATTAAAACCTGAGTTAGCTATTTCAACGGCGAGAATATTTGCGGACGCTAATCTCACTCGCAATACCCCCAAGAAACCAATTTCACAGCTATTAACTGATGAATATCGTAATGATTGTGAAAAAATTGTGCGAAATCACTATCCAATCATTGATGAATTACTCTCTTGGTTGCTACAATATGCACCAGCAAGGTTGACTGGAACGGGATCCTGTGTATTTGCCGAATTTGATAGCGAACAAGATGCACAAGCGATTTATCAACTTAAACCCATAAAATTTACTGGTTTTGTGGCGAAAGGCTGTAATACTTCACCATTAGAAATATTACTTAACCAACTTGAGCGACAGAATTAAACTTTCTTCTATTATTAAACCTGAGGTCAAATTAAAATGCCTGATATTAAACTCTTTGCTGGTAACGCAACACCAGAACTTGCACAACGCATTTCAGAACGTCTTTATACATCGCTAGGCGATGCCACGGTTGGACGTTTTAGTGACGGTGAAATCCAAGTGCAAATCAATGAAAACGTACGTGGTAGCGATGTATTTATCATTCAATCTACCTGCGCCCCAACCAATGACAACCTAATGGAATTAATCGTCATGGTAGATGCTTTACGCCGTGCATCTGCTGGGCGTATTACAGCAGTGATTCCTTACTTTGGTTATGCTCGACAAGATCGCCGAGTGCGTTCTGCTCGTGTACCGATTACCGCTAAAGTAGTGGCAGATTTTCTTTCCAGCGTTGGGGTTGACCGTGTACTCACCTGTGATTTACACGCTGAACAAATTCAAGGTTTCTTTGATGTGCCAGTAGATAATGTATTTGGTTCACCAGTATTAATTCATGATATTTTGAAAAAAACTGACCTTGAAAAACCAATGGTGGTTTCGCCTGATATTGGTGGTGTAGTGCGGGCTCGTGCGGTAGCAAAATTATTAAATGATGCGGATATGGCAATTATTGATAAACGCCGTCCAAAAGCCAACGTATCTCAAGTGATGCACATTATCGGGGATGTGACAGGTCGTGATTGTATTTTAGTAGATGATATGATCGATACTGGCGGTACATTATGTAAAGCTGCTGAAGCCTTAAAAGAACGCGGAGCGAAACATGTATTCGCTTATGCAACACATGCGGTATTCTCTGGCAGTGCGGTACAAAACCTAGCCAATAGCGTTATTGATGAAGTCGTTGTCACGGACACTATTCCATTAAGTGCTGAAATCAAAGCGTTAGGTAAAGTGCGTGTATTAACCCTTTCTGGTATGTTATCAGAAGCCATTCGCCGTATTAGTAACGAAGAATCTATTTCGGCTATGTTTAATTAACCGTATTTACTATCCCCAAAAGCTACTTTCGGGTAGCTTTTTTTACCTGCATACTACTGAAAATTACTGCAATTTACGGTAAAAAAGCATACAATAAAAAGCAAATTTGCATGCCTATAAAAAAACTGATAAAGTGCGGTGTGTTTTGTGCTAGTTTCAATACTTAGGAAAAGAAAATGAGCCAAGAATATTTAGATTTTGAATTACCGATTGCTGAACTGGAAGCAAAAATTGAATCTCTGCGTGCGGTATCAAGTGATGATAGTAACATTAATCTTGATGACGAAATCAAACGTTTACAGAAAAAAAGTAAAGAACTTACCAAGAAAACTTTTGCTAATTTAGATTCTTGGCAGATTTCTCGTCTATCTCGTCACCCAAATCGTCCTTATACTCTTGATTATATTGAGCATATTTTCACTGATTTTGAAGAACTTGCTGGCGACCGTGCATTTGCCAATGACAAAGCCATTATTGGTGGACTAGCTCGTTTAGATGGTCGTCCAGTGATGGTGATAGGTCATCAAAAAGGTCGTTCAACCAAAGAAAAAGTGATGCGTAATTTTGGTATGCCAGCCCCTGAGGGGTATCGTAAAGCATTGCGTTTAATGCAAATGGCGGAACGTTTTAAACTACCAATTATTACCTTTATTGACACACCAGGGGCTTATCCAGGTGTCGGTGCAGAAGAACGGGGTCAAGCAGAAGCTATCGCTCGTAACTTGCGTGAAATGGCAACATTGACAGTACCTGTGATTTGTACAGTTATCGGTGAAGGCGGTTCTGGTGGTGCATTAGCTATCGGTGTGGGTGACAAAGTGAATATGTTACAATATAGCACTTACTCCGTTATCTCACCTGAAGGTTGTGCCTCTATTTTATGGAAAAGTGCAGAAAAAGCCTCTGTTGCAGCAGAAGCCATGGGCTTAACTGCTAATCGTTTAAAAGAATTGAGTTTAATTGACAATATTGTGACTGAGCCTCTCGGTGGCGCTCATCGTGATCACCTAGCAATGGCAAATAATTTAAAAGCTCGCTTATTAGAAGATTTAGCCGATTTAGATGTATTAGATAAACAAGATTTACTCGATCGCCGTTATCAACGTTTAATGTCTTACGGTTATTGCTGATCAGAAGACTGAAGACTAAAAACAGAAGACAGGAAAAAATTAAAAAGTGCGGTGAAAAATACCGCACTTTTCTATGATAAATTCAACATAATTAAGGAAATAAATTCAATGAAAAATGTACTTTCCATTCAATCTCATGTGGTGTTTGGTTACGCTGGAAACAAATCAGCAACATTCCCAATGCAATTAAATGGTATTGATGTATGGGCATTAAATACTGTGCAATTTTCCAACCATACTCAATATGGTAAATGGACAGGCATGGTAATTCCAAAAGAACAAATCGGTGAAATTGTACGTGGTATTGATGAAATCGGTGAATTGGCAAAATGTGATGCAGTTTATTCTGGTTATATCGGCTCTGCTGAACAAGTGGATGAAATCATCAATGCCTATCATAAAGTGAAAGCTATTAATCCGAACGCATTGTACCTATGCGATCCTGTTATGGGTAGCCCAGAAAAAGGCTGTGTGGTTGCTGATGGTGTTAAAGAAGGCTTAATTAATATCGCCATTCCACAAGCCGATATTATGACCCCGAATCTACTTGAATTACGGGAACTTAGCGGATTACCTGTAGAAAATATCGATCAGGCTGTAAATGCGGTAAAACATTTACTCACCAAAGGTCCTAAAATTGTGGTGGTAAAACATTTAGGTTCCGCTGGTCGTGATGAAAATCTATTTGAAATGCTGATGGCAACCAAAGATGGCGTGTGGAGTTTTACTCGTCCACTTTATCCATTTGCCAAACACCCTGTCGGGGTGGGTGACTTGACCGCAGGTTTATTCTTAGCCAATTTATTAAATGGTAAATCAGAACTTGAAGCCTTTGAGCAAATGGGAAATGCGGTACATGATGTGATGAGAATTACCTATCAATTAAATTCTTATGAATTGCAATTAATTGAAGCTCGTCATGTAATTATGAAACCCGTATCAAATTATAAAGCAGAAAAAATTGCTTAGTTGATAGCTTTCGCTCTCTCGATAAATAGAGGGAGCGAAAATGATTATCTCACCATAAAACGCTATGAACCTTGTTAATCAATTCCAATCGCAACTCACTCACCAACACTATTTAATTGCCTTTAGTGGAGGATTGGATTCTACTGCTCTACTCTCACTGATGGTAAAAGCTCGAGAAAATCAACCGCACTTACAACTACGTGCCGTTCATATTCACCACGGATTAAATCCTAACGCAGATCAATGGGCGACTCATTGTAAACAGATTTGCCAACAATTTCATATTCCGTTAATCATCAAAAAGATTAACGTTAATCCTAATAATGGTATTGAGCAAGGTGCTAGAGAAGCTCGCTATCAAGCTATTGCAGCAATACGCTTATCAAATGAAATCGTTGTAACCGCTCATCATTTACAAGATCAAAGCGAAACTTTTTTACTGGCATTAAAACGTGGTAGCGGTTTGCAAGGTTTAGGGGCAATGCAGTCTTATTCTGAATTGTATGGTATGCCAATTTTTCGTCCATTATTGCCATGGCAACGTAGTCAATTAGAACAGTATGTGAATAGCGAAAAGCTGGCTTGGATCGAAGACGATAGTAATGCAGATAACCATTACGAGCGTAATTTTCTACGCAATCAGATTTTGCCAAAACTTCGTCAACGTTGGCAACATTTCGATCAAATGGTGGCTCGTTCTGCTCAACATTGCTATCAACAACAACAATTAATTAATCAGTTACTGGCGGATGATTTTCAACAAAATTTCGATAAAAATCACCGCACTTTTTCCCTTGAACGGTTTATACAGTATAACGAACTTAAACAAAAAGCCTTGTTGCGAATGTGGCTAACTGAGTTAAAGCAACAGATGCCATCAATAGTTCAACTTGAACAAATTATACAGGATGTGATTTTAGCTCGTGCAGATGCTAATCCGCAATATCATTTAGCGGATAAGGTAATTCGCCGTTATCAGCAAAAATTATACCTAACTGCGGATTTTAACAATGTAAATGACTTTACTGCCATACTTACCCCTGAACAAGAATGTATCTTGCCCGATAATATCGGGGTACTTACGATTCAAAAAAATACGCAACATTACACCGCAGTTTGGCAAGGTGAACAAGGATTACGACAACTGAGTTTACCGCCTACCGAACAAAATATTTGGGTAAAATTTGCTTATTCAGGAACGATTCAGTTAAAAGGTCAAAAAATCAAGCGTGATATTAAAAAAATTTGGCAACAACTTAATGTTCCAGTATGGCAACGCCAACGCATTCCCTTGATTTTTTATGATAATAAGCTACAAGGTGCGGTAGGTTTTTTTACGGCGGACTAAACAGGTCGAATAGTTTCCATATCCAACTTCGCATCAAAGGTTTTTTGTAGTAGTTGAATACCCTTGTCTTGAACCAGATCTTGTTTCGCCTGCTCACTCAATTCTTGGTAAATCTGATGATAATATTCTAATGGCGTTAAAGATTGTGGATCATCATTAATTTCAATCTCTAGTTGCATTGGCTGATTAAACAATTCTGACAATCTTTCAGTAAGCGTTTTTATCGCGTTTTCTCGCTGTAAATGTTGTTGTGATGAACGTAATCCTAGTCGAATTTGTTGCTCATCTTGCAATAATAGAACAGAATTAATAGCTAATTGTTTGGTTAATTTCTCATCGTCTAATTGTAATTGTTCCACCAACTTAAACCAAGGATCTCGTTCTATACCGATCTGAATTAATTTACGGGTTAATTCTGGCGTTTTTTCTTGTAATATCGCCTGTTTAATATCTGACGGACGAATAACTTCGTTATCTTGATATTCAAGTTCTGGGTTAAGCCATTCCCAACGATAATTTTCAGCATTCAATTCGGTGGAATTTTCATCATTTTGATCCAGATTATTTTCTTCAACAACTTCGCTATGCGATTCGACTTGCTGGTTTTCTGGCGGTACATTGCTTAATTTAGCTAAACGCTCAATTAAATCCACGTTCTCTTTTTTGGCAGGACGAGATGAAATAACAGGTAATTCGATCGGCTTAATCTCATGCTCATCTGTTAGATCAGACTTTTTTTTTTCGTGATCGGGATTATTTTTTTCTAGGGTTGCTCGCAATTTCTGGATTTTATCCATGGCATTTAAAGCCACATTCCCCTCTGTTTGAGTGGTTTTAGGACTATGCTGAACTGCATGCTGTGCTAGATAATTCGCTTTGATACTTTGCGAAACTACAGGCATATCCACTAAATTTTCTGTTGGAGAAGCAGATAACTGAGATTGATTTTGTGGTTGAATTTGGATTAATTTGGGGTGAAACGCTAAGGCTCGTAGCAATGTCATTTCTGCTCCGATACGGCGATTCGGTGCGAAAGCTAGCTCTTTTCTCCCCATGAGAATAGTTTGATAAAAAAATTGTACATCTTCAGGTGAAATATGTTTAGCCAAAAAAGCAATTTGACTTTCGTCATTACCGATCGCAGGTAATAATTGTTGCATAGCAATTTGATGTAATTTCTCACCGACTTCCAGTAATAACTGATCCCAATCCACACCTTTTTCTGCCACAGACTGAACCACAGCCATTAATTTTTCGCCATTCCCCTGTTGCAAGGCATACAAAATTTCAATGGGCTGATTATCGTCCAATAAACCCAGCATTTTATTCACTATATCAGTGCGAATATCCGCATTAGACATCGCAATCGCCTGATCGGTTAAGCTCAAACTATCACGAATACTACCCTGTGCAGATTTAGCGATTCTATCTAGTGCAGTTAATTCATAAGGGATTTTTTCAGCATCTAAAATGTGAGCAAGATGATGACTAATTTGAGTAGCCTCTAGTGCTTTTAAATGAAACTGCATGCAACGAGATAAAATCGTAATCGGTAATTTTTGTGGATCGGTGGTGGCTAATAAGAACTTCACATATTCTGGCGGTTCTTCCAAGGTTTTCAACAAGGCATTAAAAGAATGACGAGAAAGCATGTGTACTTCGTCAATTAAATAAACTTTATAACGCCCTTGTACTGGCTTATATTGCACATTATCGAGTAATTCTCGGGTATCTTCTACCTTGGTGCGAGAAGCGGCATCAATTTCAATTAAATCAATGAAATTGCCCTGTTCAATGGCTTTACAATGTTCACATTCACCGCAAGGTTCAGCGGTAACGCCATTGATACAATTTAAACCTTTGGCAAAAAGTCGTGCAATAGACGTTTTACCCACGCCCCTTGTGCCAGAAAAAAGATAAGCATGATGCAAGCGGTTTTCTTTTAAGCCATTAGCAAGTGCGGTCAAAATATGCTCTTGTCCGACAACTTCGCTAAAAGTCTTTGGTCGCCATTTGCGGGCTAAAACTTGATAACTCACTGCTTATCCTTTATTCAGAAGAGAAATTAATGACCAGCAAAATCCACTAAAGTAAAGGGTTCTACCCCTAATTTACGTAAGCGTTGCTCACCGCCTAATTCAGGCAAACTAATGACAAAAGCAGCGTGTTTCACTTCTCCGCCTAAACGTTGAACTAATTTTACACAGGCTTCTAATGTACCACCCGTGGCTAACAAATCATCAATAATCAAAACGTTATCACCCGCTTGAATAGAATCAGAATGGATTTCTAAGGTATCTTCGCCATATTCTAATTGATAATTTTGCGAAATCACCGCTCTTGGTAATTTACCTGGTTTACGGACTAAAATAAAAGGTAAACCTAAGGCAATCGCCACAGGAGCACCAAAAATAAAGCCCCGTGATTCGGTACCAATAATTTTAGTAATTCCCGCATGTTTAAACTGCTGTGCAATTAAATTTACTGTCGCACTAAAGGCTTCTGGCACTTCGGTTAAACTAGTAATATCACGGAAAATAATGCCGTCCTTAGGGTAATTAGGAATGGATTTAATAGAAGATTTAATAAGCTGTAATTGTTCGTTCATTTTGTTGCCTAAAGTGCGGTCAAAAATTTGACCTTTTTTATAAAAATTAACTGAGTGAATGTAAATAAATTTATCCTAAATTGCAAGCGTTACCACAAAAATATTTACTTAATCCGCATAAATATCTTTACCATCTTTGCGAGTGCGGAATAATTGCAAAATCCAAGCATATTGTTCTGGTGTTCGACCTACAAAATATTCTATAACTTCGTTCATAGCACGAGCGGATTGTACTGGATCATCGGTTAATGTCATAGGAGATAAAATTTCCATTTGGTATTTGCCCTGTTTGGCGTTATAACGTGGAAACATAGGAATCACCACAGCTTTAGCCAACTTCGCCATTTTATTTAACCCTGGTAAAGTCGCTTTATACGTGGCAAAAAAATCCACAAACTCACTCGCTTCCGCACCAAAATCTTCATCTGGTAAGTAATAACCCATATCACCATTTTTCACCATGGAAAGAAACGGCTTAATACCATTTTGCCGTGCGTGCATTTTTCCGCCGAAACGTTCTCTTGTCCATGTCCAAAGCCAGTCGATCAATAAATTTCGGTGTGGATTAAACATAGATGTCATCGGCATCCCATGAGTATGTAAAATAATCCCTGAAGCATCAATCGACCAACTATGTGGTACTAATAAAATAATATTGTGTCCATTGGCTTTGGCTTGTTGAATATGTTCTATGCCTAAAAATTCACTACGTTGTTGTAAATGTTTTTTTGAACGCACGGCAATTTCACCGATACCTAACATCACTTGTCCTAAGGTAATAAACATTTCATCTAGCACTTTTTCACGCTGTTGTGTCGTCCATTGCGGAAAACAAAGTGCTAAATTGATACTTGCTCTACGACGTTGTTTTTTAGCTTTTTTCCCAGCGAGCAAGCCGATTTTACTGGCTAATTTATCTCGCCAACGAAATGGTACAAAAGCAAGAATGATTAACAGCAAGATAGCAAACCAAATACCCCAGTAACTCGGTTTTAAATAACTCCACGAAAAATGTGGTTCATAGCCAGCTCTCGCTGTAACACGAATATTTTCTTGATTTTCCATTAATTAAACCACCCTTGATCATAGACCATTTTTGCCGTCATAATAAATGACATAGCAACCACCATTGGACGAATCAGTTTCTTTCCTTTGGTTAATACCATTCTTGCCCCTAAATTCGCCCCGATAAATTGCCCACACATCATGACTAACCCAACCAACCAAAGAATTTGACCTCCGATTAAAAAGAAAAGCAACGATGCAATATTTGATGTGCAGTTTAACACTTTGGCATGTGCAGTGGCTTTGGGTAAATTAAAGCCTAATAAAGTAACAAATGCCAGACCTAACAAGGAACCCGTTCCCGGTCCAAAAAAACCGTCATAAAAGCCGATAAACAATCCAGCAGTAAAAGCAAAACCAGCAAAAGATAAACGTTGATGACGATCTTCTTCGCCTAATTTTGGCGTAAACAAAAAATATAAACCAATCGCCAACACTAAAAAAGGAATCGCTTTCTTAATAAATGAGCTATCGACCTGTTGAATTAACACCGTACCAATCACCGCACCAATAAAGGTCATCAAAATTAGCAACCAAATCTGTTTTAAGTTCACAGCTTTTTTACGAATAAAATATAAGCTGGCTGAAAATGAACCACCACAAGCCTGTAATTTGTTGGTACCTAAAGCAAGCACGGGGGGAATACCAGCCATTAATAATGCTGGAATAGTAATCAAACCGCCACCACCAGCAATGGCATCAATAAATCCAGCAACAAGTGCTACTGCAAATAATATACTGATAATTTCTAAGCTAATTTCCACCGCACTTTCCCCAGATTATTCTAACCATTCGCTACGTTTTGGTGAACTTAACACTTGTTGGCATAAAAATGGTTCAGGGGGTGTAACTTTAGGTTTTGTTGTACCAGTTGATGGCTTTTTAGGTTCAAACCATGAATACAGTTCAGCACCGCAACCATCGCCAGTTGGCACTGGTGCTTGATTTTCACAATAAGCTGCTCCATGCGGACAAGCTAAACGCACGTGAAAATGGCTATCATGTCCATACCAAGGACGAATTTTATGTAACCAACTACGATCGCCTTTTTCAGTTTGACAAAGTTTTACTTTAATCGCTGGATTAACGAAAATACGTGTTACTTGACTATCTTGAGAAGCTAGTTTAATTAGATTAAAGTGATTCTGATTCCATACATTTTCGTCCACTGTTTGTGTTGCTCGGTTCACTACCAACAAACCTTTGCCATCTGAATTTAATGCTTCCTGATCAGACATAGCACCCATACGCAACCAAATATCTGCATCTAAACCCATTTGATGACTTGCATGTCCTGTTAAAAAACGCCCACCACCAGGCATTGCAATATCGCCCACTAACATGGTGGGTAAACCTGCATTTTTTACTCGCTGCCCTAAACGTTGTAAATAGCTAATCATATCAGGATGACCGTAATAACGGTTTTTATTCATCCGAATCACTTGATAACCAACGCCCTTAGCTGGTAAGGCTTTGGCACCGATGATACAGCCATTGGCATAAGAACCAATCGGTTGGGCTTGTCCTGTTTCACTTGGAATAGGACGTTTAACTTTTTGCCATTCAGCAGGTGAAGCGAATACGGTCAAAGATACCCCTAAAAGTGCGGTTAAAATAAAACCTGTTTTTTTCAATTTCATATTAAATTTTTCCGATAAAAATAATCTTAAGTAAACACTAAATCCCAGTTTGTAGGACTTCATATTGTTGCAAAATAATTCGTTTAAAATTTTCACTACAACTTGCCCAATCAATTACATCCACAAAAATCGGCAAATCTGATTCGCTAAAAGCCTCTTCAATATCTGCTTGTAAACGGATAGACATCGGCTGTTGCGTTATCACGGCTAAATCTAAATCCGAATATTTCTTAGCCGTCCCTTTAATCCGAGAACCAAAGACCCAAACAGGTAAATCTGGCACATATTCTCGTAAAATACCCTTAACAATGGCAAGATTTTCTTCACTAAGATCAATCATATCACTTTTATCTCTTGATATTATCGGCACTGTGCCTTAAACCGCAATAAATGATCTAATAACACAATTGCTGTCATGGCTTCCGCAATCGGTACCGCTCGAATGCCAACGCAAGGATCGTGGCGACCTTTGGTAATTAATTGCACTGGCTCATTATTCACATTCACCGTACGTCCAGGGATAGTGATACTTGATGTTGGCTTTAATGCTATAGTCGCAATAATCGGTTGACCGTTACTAATCCCACCTAAAATACCACCAGCGTGATTAGATAAAAATCCTGCTGGAACCATTTCGTCACGATGTTCTGTCCCTTTTTGATTCACCACGGCAAAACCGTCACCAATTTCCACCGCTTTTACCGCATTAATGCTCATCAAAGCGTGAGCTAAATCCGCATCTAAACGATCAAATACGGGTTCGCCCAAACCAACAGGCACATTTTCTGCCACCACGGTCAATTTTGCCCCGATAGAATTGCCTTCTTTTTTCAAACTACGGATCAATTCTTCGAATTTTTCCACCGCACTTTGATCGGGACAAAAAAATGGATTTGAATTGACCTGTTGCCAATCAATTTTACTAATGTCCGCTACCGTTTTGGGATCAATTTGAATATCCCCTATCTGTGATAAATAGCCACGGACTTCAATGCCAAATTGTTCACGCAAATATTTTTTAGCAATCGCACCTGCCGCCACTCGCATCGCTGTTTCACGTGCAGATGAACGTCCACCGCCACGATAATCACGAATACCGTATTTCCGTTGATAGGTAAAATCAGCATGACCTGGGCGAAATTGATTTTTAATTTCACCATAATCTTGCGAACGTTGATCAGCATTTTTGATTAATAACCCAATACTCGTCCCTGTGGTTTTACCCTCAAATACGCCCGATAAAATCTGCACTTCATCATCTTCACGACGTGGCGTGGTATAACGTGATGTACCAGGTTTACGGCGATCTAAGTCTGGTTGAATATCCGCTTCCGAAAGTGCCATATTGGGCGGAACACCATCTACAATACAGCCTAATGCAATACCGTGAGATTCACCAAAAGTAGTAACTTGAAAAAGTTGTCCGATTGAATTTCCTGCCATAAAACACCCTATGCTAATTTTTCCGTATGAAGTTTTACTTCTTCATTCGTTTGTTGATTTTTAATAAACACATCTAGTTGATTGAATGCGATCTCAATATTATTTTCATTAAATAACTGATTAATACGATTATTTAAGAAATCAATGGTTGGATTTCGATCACCAATTTGATCCACATAGACACGCAACTCATGATCTAAGGTACTTGCTCCAAAGGTTAAGAAGAATGCTCGTGGTGCTGGATCTTTTAATACTTTCTCACATTCTGCTGCTGCTCGTAATAATAATTTCTTCACAAGATCTAAATCCGAACCATAAGCCACACCGACACTAATCACAACTCTCGTCATACTGTTACTCAATGCCCAGTTAACTAAGCGTTCGGTGACAAAGGCTTTGTTTGGCACAATGACTTCTTTACCGTCAAAATCCACCAGTGTTGTGGCACGAATACGAATTTTGGAAACTGTACCACTAAATTCACCAATCGTAATCACGTCCCCAATACGCACTGGACGTTCAAATAAGATAATAATACCAGACACAAAGTTTGCAAAGATTTCTTGCATACCAAAACCCAAACCAACGGATAAGGCTGCAAATAACCATTGTAACTTAGACCAAGACATACCCAGCATACCAAATGCCAAAGCAGAACCTAGTGCAATAATAACATAAGTTAGTAAAGTGGTAATGGTATATGGCGTTCCCTGTGATAATTTAATATTTGAGAACACCATGACTTCTAGCAAACCACTTAAATTGCGTATAATAATATATGTCACTGCCAACACCACAAAGGCGACTAATAAATTAAGCAAGGTAACGGATTCCATCACTACGCCTGCTTCTGTAGTGATACTTTGTTGCCATAAAGTGACACCATTTAAATAATATGCCACAGTAACTAAATCTGACCAAACAAAATACATCAAGCCAAATAAACCAACCCAGAGAATTAAGTCTATTAAACGTAATACTTGATCTTTTACTTGGCTAACAGCTAATACATCATCCTGTTGTTGCACATCAATAATAAATTCTTCTTCGTTATCACTATTATTATCGGCTACTTGTTTAGCAATAGCTTGTTCACGTTTATCTTTAAGGCGGCGAGCCGCAAGTCGGCGTGCTGATACTTCTAACACACGATAAATAAAGCCACGTAACATCAACCATGTGGTTAATGCCATGTAAGATGAGATTAAATGGTCAATCAGCACTAAAGAGGTATAATAATAACCCAATCCAATCAAAATAATTAAGGCAACTGGAGCAAATAATGAAAACATACGTAAAAACCGTAGTAAATAAATTTTCATGCTTTGCTGATGCGTTAAGGTTTGTTGGTAAGAAGTGATAGCTAAACGCATTTCGGGACCGATCATCAATAACAAAATAACCAACACTGAAATCGTCATGATTTCACCTAGCACGTCATAAGCAACGCCCCCTTCTAAATTGGTGAAAATAGATGTGTTGAGTAATAATGCCACCACCCATATTGAGCGTTTTAAAATTCGCCGAAAGTTCTCTGAACTTTGTTTCGGCATTTTAAAATGACGATGCGCAATACCATTCGGACGTAATAATGCCACCATAAAGGCAAAATAAAACCAATAGCCAGCCATTTTTAATCCCCATGTCCAAGCCTGTGTTGGATCCTGCAAACAAAAATAGGTAGCTAAAATAAACAGCATTAAAAACACAAAGGTACTTGGTAAACACAAGATCAAGGTCCAAAAAACTGCTATTGGTGTATTCCATTGGTTATCGCTTTGAAAGGTCTTTAATTTATTATTAATCTCCGTAATCTTTTGCTTAATCGCATTTTTCTGACGTAAAATCCCTAGTGTTAAAACCAGTAAAATAGAAACTAAAATACTGACCCAAATCACATTATCTTGCCAATTAGAAAAATCAAATCGTTTGGCAATATCACGGAATTGAAAGCTAAGATAAGTCGGTAAATTTTTGAAGAATGCCAAATCAATTTGTGCATTACTTTTTACCCAAAAACTTTGCTGTTGCAATTTACTTTGTAAAGTATCACTAATGGTCTGTACTTGTTGTTGATTTAATTCAATATTAATCGATAAATTCAACTGATTATTTAATTGTTTAAGCAGTTCAGAAATAACCTTACTACGTTCTTCAATAATACTTTTTAAACGTGAACGCTCTTTATCAGTAAACGTGACTTTTTCTTCTTTGGCTAAATTATCAATATAACTCTCGGTATTATTCATGCGATCACGAAATTCGCTAATATCAAAAATGCGTACTCGTAAATCCGCAATCTGTTTGGATAAGCCCAAAATCATCTCATCTTTTGGTAAAGATTGGCGTTGTTTATTGATCACTCGAGATAATATCAATGTCCCTTGCAATGAACTAATCTGCTCGTCAATATTACGTTGAGTCTGTTGTAAATTATCCAAGATATTTTTGATTCGTAAATTATCCTGCGACAAACTATTCAGTTGAGTAGTCTGTTTTAATAATTCCTCGCTCACTTGAGCATTCATTTCTAATTCACGAGCAATAACTGGATTATCCGTGGTATTACTATTTTTTTGTGCGGTTGCTTGTTCTAATTGATTTTGGCTTTCGGCTAAATTTTTAGTATTAATAACTGTTTGCAACGCAATTAATTCAGTCTGCAACTGCTGTTGCATCAGCGTTTTTTCTTCTAATTGACTATTGTAAAGGCTAGTTAAGGATTCATTTCCACTCAGCTGAATTTGTCTATAACTATTATTTGCTTGCAAATAATCTAATTCCACCGTTAATTTTGCACGCATAGTGCTAGGTGTACTTGAAGAAGCTAAGGTATCATTAATGGCTTGAATACGTGTAGAATTCTCGATTAATGTAGCTTGTGTTCGTTCTGGTATGCTTTTTTGACTTGATAAACTTCCATTAAGTGCGGTTAAATCCGCCTGAATTTGTTGCAAATTTTGGTTAATTTCTTCCACATCGTTTTTCATCTGTTGAACAGATAAATTGGCTAAAGATTTTTGAATTTGTTCTGCACTGCGTTGCTTGGCTTTTAAGTTAGCAATATTCTGCTGGCTTTTTTTCAATTCTTGAACAGAATCTTGAATTTTTTTATTTAAATTCTCATTATCTTGTTTTTGCTTTTCTAGCTGTTCCAATAAAACTAATGTGTCCTCTAAATTTTTAATATCCGCTTTATTATTATCATTTTGATTATTTTTCTTGATAATCTCTAACTGCGACTGAATTTCTTTCGCTGACGGCAATGCTGCGAATACTGAGGTATTCACCGTTAATAATAATCCTAAAACAAGATAGGTTAATGTCTTTCGAATGCTCATTATAAACTTACTCTCTGATTAATTGAGCTAACGCCTGTTTCAGGCTTACTCGTGAAATTTTAATATTGCCTTGCGATTCCAAATTTAATGGGAAGTAACGCACTGGCTGTTTAAATCGTTCAATTTTATTGGTTAAAAAATCTTGTACTTTTTGCACCGCAGTTTGGCTAAACTCTTGCTGGAATTTCACCATAGCAACAGGTCGTTGACCAAATTCGGCATCATCAATAGGTAACACAAAAACCTGTTCCACTAAAGGATGTTGCTGAATTATTTGCTCAATTTCTTCGGGCTGAATATTTTCTCCCCCTGAAATAAATTGATTATCCAAACGTCCTAAAATATGTAATTGTTCACCATCCCAATGAGCTTTATCTTTGGTTTGTAACCAACCTTGCGTATTAGTCAGTGATTGAATTGTGCCTTGTTGCCAATGCCCCAATGCCAAGCCAGCACCTTTGAGCCAGATTTCATCATTCACCATTTGAAATTCACGCCCCAATAGAGGTTGCCCCACCCCCACTTTGTCATCACATTTTTTAGCAAATACCGTGGATGCCATTTCAGTCATTCCATAACCCGCATAAGTTTGTATGCCAAGTGCGGTCAATTTTTGCGTAATTTCCACAGGAATATTAGCCCCACCTAATAAAATTGCTTGAGTTTGTACCGCACTTTGAGGATATGCTGCAATGTATTCAAATAACCGTAATGCTTGTGTTGGCACTAAAGATACATGACTGGCTTGTAACACATCATGATAAAAATCACTGCTCGGCACATGCAATTCAGCCCCTTGCAATAACCAACGCCATACGATACCTTGCCCCGAAACATGATACAACGGTAAAGATAATAACCAAGATTTGTCGGCGGTAAAATCCGTCAGTTGACACACTCCTTGAGCATTTGCTAAATGAGCTTGCACCGTATGTACAATAGCTCTCGGCATACCCGTTGAACCAGAGGTTAAGGTTAAAGTTAATCCTTGCGTCATCTGATGATTACTGGATCGCACCACAAAATCCTGTGTTTTTTGCTGGGTCGTACAATCAATCCAACATTGAATTTGATTAGTCACACAAAGTTGTTGTATTTTTTCCGTGCTAAAAGCAGGGTTAATGCCTAACACTCGCATATTGCCTTGTAGTCCAGCTAAATAGCAACAAAGCAGATCAAGGCTATTTTTGCCTGAAAAAGCAACGCCATTCCCTGCTTGTAAACCAAGTGAAGTTAACCAATCTAATTTGGCTGAAATCAGTTGATTTAGTTCAAGCCAACTAAAAGCAACGCCCTGCGAGTGATCTCGCAAGGCGATTTGAGCTTGCTTATGCGGATGATTAGCATATTGTTGCCAAGGTAATAATTGCATAACGGCTAATTAATCCGCTACAAAGGCATTTTTAACATAATCAATCGTTTTCTCATCAAATCCCATTTCACGCATAACGCCCTCAAACATAATCATTTTACGACCACTATTATTATTGGTAATCACCCAATGTGGACTATCTGGAATTTGTTTTGGTTTAGTATGATTACCTGCTTCAAGTAAGGTTTGTTCATCCTGAGCAAAATAAACCCGAGTTCGCCCTTGTACATTTTCACTGCTAATGGCTTGAGCAAAATCCTCAGGGTTTGACTTATATAAACCACTTAATATAGTCAAGAAACGCACAACAGCTTTGCTCTCTTGTTTAAATTCAGGTGTTTCTAGCAACGCCACAAGATCTGCACTATCACTTTGTTTACTCACAGATTGTGCCACTTGAACATCTTCTGCTGGCTGTGAAACCCCTTGTGGTTCCATTATTTGCTGATATTCTGTTGGTATTTCGCTTTGTTCAGATGCAGTGTCTTGTTGTTGTACTGACGATGGTTTATCCACATTTTCCGCTTTATCAGATAAATCTAACGCCACCGAACTAATACTTAAAGACGGCAAATTTAATAAACGGCGTAAAATATCCGATGCACTTTCACCAATAGACTGCGTATGACTGGCGATGTATTGATAGAGTTCTTCATCAACTTCAATTATTTTCATTTATTCTGCTCTCAAAACTTGATTAACAATCCATTTTTCCGCATTATACCGACTTCTGATTAAATTCTCTATGTAAAAAACGATTAAAAAAGCCATGTCAGTTCAACAATTACTCAATTATCAATTTACACCATGCAACATTGCACAAACACCAACCATGGTATTTATCCACGGTTTATTTGGTGATATGAATAACCTAGGTATCATTGCACGTGCATTTAGTGAACAATATTCTATTTTACGCCTTGATTTACGTAATCACGGACAAAGTTTTCACGCAGATGACATGAATTACACTCTGATGGCACAAGATGTCATTGCAGTATTAGAACATTTACAACTGAACAATCTCATTTTAGTTGGACATTCCATGGGGGGAAAAACAGCCATGCGAGTAGCCAATTTACGCCCAGATTTGATCGCTAAATTAATTGTGATTGATATTGCCCCTGTCAGTTATAAACATAACTGGCATAATGATGTATTTATGGGTTTATTTGCCGTAAAACAAGCCAATGCAGAAAGTCGCCAAACAGCGAAACCAATATTAGCTCAATATATCAAACAAGAAAGCATACAACAATTTATGTTGAAATCCTTTGATGCCAATTCATCTGAAAAATTTCGCTTTAATACCACCGCACTTTATCAACATTATGCAGATATTATGGACTGGCAACCGCAAGCCCCTTGCGAAATACCCACCCTATTTATCAAAGGGGGTTTATCCGATTATATTCACCCCACTTATACGCAGACTATTTTAGATCAATTTCCCCATGCCAGTTCCTTTACTATTAATGGTTCGGGACATTGGGTTCATGCGGAAAAACCTGATTTTGTTGTGAGAGCGATTGAACGGTTTATTCAATCAAATTAATCTTAATTTAGACGTTTAATTTATAGGGAATTTATGTTATAGTTTCGCAGATATTCTCACTTCAGCTAATCATTATCAATATACGAATGATTACTAAATAGATAATAAAATAATGCTAATATTCAAGGAAAAATAGGTAAATAAAAAATGGCTATTGTTGGTTTATTTTACGGTAGTGACACAGGCAATACAGAAAATATTGCTAAAATGATTCAAAAACAACTTGGCAATGATGTGGTAGATATTCGCGACATTGCCAAAAGCACCAAAGAAGACATAGAAAGTTATGATTTCTTAATGATTGGGATTCCGACTTGGTATTATGGTGAAGCTCAATGTGACTGGGACGATTTCTTCCCAACCTTAGAAAAAATTGATTTTACGGACAAATTAGTGGCTATTTTTGGCTGTGGTGATCAGGAAGATTATGCCGATTATTTCTGTGATGCAATGGGAACCGTCCGCAATATTATTGAACCACATGGTGCAATTATTGTAGGTAACTGGTCAACCGAGGGATATAACTTTGAATCTTCACAAGCATTAATTGACGATAAAACTTTCGTTGGTTTATGTATTGATGAAGATCGTCAACCAGAATTAACTGCTCAGCGTGTTGAAACTTGGGTAAAACAGGTTTATGATGAAATGTGTTTAGCAGAACTCGCATAAGGATAAAGAAATATGTCAGAAGAAAATATTAAATTACTCAAAAAAGTGGGATTAAAAATCACTGAACCACGCTTAACTATTTTGGCTCTTATGCAAGAACACAAAATGGAGCATTTTTCGGCAGAAGATGTGTACAAATTGTTACTTGAGAAAGGCGAAGAAATCGGTCTAGCTACCGTTTATCGTGTACTAAACCAGTTCCACGAAGCAAAAATTTTAACCCGTCATAATTTTGAGGGAAACAAATCTGTTTTTGAGTTAGCACCAACAGTACATCATGACCATATAATCTGTGTAGATTGCGGTAAAGTATTTGAGTTTAACGATACCGTTATAGAAGAACGCCAAAAACAAATTAGTAAAGAACATGGCATTCAATTAGAAAACCACAGTTTATATCTGTATGGAAAATGTACAGATATTGAGAAATGTGATAAATAATTTTTTGTGTTTAAAGGAAGAAAGTGCGGTGAAAAAAAATCGCACTTTTTTATTTTTCCTCGCTGGACATTGTCAACAAAGTAAAATGTGATGAAAAACACCACACTTTTTCTAGTCCCCCTTTCAAATAAAATTTTCCCTTAGCCAAAACACCGCATTTTATGCTACAATACCGCCAATTTTTCTCTAAAACTTAGGAAAACTAGATGTCTGAATTAACTCAAGATATAACCCCTATCAGTATTGAAGAAGAACTGAAATCTTCTTATCTCGATTATGCCATGTCGGTCATTGTCGGTCGTGCTTTACCTGATGTACGTGATGGCTTAAAACCAGTGCATCGCCGTGTACTATTTTCTATGGATCAAAGTGGCAACACCTATAATAAATCCTATGTTAAATCCGCTCGTGTAGTAGGCGATGTGATCGGTAAATACCACCCTCATGGTGACAGTGCGGTGTATGACACCATTGTACGTATGGCTCAACCATTCTCATTACGTTATATGTTAGTAGACGGTCAAGGAAACTTTGGTTCGATTGATGGTGATGCACCAGCTGCCATGCGTTATACCGAAGTTCGTATGCAGAAAATTACACAGGAATTACTGACCGATTTAGACAAAGAAACTGTAGATTTCTCGCCTAACTATGACGGTAAGGAAATGATTCCTGATGTATTACCGACTAAAATTCCTGCTCTGTTAGTGAATGGTTCATCTGGTATTGCGGTGGGTATGGCAACTAACATTCCACCACATAATCTGGGTGAAGTAATGGACGGCTGTCTGGCTTATATTGACAATGAAGACATTAGCATTGATGAGTTAATGCAGTTTATTCCCGGTCCTGACTTCCCTACTGCTGCATTAATTAACGGTCGCCGTGGTATTGAAGAAGCCTATAAAACAGGGCGTGGCAAAGTTTACGTGCGGGCTAAAGCCTCTGTCGAAACCAATGAGAAAGGGCGTGAAAAAATCATCATCACGGAAATTCCTTATCAAGTGAATAAAGCCAAATTAGTGGATAAAATTGCGGAACTGATCCGTGAGAAAAAAATTGAAGGCATTGCAGGCATATTAGATCTATCAAACAAAGAGGGGATCTGCCTTGAAATCGACATTAAACGTGATGCTGTCGGCGAAGTGGTGCTAAATCACCTTTACGCCTTAACTCAAATGCAGATCACTTTCGGCATAAACATGGTGGCGTTAGATCACGGTCAACCGAAATTATTCAATTTAAAACAAATTATTGCCGCCTTTGTCAAACACCGCCGTGAAGTCGTTACACGCCGTACAGTGTATGAACTACGTAAAGCACGTGAACGGGCGCATATTTTAGAGGGATTAGCCATTGCCTTGGCGAATATTGATCCTGTGATCAATTTAATTCGTGCCTCCAAAACTGCCGATGAAGCCCGTGAGGGTTTATTAAGTCAACCTTGGACATTGGGCAATGTTGCTCCAATGTTGGAAGCAGCGGGGGTTGATGCCTCTCGCCCAGATGATTTAGGTGCTGAATTTGGCGTACATGATGGTCAATATTTCCTTTCCGATGCTCAAGCACGTGCTATTTTAGAATTACGTTTACACCGTTTAACGGGTTTAGAACACGAAAAAATTGTCGATGAATATAAAACGATTTTAGTTGAAATCGGTGAATTATTACATATTTTAACTAGTGCAGACCGCTTACGTGAAGTGGTTCGTGAAGAATTAGAATTAGTTAAAACTAACTTTAATGATGCACGTCGCACCGAAATTACTGCCTCATCAGGAGATATTAATTTAGAAGATTTAATTGCTCAAGAAGATGTAGTCGTTACCCTTTCACACGAGGGTTATGTGAAATATCAACCTGTTACTGATTACGAAGCACAAAAACGTGGTGGCAAAGGTAAATCAGCGACCAAAATGAAAGAAGAAGATTTTATTGAGAAATTATTAGTGGCGAACACCCATGATACTATTCTCTGCTTCTCAAGTCGTGGACGTTTATACTGGCTGAAAGTGTATCAATTACCACAAGCCAGCCGTGGAGCGAGAGGTCGTCCGATAGTCAATATTTTACCGTTACAAGAAAACGAACGTATTACAGCGATTTTACCTGTGGCAAGTTATGATGAAAATAAATTTATTCTCATGGCAACGGCTGGCGGTATTGTGAAGAAAACTTCTCTCACCGAATTTAGTCGCCCACGTACCAACGGAATTATTGCCGTGAACTTGCGTGATGAAGATGAATTGATCGGTGTGGACATTACCGATGGTTCAAATGAAATTATGTTATTTTCATCACAAGGTCGTGTAGTGCGTTTCGCCGAAAGTGCAGTGCGTGCTATGGGACGTACGGCGACAGGCGTACGAGGGATTAAACTCGCCTTAACTAACGATCTTTCCGATGATGAAAGTGCGGTGGAAATTGAAGAAGTTTCTGATGATAACACAGAAGAAACCTTAGATCTTAATATTGATAAAGTGGTTTCTTTAGTGATACCGAAAAATAATGGCGAAATCCTAACGGCTACCCAAAACGGTTATGGTAAGCGGACTAAATTAGATGAATACCCAACCAAATCTCGTAATACGAAAGGGGTTATCTCTATCAAAGTCAGTGAACGTAATGGTAAAGTAGTGGCATCAACACAAGTAATTGATACCGATCAAATTATGTTGATTACAGACGCTGGCACATTAGTTCGTACTCGAGTAAGCGAAGTAAGTATTGTGGGACGTAACACTCAAGGTGTGCGTTTAATTCGTACTAGCGAAGATGAACATGTGGTTAGTTTGGAACGTTTAGCTGAACCCGAAGATGATGAATTTGATGCTGAAAATGAAAGTGCGGTGGAAAATTCGGAAGAATAATCGTACGGAAGAATAACCGTAACAACGCAAAAGGGGAGCCTATACCAAAATTTGTGTAAATACCCGTTTCTGAGATAATAACCAAAAACAGGTATTTTCATTATGAATGAACAACAAATTAAATTATTGGCTAATGAATTAGCTAAAAACCTCAAAACACCAGAAGATCTCAATCAGCTTTCTCGCGTGCTGAAAAAAATCACTGTGGAAGCCGCTCTCAATACTGAGCTTACAGAACATCTTGGTTATAAGAAAAATCAGCCAAGAAAGGCTAAAAATAGCCGAAATGGTTATAGTCAAAAAACCTTGCTCACCGATGAGGGGGATATTGAACTCAACATTCCCCGAGATCGTGAAAGCACCTTTGAACCCCAAATTATTAAGAAAAATCAAACTCGCATCACGGGTATGATGAGCAAATCATTGCCTTATATGCCAAAGGGTTAAGTAATCAAGAGATTGTTGATTCGTTTAAGGAATTTTATGATGCCGATGTTTCACCTAGCCTAATTTCTCGGGTGACTGATTCAGTCAAAGAACGCATTATTGAGTGGCAAAATGAACCCCTTAACGCGGTGTATGCCATTGTTTATTTGGATTGTATCGTGGTGAAAGTTCGCCAAGATGGTCGGATTATCAATAAATCGGTTTTTGTCGCTTTGGGCGTGAATCTGGAGGGACGCAAAGAGCTGTTAGGGCTGTGGATCGCCGAAAATGAAGGGGCAAAATTTTGGTTAAACGTGCTAACCGAGCTTAAAAATCGTGGCGTACAGGATATTCTAATTGCCTGTATTGATGGCTTAAAAGGCTTTCCTGAAGCGATTAATACGGTCTTTCCTGAAACGAAAATTCAGCTTTGTATCGTGCATATGGTTCGTAATAGTTTGAAATATGTCAGCTGGAAAGATTACAAAGCCGTAACGGCGGATTTAAAGCTGATTTATCAAGCACCTACGGAACAGACAGCCCTGCAAGCACTGGCTGATTTTGAGCAAAAATGGCAAGCAAAATACCCCTTAATCGCCAAAAGCTGGCAGACTCATTGGGCGAATTTAGCCACGATTTTCAGCTACCCTGACGATATTCGCAAGGCAATTTACACGACAAATGCGATTGAATCGTTGAACAGTGTGATTCGGCGAGTGATTAAAAAACGAAATGTCTTCCCGACAGACGAATCTGTGATTAAAATAGTGTGGCTTGCGATTAAAAATGCGTCTAAAAAATGGTCAATGCCAATCCGAAATTGGCGAGCAGCATTGAACCATTTTGTGCTAGAATTTGGTGATCGCTTAAATGATCACCTTTAAGTGAAATTGGTGTTTACACAAAATGTGGGATAGGCTCCAAAAGGGGTTAACATCAGTTAACCCCTTATCATCTATAGACTATTACTAGATTTTATTTGCTAAGAGCTTGATCCATTTTTTCACCCGCATTTTGAATATCTTTACCCACTCCTTTAGTGGTTTCACATGCGGTTAGTGACATCACAAATAAGGCGGATAATACAACTGCAATCATTTTTTTCATACTTTTTCTCCTAATAGTTTCTTAAAATCTATTTCACCATACATGAAATTTTAACAATATTCAATCCGCAATATCTAATTTATGATCTACATCACAAAACCAACATTTCCTTTTTAACAAATAGTACATAAAGTGCTAAACTTTGTGAGAATTTGATTTTAACTTTTATAAGGTAATTTTTATGACAACGTATCGTATTGAAAAAGACACCATGGGCGAAGTTCAAGTACCAGCAGATAAATACTGGGCGGCACAAACTGAACGCTCTCGTAATAATTTTAAAATCGGACCTGAAGCTTCTATGCCACATGAAATTATTGAAGCCTTTGGTTATTTGAAAAAAGCAGCAGCCTATGCCAACCATGATTTAGGCGTATTGCCTGTAGAAAAACGTGATTTAATTGCTCAGGCTTGTGATGAAATCTTGGCTCGTAAATTAGATGATCAATTCCCACTGGTAATTTGGCAAACGGGTTCTGGTACACAATCTAATATGAACTTAAACGAAGTTATTGCAAACCGAGCGCATGTTTTACAAGGTGGTAAATTAGGTGAAAAATCTGTCATTCACCCGAATGATGATGTCAATAAATCTCAATCTTCTAACGACACTTACCCAACCGCAATGCACATTGCGGCTTACAAAAAAGTGGTTGAAACCACTATTCCAGCGGTTGAACGTTTACAAAAAACCTTAGCCAAAAAATCAGCAGAATTTAAAGATGTAGTAAAAATTGGTCGTACTCACCTAATGGATGCTACCCCATTGACTCTTGGTCAAGAATTTTCTGCTTATGCAGCTCAACTTGATTTTGGTTTACGTGCATTAAAAAATACCTTGCCACATTTAGCTCAATTAGCGTTAGGTGGCACGGCTGTCGGCACTGGCTTAAATACACCAAAAGGCTATGATGTGAAAGTGGCAGAATATATTGCAAAATTCACCGCACTTCCATTTATTACCGCTGAAAATAAATTTGAAGCCTTGGCAACTCATGATGCGGTGGTGGAAACCCATGGTGCATTAAAACAATTAGCTATGTCATTATTCAAAATTGCTAATGATATCCGTTTGTTAGCATCAGGTCCACGTTCTGGTATTGGTGAAATTCTGATTCCTGAAAATGAACCAGGTTCTTCTATTATGCCAGGAAAAGTAAATCCGACCCAATGTGAAGCGATGACCATGGTTTGTACCCAAGTGTTAGGTAACGATACTACGATTTCCTTTGCAGGTTCACAAGGTCATTTCCAACTTAATGTGTTTAAACCAGTTATGGCAGCAAACTTCTTGCAATCTGCTCAATTATTAGCGGACGTTTGTGTATCCTTTGATGAACACTGTGCAAGCGGTATTGAACCGAACTATCCACGCATTAAACAACAATTAGAGCAATCTTTAATGTTAGTCACTGCGTTAAATACCCATATCGGTTATGAAAATGCGGCGAAAATTGCGAAAACTGCACATAAAAATGGTACTACCTTAAAAGCAGAAGCCATTAATCTTGGTTTAGTCACCGCTGAACAATTTGATGAATGGGTTCGCCCAGAAGATATGGTGGGTTCATTAAAATAATTATTCACCTAAAACTTGATACGGCTCAATTTTTTGAGCCGTTTTTTATTGCACAAATTAGTCAAATACCCTACTATTAAACTCAACTTTTAGCATTATAAAGGATAACCCAACATGAAAAATGAATTAATTTGTTATAAACGTATGCCCGTTTGGACAAGAGACAGTTTACCGAAAATGTTTCAAGAACAGCATAATACCAAAGTAGGCACTTGGGGGAAATTAACTGTTCTCAAAGGACAACTGAAATTTTATGTCTTAGATGAGAACGGTACTGAATTAAGCCAACATATTTTCACACCAGAAACCCAAATTCCGTTGGTTGAACCGCAAGTTTGGCATAAAGTAGAAGCTCTTTCTGATGATTTGGAATGTTTCCTTGAATTTCATTGTAAAAAAGAAGATTATTTTGCTAAAAAATACAATATGACTCCAACTCACTCCGAAGTCAAAGCAGCGGTTGAACAAATTAAGCCATGCAAAGTATTAGACTTAGGTTGTGGGCAAGGGCGTAATGCGTTATTTTTAAGTTTATTAGGCTATGATGTAACCGCTTGGGATCACAATGAAATGAGCCTTGCTTTTTTAAATGAAACCAAAGCCAAAGAAAATCTGCCAATTTCCACCGCGGTTTATGATATTAACAGTGCAAATATTCAAGAAAATTATGACTTTATCCTTTCTACTGTGGTATTTATGTTCCTCAATCGTGAAGCCGTACCTGCGATTATTGAAAATATGCAAGCCCACACAAATACTGGTGGTTATAATTTAATTGTAGCGGCACTGGACACCGCTGATTATCCTTGCCCAATGCCATTTTCTTTTACCTTTAAAGAAAATGAATTGAGAAATTATTATCAGGACTGGGAATTATTAAAATATAACGAAGAACTGGGTGAATTGCATAAAACCGATGAAAATGGCAATCGGATTAAAATGAAATTTGTCACTATGTTGGCGAAGAAAAAATAATGCAGGTTTATGGCTTATTAGTGGACGATGAAACTCG
Source organism: Lonepinella sp. MS14435 (assembly GCF_042485795.1). Lineage (GTDB taxonomy): Bacteria > Pseudomonadota > Gammaproteobacteria > Enterobacterales > Pasteurellaceae > Lonepinella. The sequence continues at coordinate 1,726,478 of NZ_CP169368.1, forward strand.
CTGTGAGCATTATCACAGTGCAGTGGATATTATTGCCATTCAATTCAAATGCTGCGGTAAATTTTATCCTTGCTATCAATGCCATAATGCTTGTGAAGATCACCCGATTGAACGTTGGTCAAAAACAGAATTTGATCAACACGCGATTTTATGTGGTCACTGTAAAAAAACCTTGAGCATTAAGCAATATATGGGGGCGACTCATTGCCCTCATTGTCAAGCTCAGTTTAATATGGGTTGTCAAAAACATTATGCGATTTATTTTGACATCAGAGAATAAAATAGATATTAATCATAAATACCATTCATTTTTTATATAAAATTCAAAATAAAAACATCATTTTTATCTAACCAAAACAAAAAGATAGACTTTCTTATAAATAAAAGAGATTATGCCGTTCTCTTTTATTTATTTGGAGTCATTATGTTTAAGACATTTTTTGATCTTATTGAATCAGGTATTAACTGGTTTAACCAAACCCTAAGCACACCATTATGGGATATTACCATCGTGTTATTACTCGGTGTTGGCTTATTTTTTACGATTACCACTGGATTAGTTCAACTCCGCTTATTACCACAAAGTTTACGTGAAATGTGGTCTGGGCGTGTTTCTGACGGTGATTCATTAAGTCCGTTCCAAGCCTTTACTACAGGATTAGCTAGCCGTGTTGGAGTAGGTAATATTAGTGGTGTAGCAACAGCGATTGCTATCGGTGGATCGGGTGCAGTGTTTTGGATGTGGATGACTGCTTTACTGGGAATGTCCAGTGCCTTTGCGGAATCTAGCTTGGCTCAATTATTCAAAGTACAAGATAAAGACGGTACGTTCCGTGGTGGTCCAGCTTATTATATTACACAAGGTTTAAAAGCCCCTTGGTTAGCGGTAATTTTCGCTCTATCTTTAATCTTCACCTTTGGTTTTGCATTTAATGCGGTACAAGCTAACTCTATTGTCGAAGCCACCCATAATGCTTGGAAATGGGATGCTCAGTATGTAGGCATGGCGTTAGTTGTGTTAAGTGGTTTAATTATTTTTGGTGGCATTAAACGTATCGGTGGATTCTCAGCCAAAGTCGTACCAACTATGGCGTTATTTTATTTAATTATTGCTGTGATTATTTTAGGTATGAATATCAGCAAAGTCCCAACTATATTATCGGATATTGTTTCCAGTGCCTTTGATTTTTCTGCTATGGCTGGTGGCTTTTTTGGTGCCGTGTTATCAAAATCCATGTTAATGGGCATTAAACGGGGTTTATTCTCCAATGAAGCGGGGATGGGTTCTGCTCCGAATGCTGCCGCCAGTGCAGATGTTAAACACCCTGCTAGTCAAGGTTTAATCCAAATGCTCGGCGTGTTTGTGGATACGATTGTGGTGTGTAGCTGTACGGCGATCATCATTTTATTATCCGATGATTACGCCACATCTGGTTTACAAAGCATTTCGTTAACCCAACATGCCTTACAATTCCATGTGGGCGATTTTGGTTTGCATTTCCTTGCATTTATTTTATTCTTGTTTGCCTTTTCTTCCATTATCGGTAACTATGCTTATGCGGAAAGTAATATTCGTTTTATTAAAAACCGTCCGTGGCTAGTATTAATGTTCCGTTTAGCGGTATTGTTCTTTGTCTATTTTGGAGCGGTAAATTCTGCCACTATCGTATGGGATTTTGCTGATTCCGTGATGGCAATTATGGCAATGGTTAACTTAGTTGCCATTGTGTTGTTATCGCCGATTGTGTGGATTATTTTAAAAGATTATCAACACCAATTAAACGCCAAGCAAGAACCAACATTTTATGTTGATGATCATCCGCAATTAAAAAAATATAATCTTGATCCAAGACTATGGAAAAAATAAATTAAAATACTCAACGGGAATTAAAACAACAAAAAGTGCGGTGAAAATATTTAATTTTTCACCGCACTTCGTCTTTTCTCATAACAAAATCTAAAACTAACGTTTTACACCTAATACAATATGAGATGCTTTGATTAGAGCTGTGACTTTAGAACCAATCACTAAACCTAGATTTTTAACACTGGTTTCAGTAATAATGGCGGTAAGTTCAATTCCTCCATCTGTTTTCACTGAAACTTCTGCATTCACCGCCCCATCAGTAACTTGCTGAACCGTCGCATTAAATTGATTACGACAAGATAGGATTAAATCATTATCCGTTGATAAGATCACCGAAGGTGCTTTAAAAATAGCGACCACATCTGAACCTACTTTTAAACCTAAATTTTGGGTACTTTCTGATGTAATAGAAGCCACTAATTTTTCACCACTGGTTAAAACGAGTTCAATAATATCCGTAGTTACACCTGTTTTGATTACTTGCACGGTTGCTTTAAGTTGGTTTCTTGCACTAATTGCCATAATTTTCCTTTTTTTAATAGCTAAATAACAAATTTCATTATATCGGAAAAAATACACTTGAACATTATATAGAAAAATATATAATGGACAGGAAAAATAGATAATAATTAGGTAGTAAAGTTTGAGCGAGTTTTCATCCCACGTTTACTCGCTTTTTTTTATTCAATAGAAAATCCAGAAAATACCCTATCACCCGAATAAATCTGTTCAACTACTCTACTCACTTCTGCACTTGGTGAGCCTTGCTGTAACCAATTTCGCATGGCATTAATTTGCTCTGGATTACCTTCAATAACAGTCAATACCGAACCGTCTGAAAGATTTTTGACATAACCACCGATACCTAATTTTCGAGCTTGTAATAAAGTATAAAAACGAAATCCTACACCCTGTACACGCCCATAAACGGTAAATTGTCTTTTTTCCATATATCCTCCTTTTATTTTTAAGAAATAATATCACTTTTTTTACATTCTGCTATTTCCATTTTAGCAAAATTAGCATAGCATATACTCATCACTTTAGGATGATAAAGTGTAAGTCGTTCGATCAATCGATCCTGAAGAAAGGAGTAAATATGAAATTTCGTCTTGCTGCTATTGCAACTGCAGCATTATTAGCTAGTTCAGCGAGTTTAGCTGGTGTTGTTACAAGTTCATCAAATATTGATTTTTTAGCTATTGATGGTCAAAAAGCCAGTAAATCTTTATTAAAAGATGTTCGTTCATTTAATATTAACGACACAAACACACACCAAGTCGTTATTCGTATTTCTGAAATTGTACGTGAAGGCTCTGACCGTAGTCTATTTGAAAGTGATCCTATCGTAGTAACATTCCAAGGTTCTACAGAAGATATTCAAATTTCAGCACCTCGCTTAAGTACCGAGCGTGATGCAGAAAAGTTTAAACAAAATCCCAATATTACCGTGAAAACAAGTTCAGGAAAAACCATTAGCACCAAACAAGAATACTTGAAACAAGAAGGTTTCTTACCTGGGGTAAATTTGGTCGAGAACTTATCTGAATACAATGCTTCAGGTGCAGTTGCTGCTGTACCAGCATTAGCTACTGCAACTTTACCAGCCACGGTTGCAACCATAGGTTCGAACGGTAAAGTACAAAAAGGTAAAGTCACTGTACAAGGTGAAAATGCAGCAGAACAAATGTTGCAATATTGGTATCAACAAGCTGATAAAGAAACTCAACAACGTTTCTTAAATTGGGTAAAAAATCAAAAATAGTTCTGCTTAGTACTTGTGTACCAAACTAAACATATTATGATGTTCTACATCTAGGTAGGTAATAAAGCCACAGCGTGGCGTTACTTAGTATAACCCCGTACGCAAGTACGGGGTTTGGTATTTTCGTTTATAGGATATTTTTATGGCTTTTATTCTAAACATTCTTAATTTCGTTCTCGGTGGCTTTGCAGTAACATTAGGTTGGTTATTCGCCACGGTAATCAGTGCAGTGTTAATTATCACCTTGCCTTACACTCGTAGCTGTTGGGAAATTACCAAAATGTCGCTAGTACCTTTCGGCAATGATATTGTGCATATTAAATATTTAGATCCCAATAATGCAGGAACAGATGTATTAGGCAAAATGCTCAATGTAGTGTGGTTTATTTTCTGCGGTTGGTGGCTTTGTTTAATGCACATTTTTGTGGGTATTGGACAATGTGTAACATTAGTCGGTATTCCAACTGGATTAGCCCATTTTAAACTTGCTCCGATTTCACTCTTTCCCGTAGGACAACGTGTCGTATCCAAAGAAATGGCTGCTCTCGCTCGTCAACATGCTGCCGAAAAGGAATTTGAATTAAGACGTAATGCTTAATAGGATAATGCTAGACAATGTTGATTAAACTTAACAGCAAAATCATCAGCGTATTACCGATTGCTATTGCCGTCAATATTGCTTGTGTACTCATTTGGTTATTAAATATTACCGATCAAAGTATGCCATTAATATTAGGGGTTATCGCTGCCAGTTTAGTGGATTTAGATCACCGTTTATCTGGACGGTTAAAAAATATTTTTTATACTGTTATTGCCTTTTCCATTTCGTCTTTAGTGACACAATATTTTCTCAATCAAGGCATTTGGTTTGTATTGGCAATGACTGGCATGACGTTTCTTTTCACCATGGTTGGGGCTGTCGGACAGCGTTACAGCACTATTGCCTTTGGCACTTTGGTCGTTTCGCTTTATACCACGCTCGCCTATTTGCCTGATACCCCTTGGTATATTAATCCGCTGATGATTTTATCAGGCACGCTGTTATATAGCTTCATCACCGTCACCGTGCATTTATGTTTTCCGAACCGTCCGCTCCAAGAAAAAATCAGCCGTGCATTTGTCGCATTGGCGGATTATTTAGATGCCAAATCAGTATTTTTCGATCCTGATGATGTGGAACAACTTTCACAGAAACAGTTGACCCTAGCAATGAAAAATAGCCAAGTCATCAATGTGTTTAACGAATGTCGTACGGCATTATTTTATCGCATGCAAGATAATAACCGTTATTCTTACACCAGTAAAATGTGCCGTTATTATATGTCAGCACAGGATATTCACGAGAAAGCCAATTCAAGCCATTTTGACTATAAAACATTAGCAACCCAGCTGAAAAATTCCGATCTCATTTTTCGTATTCAACGTTTATTAGAATTACAAGCTCAAGCCTGTCGCGATATTGCTCAACAGTTACAAAAAAATCAGGATTTTCAACCGCACTTTCGTTTAGAACGTGCGATTTCAGGGATCAGTCAATCCTTTGAACTTTACAGCCAACAACATAATGCAAGCCCCGAATTAGTACATATTAAAACCTTGCTAGATAATTTACGCAATATTCATTGCCAGTTGCAATCCTTATCCCAACCAATTCATGAACCCGAACAGCGAACTATTTACAGTGAAAATATCACGGGTTTAGGCAAAATTTTGCAACGTATCGGGCAACATTTTACCTTTCAATCGCCCCTTTTTCGTCATGCTATGCGACTCTCTTTAGTGGTGTTAATTTGCTGTTCTTTAGTAGAATATTTTCATCTGCAAGCGGACCGTGGCTACTGGATTTTGCTGACTATTATTTTTGTCTGCCAACCCAATTATTCCGCCACCAAACTACGCTTAAAACAACGGATTATCGGCACCATTTTGGGGGTAATTGTCGGCTCATTACTGCCTTATATGACATCCACACTTGAAGCCAAACTCGCCGTCGTGGTGATAGCGAGTACGCTGTTTTATTTTTTCCGCAGTAATAATTACAGCTATTCTACCTTTTTTATCACCATTCAAGTATTAGCCAGCTTTGATATTATGGGCTTTGATATTTACGCTGCCCTATTACCACGCTTAATAGATACCTTAATCGGCACCGCATTAGCTTGGTTTGCGGTGAGCTATTTATGGTCTGACTGGAAATATTTGCAATTAAACAACGTCATCAGCCAATTAATGAAAAGTAATGCTAACTATTTATTATATATTATCAGTCACTTACAATTTGGCAAAGGCGATGATCTGAAATACCGCATTGTTCGCCGTCATGCTCATGACAATGCTACCCAGTTAAGCAGCACCATCAGTAATATGAATAACGAGCCGAAAAAATATGCTCAACATTTGCAACAAGGCTTCGAATTATTGAAATTAAACACCGCACTTTTAGGCTATATTTCCGCCTTAGGGGCATATCGTGAGCAAATGCAAAAACTCACACAAGATGTCTATTTTTTAAGTGAATTTTATCCTATTGCCAAGAAAATTATTGAATTATTAGACAAGATGACGACATTAAGTGCGGTGCAATTTGATGACCTTTTTCAGCAAATTAATATCAGCATTAAAAATAGCCTTGAACAAAATGATCTGCTTAGTTCAGTGTTTAATATGCCAATGCAACAGCTTAATTTAATTGCTCAACTTTTGCCGTCACTTTATGCTGCCATACCACAAACGGCAACCCAAACAATACAGGATAATAAACATGAAATCATCTCTGCTTAAATTCACTTTATTGGGTCTATTTTTCGCTTTACCTAGTGTTGCTAATACACCAGATTTACAGAAACAACGTGAGATTTACCGCAAAATCAGCGAAATGTTGGCGATCTCACAAAGTCACCCTACGCAACAGTTAGCCAATCAATTATTGCAACAAATTCCAAATTATCCGCTGGTTTCCTATGCCGAATACCATCTACTCAACGCCAACAAAAGCCAATTAACCTTGCAGCAAATTGAAGATTATCAAGCACATCAGCCTAACCCAAACTTTGCCAATCGACTTAAAATAGAATGGCTAAAACAACGTGTTACTCAGCAAGACTGGGCGACAATCACTGCTAATTCAGCGAAATTACCGCAAGATACCGCAACGCAATGTATTGTATTACAAGCAGAACAGGCTCAAGCTAAACAGAAAGCCATTGACGAAAAAACACAGCAAAAAAACACCGCAGTTTTGCCACCAAATAAACTAGAGCAACTCTGGCTCACGGGTAAAAGTTTACCAAGCCAATGTGATCCCTTACTTGCTCAATGGCAAGCTCAAGGCGGTTTAACTCCAGATTTAGCCAAACAACGGGCTGTACTGGCATTTGAACAAGGTAATGGTAATTTGCTGAAACATTTACAACAGCAATTAACGGATAATACCAATAAACAATGGATAGCAAGTTTATTCGCACTACTTAATAATCCACTCAATTTAACCAATCACAATTCCGATTTTGCAGTGGTAAAATTAACTAAAACTGATTCCCTAGATCGCCGTATTTTATTGGCGATTATGCCTGCTTATATTAAAAAATTAAATGAAAATCAAATCGATCCCATTAAGCATTTTGTCGAATTAGAACAGTGGGCGAAAGATTTTCAACTCACGCAAAATCAATTAACTGAATGGAAATCGCTTTATTTAGCCCAATTTTTTGATAGTGAAAATCCTGCCGTTCAACAATGGCGAGATGAACAATTAACTCAATTAAAAGATGATAAACTCATTGAACGCCGTATTCGGCTAGCAATACGAGAAAAAGCCAAATTCAAAAACTGGCTCGATTTACTTTCTGAACAAACTCAACAAAAAGAAGAATGGCAATACTGGATTGCTCAATCTGCACCGAAAACCAAAAAACAACAGATTTTAACCGCACTTTCTACTCAACGTAGCTTTTATGCCATGTTAGCCGCCAAAGATCTAGGCGTGGTTTATCAGCCTAAAATGCTTGAAATTAAAACATCTGGCGTAGAAAACTCGGATAAAAAAACCGTAGAACAGCGTTTTGCTCAGATTTTAGCTCGTATTACCGAATTACGTTATTTTAATGATGATGCCAATATGAATAGCGAATGGGCAAATCTGTTAAACGGCTTAACACAACCCGAGCAAATTTCTCTAGCGGATTATGCTAATAAACAAGGTTGGTATGATCTCAGTGTAGAAGCCACCATTCAAGCGAAGGCTTGGGGCTATTTGTCTTTACGTTTACCCAATGCTTACACAGAATGGTTTGATTTACATCTCACTGGCAAAAAAATTCAGCGGACTTTTGCCATGGCAATCGCTCGCCAAGAAAGTGCTTTCAAACCCAAAGTCAGTTCAAGTGCGAATGCTCGGGGCTTGATGCAGTTATTGCCAAGTACGGCGAAACTTACCGCTCAACAATCTCAACTTCCCTATAATAATGAACAACAACTATTTGAGCCGTTTTACAATATCATGCTAGGCACTGCTCATTTACAGCAACTTTATGATAAATATGGAAATAATCGTATTTTGATTGCAGCTGCTTATAATGCGGGGGCAAACCGTGTGGATAGCTGGCTAAAAAAAGCCAACGGCACGCTTACCATGGCGGAATTTGTGGCATCTATTCCTTTTTATGAAACTAGGGGGTATGTACAAAATGTATTGGCTTACGACAGCTATTACCAGATTTTACAGCAACAACCACAATATTTATTTTCCCTAAAATTATTTACCAAAGCAGAGAAAGATCGTTTATACTAATCTGCACTAGTTCAATAGTATGGGAGTAAAAAATGTATATTAGTCGTAATATGGATCAATGGACAACATTTATTGAAACTCTGAAATCTGCTGTGGCACAAGGCAAGGAACAGGATCTTCTCACCTTATTGCTTACCGCAGATGAACGCGATGCGGTGGGTTTACGGTTGCAAATCGTTGCTCAATTATTGGATAAAAATATCCCCCAACGAGAAATTCAACAAAATCTCAACACCAGTGCTGCAACCATCACTCGTGGTTCAAATATGTTAAAATTAATGGATCAAGATTTTTTAGACTGGGTGAAAACACAAATTGATGAAAAAAATCCTGCATAAATTATTTTCCTTAAAAAACAACCGCACCAACCATCGTACTATGGCAACATCATTGCCTTTATGTTTAAATAAGTGCGGTGCTTTTTTATGGCGTTTTTTACTCGGTTTTCTATTACTCACATTAGTATTGCGATTCGTCCCAATTCCACTGTCTGCCTATATGTTCCAACAAAAACTTGGGCATCTTTTACACCTTGATTTTGATTACGATATTCAGCACTACTGGGTCAGCCTTGATGAAATTTCGTCCAATATGCAATTAGCTGTGATCGCTGCCGAAGATCAACATTTTCCCAATCACTATGGCTTTGACCTAGATGCCATTGAGAAAGCCTTTAATCATAACCAAACATCACAAAAAATTCGTGGTGCATCTACTATTTCCCAACAAACTGCCAAAAATCTGTATTTATGGCATGGACAAAGTTGGCTTCGTAAAGGCTTAGAAGTGCCAATTACCTTAACATTAGAAACTCTTTGGTCAAAAAAACGTATTTTAGAAGTTTATTTAAATATCGCTGAATTTGGCTATGGTATTTTTGGGGTGGAAGCTGCTAGTCAATATTATTTTAAAAAGCCTGCGAAAAAATTGACTAAAGAAGAAGCTGCGTTGTTAGCCGCTGTATTACCAAATCCAATCAGTTTCAAAGTGCTAAAACCGGGGCGAATAACTAAACGCAAACAAGCATGGATTTTACGCCAGATGAATTTGCTAGGTAAGGATTATTTGAAAAAATTGGAATAAAAAATCTGGCAGACATCAGTGACTGCCAGATTTGGTTTTATTTGCTAATCAGAAAAATTAAGCATTACAACTTTCACAAGCAGCTTTTAACATCCAAATGGTTTTTTCTTGTTCTTTAATGTAGTCACTCATTAAAGAAGCTGTACCTTCATCATCTGCATCGCCAGAAATTGCTAAAATTTCACGTTGTTGTTGTAACAAGGTTTGAAAACCCTTTAAGGTGCCTTGTAAAGTGTCTTGAGCAGAACTTGCATTTTTGTGTTCTTGAATACGTGATTTGCTTAAATATTCACTGAAAGCGTGAACTGGTGTATAACCTAAGGTTAAAATACGTTCTGCGATTTCATCTACTTTTTCCACTAAATCATCGTAGTATTCTTCAAATTTTTCGTGTAATGAGAAAAATTGAACACCTTTGATATTCCAGTGATAACCACGTACATTCATATAGAATACTTGGTAAGTAGCTAATAAGTTATTTAATTCTTCGGCAATTTTTTGTGATGATGCTTGGTTTAAACCGATACTATTTGTCATAACATTTTCCTTCTGTTTGGTTAATCATATTGTTTTGATGGGTTTATTATAGGCTTGATTGATAGGTATAACAAATCAATTTCTCGAATTGATTCGATTTATTTTAACTATCAAGTATAAAAAATTAATCGTTAATTTTTATCAATCTTGATAACCCACATCTTCCAAAGTTGGATTTTCCGCCCCAAATCTTGCTAATTCATCACAAATTTCATTTTCTCGATGCCCTGCATGCCCTTTTACCCATAGCCATTGAATTTGATGACGTTGAATTTCTTGATCCAACTGTATCCATAAATCCTTATTTTTCACTGGTTTACCTGTACTCGCTTTCCAATTATTTTTTTTCCAAGTAAAAATCCATTCGGTAATCCCCTTTCTCATATATTGGCTATCACTTGCAATAGTCACGTTACAAGGTTCTTTCAAACTTGCTAAAGCCTCAATCACTGCCCGCAATTCCATACGATTATTAGTGGTTTTAAAATAACCTTTAGCAAGGGTTTTCTCATGCTGTTTATAACGCAATAAAACGCCTATTCCTCCAGCTCCAGGATTACCTAAACAAGAACCATCAGTAAAAATTTCAATTTGTTTTTGCATAAATCTGTTAAAATAACTCAAAATAAAAAACTGCGGTGAATATTACCGCACTTTTCAGTAAAGATATAGAAATTATGACAATTAATATTGATACCAATCGCCAAATTGTACTGGATACGGAAACCACGGGAATGAATCAATTTGGAGCGCATTATGAAGGGCATTGTATTATTGAAATCGGTGCTGTGGAAATGATTAATCGCCGTTATACTGGACGGAAATTACATTTATATATTAAACCCGATCGTCCAGTGGATCCCGATGCCATTAAAGTTCACGGCATTACCGATGAAATGTTAATGGATAAACCAAATTTCACTGCGGTTGCTCAAGAATTTATTGATTTTATTAGCGGTGCCGAATTGCTGATTCATAACGCTCCCTTTGATGTCGGCTTTATGGATTATGAATTTCGTAAACATAATTTTAATGTGAAAACAGATGAAATTTGCCTTGTTACTGATACATTACAACTCGCTCGTCAGCAATATCCAGGAAAACGTAATAGCTTAGATGCCTTATGCGATCGTTTAAATATTGATAACAGTAAACGTACGTTACATGGAGCGTTACTGGATGCGGAAATTCTTGGTGATGTTTACCTTGCAATGACAGGAGGACAAAAAAACCTGTTTGATGATATGGAAAATGACAACGGTATAAACACTCTCAGCACAATACAACAAACACAAAGTGCGGTGAATTTTACGCAAGATTTACCCGTTTTGACCCTAACAGAAGATGAAATTCAAGCTCATCAAAATTATATTAAGCTGATTAATAAAAAAAGCAAAGATAATTGCCTTTGGGTCAAACGATTAAACCCAACCCTTGAAAATATAGAAACCGTGCATTAATTAAGCAAGCAAATCAAAGATTACAAAAAAGAGTTGACGGAAAATTCATTTGCTATTATTATGCGTTTCACCAATGCGGAGTGGTAGTTCAGCTGGTTAGAATACCTGCCTGTCACGCAGGGGGTCGCGGGTTCGAGTCCCGTCCATTCCGCCAATTTATTTTAAGCACCTAAGTTTTTTTAGGTGCTTTTTTATTGCCATGCAACATAAATAAACTTATATTTTTCTTTATTTAACTTATAAAAGGAGAGATAATATAAGGAATAAAAGAAAATATGAATAAAATAATTTTTCAACCAAAAGCCATTAAACAATTAAGAAAAATTCCACAAGCCATAGATATTTATGATAAATGCGAAACATTGAAAGATTTTCCCAACTGCCCCAATATCAAGGCATTGAAAAATCATAAATATCAATATCGTTTTAGAGTGGGAAATTATAGAGTACTTTTCAATTTCAAAAACGGCATAATGAATATCATCTCAATTGAAGAGGTTAAAAAGCGTGATGACAACACTTACTAATGTACAAATTTTAAATGATAACAATGGATTACCCGCTTATGCAGTGTTGCCATTTACTGTATTTGAATGGCTAAAAGAAAAAGCGAATCTAACACAGGATATTAATGAAGATTCAGGTGTTCCCTATGAAGTTGTAGGATTAGCGTTAAAACAAGATCTTTCTGCAGTTAGAGCATGGCGTGAATATTTAGGATTGACACAAGCTGAAATGGCGAAACGGTTACAAATTTCACAATCCGCTTATTCTCAACACGAAAAAGCCAGCAAATTACGCAAAACAACCAGAGAAAAAATTGCTCAAGCGTTCGGTATTCGTGCAGAACAATTGGATTTTTAAATTATCAAATAAATTTAAGGTTTCTATGACAACAGATATTACCCAATCTACTCCAGTCATCGCCCTAGTCGGTCGCCCGAACGTGGGCAAATCAACTCTATTTAACCGTTTAACTCGTACCCGTGATGCCTTGGTAGCGGATTTTCCAGGTTTAACTCGAGATCGCAAATACGGGCAAGCCAATGTAGCTGGTTACGATTTTATTGTTATTGATACTGGTGGTATCGATGGCACGGAAGAAGGTGTAGAAGAAAAAATGGCAGAACAATCTTTACTTGCCATTGAAGAAGCAGATGTTGTGCTGTTCCTTGTAGATGCTCGTGCTGGCTTAACCCCAGCAGATATTGGGATTGCCAACTATTTACGCCAACGCCAAAATAAAACTACCGTGGTTGTAGCAAACAAAACTGATGGACTTGATGCAGATTCCCATTGTGCGGAATTTTATCAACTCGGCTTAGGTGAGATTGCTCAAATCGCTGCATCACAAGGGCGTGGTGTGACCCAATTAATTGAAGACGTGCTTGCCCCTTTTGCGGCACAATTTAACACCGCAGAAAGTGCGGTGAAAAATGATGAAGATTCTGATACAGAACAAGACGAATGGGATCAAGAGTTTGATTTTTCTGATGAAAATGACACCGCACTTTTAGATGAGGCCCTTGAAGAAGAAAGCGAGCAACCTGAAAATAAAAATATCAAAATCGCCATTGTCGGTCGTCCAAATGTAGGTAAATCTACGCTAACTAACCGTATTTTAGGCGAAGATCGAGTAGTGGTTTACGATTTACCAGGTACTACAAGAGATAGTATTTATATTCCCATGGAGCGTGACGGGCAACATTACACCATTATCGACACCGCAGGCGTACGTAAGCGTGGCAAAGTGCATTTAACCGTAGAAAAATTCTCGGTGATCAAAACCTTACAAGCTATTCAAGATGCCAATGTAGTATTACTCACCATTGATGCCAGAGAGGGAATTTCCGATCAGGATTTATCCTTACTCGGCTTTATTTTAAACGCTGGACGTTCACTGGTGATCGTGGTGAATAAGTGGGACGGCTTAGATCAAGAAGTCAAAGATCGGGTCAAATCCGAACTAGATCGCCGTTTAGATTTTATCGACTTCGCCCGAGTACATTTTATCTCCGCCTTACACGGCAGTGGCGTAGGCAATTTATTTGAATCAGTACAAGAAGCCTATGCCTGTGCTACCCAGAAAATGACCACTTCCCTACTCACTCGTATTTTACAAATGGCAACGGAAGAACACCAACCACCACTGGCAAATGGTCGCCGTATTAAACTCAAATACGCTCACCCTGGTGGCTACAATCCACCAATTATTGTGGTACACGGCAACCAAATGGATAAACTGGCTGACAGTTATAAACGCTATTTATCCAACTATTACCGCCGCAGCCTAAAAATTATCGGCAGCCCAATTCGAATTCAATTCCAAGAGGGCAATAACCCTTTTGCAGGCAAACGTAATATGCTAACGCCTACACAGTTACGCAAACGGAAACGATTGATGAAGTTTATTAAGAAGTCGAGGTAGGGAAACAAAAAAGTGCGGTGCAAAAAATTGACGTTTTGATCTGACCCCAAAAAGTTAGACGCTTACATCAAGGACTGACGACGATATTGTATCGGACTCAGTCCTTTTAATTTTAACTGAATACGTTCTTCATTGTAATAGCGAACATACTCATCAATCATGATTTTAATCTCATCAACGGTTTTAAAGGATTTCCCATAAAAACGCTCCGTTTTCATTCGCCCGAAAAAACTCTCCATTGCAGCATTATCCAAGCAATTTCCCTTACGGGACATACTCTGTTCAATGCCATTTTCTCGTAATATATGTTGATAAGCTCGCATTTGATAGTGCCAACCTTGGTCTGAATGCAACACCGTTTTTTCTCCCTTAGCACGCTTTTTCAATGCGTTTTGCAACATCGTTTCCACCAATGCCCAGTTTGGACTGGTGCTAGTGTGATGTGCGATTAGCTCGTTGTTAAATGTGTCTAAAATCGGCGAAAAATAGAGTTTATTACCATCTTCTGCCTTGAACTCCGTAATATCCGTGAGCCATTTTTCATTCGGTTTGCTGGCAGTAAAATCACGTTTAAGCCTATTTTCGGCAATTCTGCCCACTTCACCATGATAGGCATTATATTTTCGACATTTTTTGCTTTTCACCTGCAAGCCCATTTCTCGCATAAATCGTTGAATTTTCTTGTGATTGACCCCTTTCAACTCTGCTGCAACACGGCGATAGCCATATTCAGGGTGCTTTGCTTTTATCTTCCTGATTTCTGCTCTAAGTGCTTCATCTTTATCCGTTTTAGGCTTGATATGATAGAAAAATACACTACGAGAAAGTCCCGCAATTTCGAGCAACAAAGCTAACGGATAGCGTAATCTTAAGGCTTGGACGGCTTCTGCCGTTTCCTGTCTTCTCGTTTGATAATCTCGTCCAACTTTTTTAGAAAGTCGTTCTCCGCTCTCAATCTCAGATTTTCAAGCTCGAGTTCTTCTAGCCGATTCTTGGGTTTTGGGGGCATTTTAGGATATTTTGGCTTCATCGTTTGGCGACCCTTTGGTTTAGGTAATAAGCCTTTTATACCTTGTTTTTCAAAGGTTTTCAACCATTGACTAATCATGCCCGAGCTACTTAAGCCAAAATGTAACGCTGCACCACGACCCGAAAATTGACCTAAAAGTACGCTTTGAACAACGTTAAATTTGAACTCTGGAGAATACTTTTGTTTGCTATGTCGAACAGCTAATCCACTACTGCCTGAGTGCTTAAATTGCACAATCCAACGTCTAGCTGTCTCATTGGGCAGGTCAAAATGTTTGCATGTTATAGATAAACTTTCGTGATTTGTGAAATAAAAATCCACGACTTGTTGTTTGAATGTTTGGTTGTATTTAGTCATAAAAATCTGCACCTTATTGGGTTGGAGGTTAGTCCAACTTTTGGGGTGCAGATCATTTTTTACACCGCAGTTTTATGCCCTTGCTGCAATCCCATACATCAACAAACTCAACACGTCTTTTAAAAATTGCTGTTCCTTACCTTGGTAGCATTGGGCGAGATCGGGATCTTTTTTGAGTTCGTCTATTTTACGAATAAATACTTCAATTAATAGTACAGGGAAATCATCACGAATGATTTTGTTTTTTTGTAATTGTGAGAAAAAAGCGTGCATAAATTGGTATTTTTGCTGTTCCAACTGAATAAAAAAAGCACTGAGTTCCTTATCTTTATGATGTTGTAAATCATATACCATCGGTTGAGAATATAACTTTTCCATCGCCTGCTTTTGCATTTTAAGCATTGCATTAATTACCTGCTCCAAAGGGAGTTTATCAGTGATTAACTGTTGAAATTCTTGTTCCATTTCAAAAATATGATCAAGAAACAACTGCTTAATCAGTTCCTTTTTATTCTTGAAATATTTATAAAAGGTTACTCGACTAATGCCTGTTTGCTGGCAAATATCACCAATTGACACTCGTTCCCAGCCATGCTGGAAAAAAAGCTGTTGAGTACAATGCTTAATCAAAGTTTGCTTATCCATATCCCCACCTTATTAAAAATCTACCACTGAAAATAAAAGAATCAACAAATAATAGTAATTATCATTTGCAATGTTATTATTTTTGTATTAACTTTACAAAAGTTGTAAATAATATCTAATTTTGTAAACATAAACCTAAGATCAACTTTTCAGGAGGAACACAATAATGAATATAGATCTCAAAGCACATCCGATACTGCTTGTAGGCGTATGTTCTATAGCATTCAATAATACCGCAGTTGGTGCAGAAAAAACAGTCAGCAATGCAAATCAATTAGAACAGATTGTGGTGTCAGGCGAAAAATTCGAGCGTTCTAGCCACGAAACCAGTTCAAGCCTTGCGGTGCATACCGATAAAGACATCAAAGAAAAAGCCAATCAAATTTCCATCGCATCGTTATTGCAAAAAACAGCTAATATTTTAGATACGGGCGTAGGCAATGAGTTGCCGACCATTCGGGGGATTAACAGTGCTGGCGAAGCCACGGGCGGGGTGGCGTTTTTCGGCGGTTCTCGTCCACGTTTGAATGTGTCGATTGACGGGCGTTCTACCAATTACAACGAATTGGCGTTCGGTACAAAATCCTTGTGGGATATGAAACAGGTGGAGATTTATCGTGGTCCGCAAAGCTATGCTCAAGGGCGTAATGCGATTGCTGGGGCGGTGATTATGACATCAAACGATCCGACCAATGAATTTGAGGGGGCGGCGAAAGCCGGTTTTGGTAATCAAAATTACCGCCAATATGCGTTGATGTTGTCAGGTCCATTGGTGAAAGATGAATTGTTATTCCGTTTGTCGGCGGAACGTCAAGGGCGGACGAGTTTTGCGGATATGCCGAGTTATGCCGAAGCTGGCGACCCACGCAAATTTAAAACCGATACCATTCGTGCCAAATTATTGTGGCTGCCGTCTGCTTTCCCTGATTTTTATGCAAAATTGACCTACAACTACATTGATTCTCGCTCACCGCAAGCCGAGGGAGCAAGTGGCACAGGGGAAATGCCGGTGTGGGAAAATTCATCGTATCATTTTGTTTTGGACACAGGCTTGCAATTATCCGAGGGCTGGAAGTGGGAAAACAAAGTGTTATACACCAAATACACCAATGACCGCTTATCCGCACCACCAACACGGCGTGGCAACCCTGCCTACCTTGAAGGACACGACATTCAAATTGAACCTGTGTTCAAATTTAAATCCGCAGACAGCCCTTATTCAGGTTTAATCGGAGCGTTTTATTTCCAATCCAAACACGATGAATGGGTAGATATGCACCCACTTTATGGTGGCAGACATAATTTTGACGATAAAAGCACCACCAAAGCGATTTTCGGCGAAATCACCTATTCGCAAGATTGGTTTGATGCCACCCTCTCCGCTCGTTATGAACAAGAACACCACACTCGCCACGGCGGTAACAATCCTTTTGTGATTAACCGAGATAAAACCGACAAAGTATTCCTGCCAAAAATTGATCTAGCATGGAAACCCAATGCACAACATCGTTTAGGCGTAAAAGTGGGACGTGGCTATAACCCAGGCGGTGCGGCAGTTACCTTTTTCCCACCGATTGTCAGCTATCAATACGATCCTGAATATGTGTGGAACTACGAGCTTTATCACCGTTGGTTAAGTGCGGATAAACGCTTTGAACTCAATACCAATGTGTTCTACAACCGCTACAAAGATATGCAGCTGCTCTACAACAGCCAAATTGACAATGCAGAAAAAGCGGTTACTTACGGGGCGGAAATGAGCTTAAATTGGCACGCCACCGAAAATTGGGATCTTTACGCCGCACTGGGTTTGTTAAAAACCAAAATCAAACAATATAGCCAACATCAAGCCTATGAGGGCAATCAATTAAGCCGTTCGCCAAACTATACATTAAGCGTAGGCACAAAATATAGCTTGCCGAAAGGTTGGGAAATGGGCGTAGATGCACGTTTCACCGATGGCTATTACTCCAACATCAGCAACACGGCAACAGGCAAAGTGTCCTCTTACGCCCACACCGATGCCTATCTTGCCTATAACTTTAAGCAGGGACGAGTGATGTTGTTTGCCAACAATATCTTTAACGACCGCTCCACGGTATTTGTGGATCAATACACTGGCGTGAAACAGTTGCAACCACGCTTGTATGGTTTATCCACCGAATTACGCTTTTAATTAGGGGAAAAGATGAGCATAAAACATGCGGAAATTTGCCGTCCAGTGGAAAAACAGCTGCGTTTTTCTATGCTGCTGGCAAGCCTTGCCCAACTGATGAAATTATTGATTTGGCTGTTGATGATTGGCATTGTGTATCAAGCGGTGCAATCGCAATTTCCGCTGTTTTATCTGCTCGCTTTATTTGTGCTGACCGTGTTGCACTACACCTGCAAAATCAAGGCACACGATGCCTCGCATTATGCGGCGTTCCGTTTGGAAGAGATTTTAAGGCAGCGTTTATCGCAAAAAATCGCTAGTCTGCCGTTGGGGCAAGTGCAAAATATCGGTTCGGGGGCATTGTCCAAAGTGTTGGTTGATGATGTGCAAGCCTTGCACGCTTTTGTCGCCGATGCACCGCCGTTAAAAGCCGAAGCATACAGTACGCCTGTGTTTGTAGTGCTGGCGTTGGCGTGGTTCAACTTGCCATTCGCACTGGCTGCTTTGCTGTTCGCTTTAACCATGTTGTTGATTTTAAAACTCGGCTTTTCCCGTAGCCAGCCTTTTCGCCGCCAATACGGCTTGGCATTGGCTCAGGTAAACAGTGCGATTGTTGAATATGTGCAGGGCATGGCAACCGTCCGCACCTTTGATGCAGGCGAAAGCTCTTACGGACGTTTTCAACAGGCGTTAATTCATTTTCGTCAAGTGATGCAAAATTGGTTAGATACGATGAAATGGTCGGCTCGCCTGAACCGTTCCTTATTAACGCCCATGCCGATCACGATTTTTCTGCTCGCTTTGGGCAGTCTGCTGTATTGGCAAGGGACGATTTCCACCTTTACGTTGTTTGTGTTTTTAGTGTTGGCAACAGGTTTCATTGAAACACTACATCCTTATGTGGGGCTATTTCATCTGATTGAAAAATCCCGTGCTTCTATTGAACGAATTAACGAAATTGAAGCCATGCCAATTTTACCCGTGAGCGATAATCTGCAATTACCCGAACAATTTGATATTGCGTTTAAGCAGGTTAGCTTTGCCTATGAAACAGAAAACAGAACAGAAAATAAAACCAAAAAAACTGGCGAAAAAAACACCGCAGTTTTAAATAAAATTGATTTCTCCGTCCCACAAAACAGCTTTACCGCCATTATCGGCGAATCGGGTTCGGGCAAAACCACGTTGCTCAGTCTGTTGCTGCGGTTTTGGGACGTAACTGGTGGTGAGATCTGTATCGGCGGCGTGAATATTAAAGCCATTGCCCCCGAAAAATTGATGTCGCTTTGCTCGGTGGTATTTCAGGATAACTTCTTATTTTCAGGCAGCATTGCGGAGAATATTTGTTACGGCTTAGACAATGTGTCTGAACAGGACATGATAAACGCCGCCCAACAAGCCCATATTCACGATTTTATTATGAGCTTGCCACAAGGTTATCAAACTTCCGTAGGCGAACGTGGGCAACTGCTTTCTGGTGGGCAAAAACAGCGTTTGACCATTGCCCGTGCGTTTTTGCAAAACCGTCCGATTTTGCTGTTAGACGAGCCGACCGCTTATTCCGATATAGAGAACGAACTCAAATTGATGCAGGCGTTTAACAACTTAATGCAAAATAAAACCGTGCTGATGGTGGCACATCGGTTAAGCAATGTAGTGAATGCCGATCAAATTATTTACTTGCAAAAAGGACAAATCGCCGCACAAGGCAAACATCAGGATTTGCTGGCACAATCCCCTGTTTATCAACAATTATGGCTAGCGTATCAACAAGCCAATCATTGGGTGTTGGAGGTGAAATGATGAAATTGGACAGCTACATCAATCCAGCCACCTTTCACAGCAAAGGGCTGTTTCATTCTTACCGTCTGTTGCTAGATAGTTCAGGCAGCCAAAAAGGTAAATTGATCTTCCGTTTGCTGTCGGCAGGGCTTTCCGCTTTGCTGTTCGGTATCAGCCTTGCCTTGCTGTATCCTTTGTTGCTCAGTCTTGACACGCAACAGCCTACGCCGTTTTACCGCACATTGAGCTGGATTGTAGCATTGTTATTGGCTGCCATTGTGTTGCGGATACTGGCGGAAACCTATGACACCAAAGGCTATGCCAATCTCGCCATTCATCAGCTGCGTACGGAGTTAGGGGAAAAACTCCGCCGTGTGCCGTTGGTGATTTTAAGCGGTTTGCGTTCAGGCGAAATCAATTCGGTGCTGGTGCAAAGTATCAACGAAGCCGCTGGTTACGCCTTTACCTTAATGAGCATTATTCTGTACGCCATTTTTATTCCTTTGGGAGCGGCAGTCTGTTTGTGCTTTTTTGACGGCGGTTGGCGGTTTGCTTTGCTGATTTGCCTGATTTTTCCGTTGATTGTGCCGCTTTATTTATGGCGTAGAAAAGCGTTTAGACGCGGTTTCAGCATTTTAGCCGAAGCCAATACCAAGCTCAAAGGCGAGGCAGTGGAATTTACCCAAGGATTGAGCGTGCTGAAATCCACCCTGCAACTGGCGGACAAGCAAAATCAATTTAAGCAGGTGGCACAAGATGTGGCGAAAATTCAACAAATCGGTACCAAAAAGGGCGAAATCCCCAATTTAATTATCACTTCAACCGTGCAATTCGGTTTATTGGTGATTTTGCTGCTGGGTGCGGTGTGGGTGAGTACGGGATCGGTGCATTGGCTGATGTTGGCAACCGTAATGATTATGATCGCACGAATTGCCGATGTGCTGAATTTCTTTGTGCAAATGGCATCGTTGCTGGAAATTTTTATGATTAGCAGCGAAAAACTGGCAGGCTTAATGGCATTGCCCGAGCTTACCGAACAAACCGCCCCAAGGCTGCCTGAAAAGGTGGATATTCAATACGAACAAGTGAGCTTTCGTTATCCACAACAAGAAAGTGCGGTGTTAAATCAGATAGATTTAAGCATTCCCGAAAAAACGCTGACCGCCTTTGTCGGCAGCAGCGGTTGTGGCAAAAGCACCTTGTTGAAATTGCTGTTACGCCAAGGTGATCCCGAGCAAGGCAGGATTAAAATTGGTGGCATGGATATTCGCCACATGAGCCAAAGCCAGTTGATGAGTATGATTTCCGTGGTGTTTCAAGACGTGTATTTGTTTCAAGACAGCATTTTGAACAATATCCGCATGGCAAAACCCGATGCCGATGACGAAACCGTGATTCAGGTCGCCAAACTTGCCCAATGCCACGACTTTATTATGCGGCTGCCACAAGGCTATCACACCCAAGTCGCCGACATCGGCACCAATTTTTCAGGCGGTGAAAAACAACGCCTAGCCATTGCCCGTGCCATTTTAAAAGACGCACCGATTTTGATTCTGGACGAACCCACGGCAGCACTGGATACCTACAATGAATTAGCGGTACAACAAGCCTTGAATGCGTTGGTCAAAGACAAAACCATTTTGATTATCGCCCACCGCTTATCCACCATTGTGGCAGCCAACCAGATTTATGTGTTGGACAACGGCAGCATCGCCGAACAAGGCACCCATCAGCAATTATTAGCCAAACAGGGCATTTACGCCGATTTTTGGCGGAAACAGGTTAGGGAATAAGTTATGGAAAACTCAATGAATAACGCTTTGAATAGCTCTTTGAATAAGAAAGAAAAATTAAGTTGGCAAGATTGGGCGTTGCTGTTTAATGCGTCTAATTTCAAATTTATCATTGTCAGCTTTTATATGATCGGACTGATTACAGTGTTAAAAGATCACCAACTGGATCTGAAACTCATCAGTTGGATTTATTTGTTATCTATTTTTGAAGTGATCAAAGTGGTCATCACGCCACTATTGGAAAAATTTTATTTCAAATCCATCGGCAAATTTAAAACCTGGTTACTGCTGTCCAGCAGCCTGTTATTTGCTTCCTTTTTATGGCTGTATTTTATTGAGCCACAAAAGGATTTTGGCATATTAATGTTCATTTGTGCCTGCTTAAGCCTAATGAGCGTAATCTTCGGCTGTGCCAGCTTAGGCTTAACCGTGATCCTGCTGCCTGAAAATCAACGTGGCTACGGCGGCGTGTTTCAAATTATCGGTTCAAGATTAGGCAGAATGCTCGGTGGTGGCTTATTTTTGTTTATTTATCAACACTATGGCTGGGATAAGGCGATTTTATTCATCTGCCTGTTTGGGTTGGTTGTGTTTCTGCAAGTGCTATTTTATCGGGAAACCCATACCGAAACAGTTTCCGCCAACCAATACAGCCTAGGCTTTTTCTTTAAACGCTTGATTCAATTCTGGCAACAACCCAACGCAGGCTATTACTGGTTCGCCATTTTGTTCTTGTGTTGCGTACCATACAGCCTGCTTGCCAGCACCTTCGTCCCCAAACTTTCCACCTTAAACTGGCAACCGCAACAAATCGGCTTTGTGTTGAGTATTGTCGTTCCCGTGGTTTCCATTATTTTTACCCCACTAAGCGTGCCGTTACTGAAAAAAATGTCCCGCAGTGCCTTGTTAAAATGGGGCTTATTTATCCAAATCCCCGTGGTACTCAGTTTTTATTTTGAAGACCATCTCATCTATCAAGATTATTTATTTTCCCTGCCGATTATCTTATTAAGTGCAGGATACAGCATTTTATTACCGATTTTAATGACCCTGCTCATGGATAAAGCCACCTTCCCAACCGTGGACAGCTCACTGCAATTCACCATTCTCTTGCTCGGCACTTACACCACAGGCTTTCTGTCACTGCGGTTAATTGATTTGATTGGTTATAATGGGATTTATTTTGTTTCTACGCTGTTTGCGGTGTTGGTGTGGGCGTTGGCGTATAGGGAATATAATCAATAAAAACTCAAAATTTTTTAACCGCACTTTACTTTTTTCGTTAATTGAAAGTATTGCTTGCACAAAAAAGTTTCAAATGTGATTGAAACTTTTTATATTTTAACGTAAGGTTTACATTATAAATTTAACGCTGACGATATTTCAACCAACTCAACACAAAAACTAAAACAGCCAATCCGCCCACAGCCGATCCTACAAACCCAATATTTGCCAATCCCCAGTGTTGCATAACTTGATTTCCCACTAATGCTCCAGCACCAATCCCAATATTATAAATGCCAGAGAAAATGGAGGTAGCAACATCAGTGGCATCGGGGGCTAACTGCAATACTCGCATTTGTAAGCCCAAAGTCATGGCGGAGATACCGATGCCCCAGATGAAGATTTGCACGAACAGCAAGGTGACATGATCGCTCACAAGGTAAAAGGTGAACAATGAGCTGGTGATAATGGCGAGTGCCACAATCACAAAACCCGTTGGGAAAAAGCGATAAAGGCGACTGAATAAGAAGCTGGCGGTAAAGCCTGCTACGCCAAAAACCAGCAAAATCAGGGTGGCTGTATTTTCACTTAACTGGCTAATATTCATCACAAAAGGTTCAATATAACTATAAGCGGTAAAATGGGCGGTAACAATCAACATCACCACAATATAGGTAGCGATTAATAACGGACGTTTTGCCAATAATGGTAAACTCGACAATGAACCAGCATTGCGACTCGGTAAACGTGGTAACAAATTTGCTAGAATCAGCATGATCGCAAATGCCACCACACCAAGCACCGCAAAAGTCGCTCGCCAACCTAACCATTGACCAATAATTCGCCCGATCGGTAAGCCTAACACCATTGCCATGGCAGATCCCATGGCGATCATGCCGAGAGCTTGGGTTTGCTTGCCTTTTGGTGCGACTCGCATTGCCATTGCCACCGAAATTGACCAGAAAATCGCATGGGCAAAGGCAATCCCCATGCGTGCTAATAACAATACCCAATAATTCCATGCCAATACCGACAATACATGACTTGCCACAAATAACACGAACACTTTCAGCAATAAACTACGGCGTTCTAATTTCGCCGTTGCCAACATTAACGGCAAAGATGCCAAGGATACAATCCAAGCATAAACCGTAATCATCAACCCTGTTTCCGCTACGTCCATAGCAAAACTGTTGGCAATGTCCGATAGCAATGCGACAGGTACAAATTCGGTAGTATTAAACACAAAAGCGGCAAATGCCATGGCTACCACACGCAAAGAAGCTACGCGGTCTATTTTTTTTGCATCTAACATTATTTTAATTTCTCTTTAATAAAATTCTTTAACTGATCGCGAAAACTGCGGTTGATTTCCACTTTATATTCAGGTGATTGACAACTGCCAAAGAATCGCACAGGCAAAGCTAATGCTTGATAACGCTGGTCATTCACCGCAATATTAGCACGGAAATCACAGCGATTTTGGGTTAAATCTACCACGCCTTGGCTTTGTAAAATAAAATAGCGGTGTTGTAATTTCGCTTCATCAACCTGAATAACAGTAGGTTGCCAGTGAAATTTGGCTTGAGCCACATCAAAATTGGTATCCATATTTTTAGTCGTTTCATCAAAATTAATCGGGGTATATTGACTGATTAATTGCAACACATTCAAGCCTTTCACTTTGCCGTCTGTAACATCAATCTCAACATCGCCCTGTTTTGGCATTATCTCATCGGAAAATAACCGCATTTCTACATTGGCATTGCCACTGACTAATTCAGCAATATTAAAGGCTGTTAGCCAACTTTCTAGGGGTAATTGCGTGCCTGCTACCGTCCAAACATAGCTATCTTGCTGTTGGTTTAAATTTAATGACAATGCCGTATTTTGTGCCTGTTGAGAAACTTGCACTGATACCGATAAATCCGTTTGAGCATCGACTTCTGCTTGGATTTCGTCTAATTTAATCTGATTAAATACAGGGTGAACAAAGGTGACAATATAATGATTCGGAGTAAAAATCAAGAAACCTTGCTCGGCTTGTAACGCCAATTTGTTTTGGTTAAACAAGCGTTTATTGCTTAATACGAGCTGGCTATCTAATGCTGCAAACTGAATTTTATTCAAAGCAACGGCAAATTGTGATTTAAGTTTAATTTGGTCATTTTGTGCCGTTTCCGCCGATAAATCTATATTTACCCTAGGTAATGTTACATGATTGGAATGAAAAGATTTCAACCAAACGGATAAATCCTGTAAAGAAAGGGGAAAATCAGGACGGAGATCCACTTGTAGCTCAGTTAAATCAGGAATCGTTGAATCTGTATAGAACACTTGCCCTTGAGTTAGATGGAAAGATTGTAAATTCATTTCCCCTTGTAACAAATACCACAAGTTTAATTCAGCACGCAAGGATTGAGCGACAAGTCGTTTATTTTCAGCAAAAACATAATGCACATCGTTTAATTCCACCATTACAGGCGGGAAAAGACGAAATTCAATTTTGCTAGTTTTCACCGCATTTTCTGCCAAAAGTGCGGTGAATTTTTGCTCTATTTTACCTTTCTGTACATAAAGAAAGGCAATAAATGCAAAAATAACAATAAAAAGTACCGCACTTATTTTTTTTAGCATTGATTATTTATCCTGATTAATTCGGCTCGCTACCGCACTTTGTTGGTGTTTATATTTAGCATCTTCACGGCTAGTGTAAGGACGAGCCGCATTACCGCTCAAAATTTCAAAACTCAACGCCCCGATAATCATATTCGGACGCAACGCCAACGGTAATTTGCCCGAATTATAAAATTCCAACACAATTTTGCCTTCCCAACCAGGATCAATACGATGTGCGGTAACATGTACCATTAAGCCTAAACGCGCCAAAGAAGAACGCCCATCAAGCCAGCCAATCACATTAGCAGGCAATTTCACACTCTCTAAAGTCGTGGCTAACGCAAGCACACCTGGGTGCAAATAAAAGGCTTCATTATTGCCGATAATAATTTCATCGCTCATCACTAAATCTAATTGTGCCGCCACGGCTTCCTTTGGACCGCTGACATCAATAAAAGGCGCACTGTGTTCACGAAATACACGGAAAGAATTGCCCAACCGCACATCAATGGTTGCCCCGTTAATTTTGCTATTATCAGGTCGAGGCGTTAGGGAAATAATGCCTTCATCTAAATATTTTTCAATATCGGTATCACATAATCTCATTTTTTGCACGCCCCTATTTACCTAATAAATTTAAAATTTGAGCCTTTAACATATTAATAGCTATACGATTCTTACCACCACGCGGAATCACTACATCAGCATATTGTTTAGATGGCTCAATAAATTGTAAAAACATCGGTCTAACCGTAGCACGATATTGCTCAATCACCGACTCCATCGACCGTCCACGTTCCACCATATCACGCTGTAAACGGCGAATAAAACAAATATCTAATGGCGTATCGATAAACACCGACATGGCTAATTCCTTACGTACATTTTCATCAGTAAGCAATAAAATCCCTTCTAAAATCACGATTTTCTTCGGGGTGAAATGGGTGACTTTATTGGTGCGGGTATGTTCCACATAACTATAAACAGGAATATCGACAGATTGACCTGATTTTAAGGCTTTTAAGTGACTAACTAATAATTCTCTATCCATAGAATTTGGGTGATCATAATTGGTTTTTATACGGGTTTCAAAATCTAAATGACTTTGATCTTTGTAATAACTATCTTCGGCAATAATGCCAATATCCTCACAGCCTAATTCTTCACATAACTCACGATGAACCGTGGAAGCAATTAGACTTTTACCTGATGCGGAGGCTCCCGCAATGGCGATAATGATACAATTCATATTTTTATCTCAATAACTAAATGATTTGCTTGATTATAAAGAAAAATACATTTTTTTAATAGTTTTTAACCACTCTTTTCGGTTTAAATGGAGAAATTTTAAATTTTGTGATTTATCTCACAGAATCAGATCGTTAAAATCGTTATTATATGAGAGTATTTTAACATTTAATTCAACAAAATGGGGTATCCTATGAAATTCAATAAAATTTCTTTTGCTATTTCCACCGCACTTTTAGGTGCAGGTTTAATGCTATCTACTCAAGCTCTCGCCAAAGGCCGTTTGGTGGTTTATTGTAGTGCGACTAACGAAATGTGCGAAGCAGAAACACAGGCGTTTGGTAAAAAATATGATGTCAAAACGGCTTTTATTCGTAACGGTTCAGGTTCAACTTTTGCGAAAGTAGAAGCGGAAAAAAATAATCCACAAGCCGATGTATGGTACGGCGGAACATTCGATCCACAAGCTCAAGCGGCTGAAATGGGGTTATTAGAACCTTATCAATCTGAACATATCAAAGAGGTAGTTGAGAGATTCCAAGATCCTGCCAAAATTAAAGGGCATTATGTATCTGCTATTTATATGGGAATTTTGGGCTATGGCGTAAATACTGAGCGTTTAAAAAAATTGGGTATTACCGAGGTGCCAAAATGCTGGAAAGATTTAACCGATCCACGTTTAAAAGGTGAAATTCAAATCGCCGATCCACAAAGTTCAGGCACCGCTTACACCGCCATTGCGACCTTTGTGCAACTTTGGGGTGAACAAGGTGCATTTGATTACTTCAAACAATTACACCCAAATATTTCCCAATACACCAAATCAGGTATCACCCCGTCTAACAGTGCTGCTCGTGGTGAAGCAACCATTGGTATCGGTTTCTTACACGATTACGCCGTGCAAAAACAAGCAGGGGCACCAGTGGAATTGATTGTGCCTTGTGAAGGTACTGGCTATGAATTGGGCGGTTTAAGTATTATCAAAGGTTCAAGAAATATTGACAATGCAAAATTATTTGTCGATTTTGTGCTTTCCAAAGAAGGACAAGAAACCGCTTGGCGTAAAGGTAATTCTCACCAAACTCTCACTAATACTACTGCTGAACAATCTCCAACAGCATTTGATCCAACCAAGTTAAACCTAATCAATTATGATTTTGAGAAATATGGTGATAGTGCTGAACGTAAACGCCTAATTGAAAAATGGGTGCAAGAGGTTAAATTAGCGAAATAAAAAATCTTCTTAAAAAAGAACCGCACTTTTTATTAAAATCGGGGATTAAAGTGCGGTTAAAAAACAAAAATTTTTCCATTCTAATTGCGAGGTTGTATGAATTCCGCAAAAATTCCTTTTACCCAAACAGCTAATTTTTGGCTGTTGTTAGCTTTTATTGCTTTTTTGCTACTGCCATCTCAAGCCTTAGATTATGGCTTACTGGAAAGTACCGCTGATGAATTTTATGATGCCATGGGTTGGTCATCATTTAATTTAACTATTTTATGGTTTTTGCCATTAGTTGGCTTTTTAATTATTCCAAAACTAAATTTACCAACAGAAAAGCAAGCCAAAACAGAATTAGCTTTAGTTGCTTTTAACTTTTTATTTTTGTTCATCAGTGCAATGATTTACAAAATATCCATGGGCTACTCTGTACTTATTCTCATTTGTACACTTTCCGCTATTGCTACTTTTGCTTTAGCAAAATTGAAAGTCATGCAAGGGGATAAATTTATTATTGGTTCAATTTTGGCTATCATCTTATTAATTTTCTTCTTCATTGTGTATCCCACAGTGGCGATTTTCGTGTCAATGTTTTATGACAGCGATACTTTCGCTCCGCAACAAGTGTTACGCATATTAAGCCAAAATTATATTGTGCGAGTAATTGGCAATTCCCTATTATTATCTGGCTTCGTTGGTATAGTTTCTACTATCTTTGGATTAGCATTTGCACTTTACACCACCCGAATTGCCAAACGCACAGCATTTATTGGTAAAATTTTCTCAATTTTACCGATTGTTACACCGCCATTTGTAGTTGGTCTTGGAGTAACCTTAATGCTTGGACGTTCAGGCTATGTGACTGAATTTTTAAACGACTATCTAGGCTTTACTAATCATAACTGGTTATATGGTTTTAACGGTATTGCCATTGCACAGATTTTGGCGTTCGCCCCAATTTCCTTTATGATTTTAGACGGTGCATTGAAATCTATTCACCCGTCTATTGAAGAAGCGTCCTACACTCTACGAGCCAACCGCTATCAAACGTTCTACAATATCATTTTCCCACTGCTCCGCCCTGCCTTGGCGAACTCATTTTTGATTGTATTTATTCAATCCTTGGCGGACTTTAGTAATCCGTTAGTGCTAGGTGGTAGCTTTGATGTGATTGCGACCCAAATTTATTTCTATATTGCAGGATCACAATTAGATTACGCTTCGGCAAGTACGCTGGGTTCAATGTTGTTGATTTTTTCCTTGCTAATTTTCGTGGTGCAATATATTTGGATCGGCAACCGTTCCTATGTGACGGTGTCGGGCAAATCCTATCGTGGCGATGTGCAAGATTTGCCACAAGGCTTGAAATGGACAATTATTACCATGTTAGCCTTTTGGATTGTGTTTAATTTGGCATTATACGGCAGTATTTTCTACGGCAGTTTCACCGTCAACTGGGGCGTGGATTACACCTTAACCACCAGAAACTATGCGTTATTATTCGGTCAAGGATTAAGCGATGGGGCGTGGCCTTCACTACTCAATACCATGTTCTACGCTGGTATTGCTGCTCCACTCACCGCCCTTTTCGGCTTGTTGATTGCCTATATCGTGGTGCGAAAAGATTTCCAAGGCAAAAAAACATTGGAATTTCTCACCATGCTTTGCTTTGCCGTGCCAGGGACGGTGGCAGGGGTGTCTTATATTTTAGCCTTTAACGATGCTCCAATGTATATCACTGGCACCAGCATTATCGTGATTATTTCAATGGTAATGCGTGACTTGCCGATTGGGATGCGTGCGGCTATTGCGGGGTTGGGGCAACTAGACAAATCCCTTGATGAAGCGTCTCTGTCTTTAAAAGGTAGTTCGTTTAAAACCATTTGGTATATTGTATTCCCATTACTTAAACCAGCATTATTGTCCGCTCTGGTCACCAGTTTCGTGCGAGCAATGACCACCGTGAGTGCGATTATTTTCTTAGTCACCGCCGACACCCGAGTGGCAACCGCTTATATTTTAAACCGTGTAGAAGACGGTGAATACGGCATTGCCATTGCTTATGGTTCTATTTTAATCGTGGTGATGATGGCGATTATCTTATTCTTTGACTGGATCGTGGGCGACACTCGCATTTCCCGTTCCAAAGCGAAAAAAATGAATTAATAAAGGTTGTAAATTATGAGTCAAGATTTCTTAGTATTAAAAAATATCACTAAAGCCTTTGGCAAAGCGGTTGTCATTGATAATTTAGATTTAACCATTAAACGTGGCACAATGGTAACATTACTTGGTCCATCTGGTTGCGGTAAAACTACCGTGTTGCGGTTAGTGGCAGGATTAGAAAACCCAACATCAGGGCAAATTTTTATTGATGGCGAAGATGTGACCAAATCGTCTATCCAAAATCGGGATATTTGTATTGTGTTCCAATCCTATGCGTTATTTCCACACATGTCTATCGGTGATAACGTGGGTTATGGCTTGCGTATGCAGGGTGTAAGCGGTGAAGAACGTAAACAGCGAGTCAAAGAAGCCTTAGAATTGGTGGACTTGGCAGGCTTTGAAGATCGCTTTGTGGATCAAATTTCAGGCGGTCAACAACAACGTGTTGCCTTGGCACGTGCCTTAGTATTAAAGCCCAAAGTGTTGTTATTTGATGAGCCGTTAAGTAACTTAGATGCCAATTTACGCCGTTCTATGCGGGAAAAAATCCGTGAATTACAACAAAGTTTAGGCATTACGTCCCTTTATGTCACCCACGATCAAACCGAAGCCTTTGCGGTGTCAGACGAAGTGATCGTAATGCACAAAGGCAAAATTATGCAAAAAGCCCCAGCCAAAGAGCTGTATTTACGTCCTAATTCGCTATTTTTAGCCAACTTTATGGGCGAAAGCAGTATTTTTGACGGTTCAGTATCACAAAATCAAGTGACGATTAACGGTTATCAATTCTATTTGCCGAACGCTGCTCAATTTGGTTTACCTGATGGCGAATGTTTAGTGGGCGTGCGTCCTGAAGCCATTCGCTTAAAACACAGTGGCGAGCCTAGCCAACAATGCCACATCAAAAGTGCGGTGTATATGGGTAATCATTGGGAAATTGTAGCAGATTGGGGCGGTAAGGATTTGTTGGTAAATTGTAATCCTGAAGATTTTGACCCGAATGCGGAAAGTGCCTTTGTGCATTTGAGTGAGAATGGGGTGTTTTTGCTTAAAAGAGAATAAATGTGTTTCACCCTGCACTTGCGTACAGGGTTAAGCAAATGACGATGCTCCGCATCTTAGCGTAAAAGAAAAAGCTACGGCGTAGCGTCACTATGCTTAACCCCGTACGAGAGTACGGGGCTAAACCATCACAAACTCACCGAATACACCTTAAACTTCCCCGTCTTCGCCAACACCTGATGCAGACCGAAACACCGATCCAATAAATCTGCATACGGCAAAAACGCATTTGCTACAATTCTCAATTCTCCACCTGCTTTTAAATGTTGTTTTGCTTGTTCAATTAAGGTTGTTACCGCCTGATATGCCGTATCAATGCCATCATGAAATGGGGGGTTAGAAATAATCAAATCAAATTTACCTTGAATATGAGAAAATACATCACTCGCAATCACTTCACCAGCCAAGCCATTTTCATCTAACGTCCGTTTAGCCGAAGCAATCGCCATCGCGTGAATATCACTCATGACTAAATTAATTTGCGGATTATGTTGTTTGATAAAAGCACCAATAACACCAGCCCCACAACCTAAATCCAGCACTTCGCCCGAAATTTTCTGATTCAAAGTTGAAAGTAACAAATCTGTTCCCATATCCAGCTCATTCGCACTAAACACCCCTGGTAAACTTTGAATTTTTAGCTCACCTAATTTTGCATTTTGATAAGTTTTCCAATAACTCCCGACATCAAACTGCGGTGCTTTTTGCAAACAAAAATGATAAAGTCCACAACGTCTTGCACTATCAATCTTGCCAATATCGCCAAAAGGTGCGAGGATTTTTTCTACCGAACGCACACCACAACGATTTTCACCAATAATCAAGATTTCTTGATTGAGTGGCGAATTGGCTAATAATTGCATTAACTGAAATTGCACTTCTTGCTTATTCTTGGTCCAATAAAAAACTATCAAATCCACTTGATCCTGAAAAATTTCGCCAAAATGTACCGAACTTTTGTCTTTTAAGCGGTTCACATAATCAAAATAACAAGACCAAATCTTGACAGATTTTCCTTGCGAACGAATTTGCATTGGAAAATCATCATTGACTCCCCCAGCAAATAAAACAGATTTATGTTCAAAAAAAGCGAGATGACGTTGTAAAACTTGGCTTTCAAGACTAAGCATAGTAATGATCCTATATAAAATTTTCGCTATTATACGCAATCTATTTACGAAACTCTAAAACCTATTTACAATAAAGCTAATTTTTTATTTTTGTGGATACAATTTTGAACCGCCGAGATCTTCTGTTACAACAAATGGGTATGACCCAATGGAAATTACGCCGTCCGGACACGTTAAAAGGGGCGGTATATATTCAAGTAGCTGAACATATCCGTTTGATTATTATTTCAGAAACACCGCTATCAGCTGATGTCGATTTTATACAAGATGTGTTACGAAGTTATCAAATCAAACCAAATGACTGCCTATTTATTGATTTTGATCAGATCTATCATCTCAACCTAACACAACAGGTAACTTATTGGTTACTCAGTCAAAATCGTGAAAAAATAGACCGCACTTTGCCATTATGTGAACAATCATCTCACTTATGGCAAAGCCCAGATTTAACCACATTAAAACAAGATTCCAAAGCGAAACGCCAACTTTGGCAACAAATTCAAAGCACAAATTAACAGGACAACATAATGACCGATTTAATTGCCATGGGTAAAGCCGCCAAACAAGCCTCTTTTATCCTTTCTCAACTTTCTCAACCACAAAAAAACCATGCCTTATCCTTGATTGCCGATCAGTTAGAACAGCAACAAAATCGCATTCTACAAGCCAATGTACAGGATATTGACAATGCGAAAAAAGCAGGCTTAAGTGAGGCTATTATTGACCGTTTATTGCTTACCGAAGATCGATTAAAAGCCATTGCGAATGATGTTCGCCATGTTATTTCCCTTGCCGATCCTGTGGGTAAACTGATTGATGGTGGCATATTGGATAGTGCTTTAAAACTCAAACGAGTACGTGTTCCACTCGGCGTGATTGGTACCATTTATGAGGCTCGCCCTAACGTGACCATTGATGTAGCGAGCCTCTGTTTAAAAACCGGTAATGCCGTGATTTTACGTGGTGGGAAAGAAACCCAACATTCTAATAAAGTGCTGGTAGAAGTGGTACAATCAGCTCTTGAACAAGCAGGTTTACCCAAAACTGCAGTGCAAGCGATTACGGATCCCAATCGTGATTTAGTAATGCAATTACTCAAACTCGATCATTATGTGGATATGATTATCCCTCGTGGTGGTGCAGGTTTGCACGATCTTTGTAAACAACACTCCACCATTCCTGTGATCGTCGGTGGGATTGGTGTTTGTCACACTTTTGTAGAACAAAGTGCGGATCAAAATAAAGCACTTTCTGTAATTGATAATGCCAAAACCCAACGTCCTAGCACCTGCAATACATTAGAAACCCTGTTAGTACAAGAAAGCATTGCCAGCCAATTTTTACCTAAATTGGCAGCACATTTAAAAGATAAACAGGTAAAATTTCACGCCGATTCCACCGCACTTTCTATTTTGCAACAAGCAGGAGCAGACGTGGTGGCTGTGCAAGATCAAGAATTACGCCAAGAATGGTTATCCAAAGATTTAAATGTGGTCATTGTGAAAGATATTGAACAAGCCATTAATCATATTCGTGAATATGGTAGCCAACATTCCGAAGCCATTTTGACTGAATCACAAAAACTGGCTCAACAATTTGTGGCACAGGTCGATGCAGCAGCAGTGTACATTAATGCCAGTACCAGATTTACTGACGGTGGTCAATTTGGTTTAGGGGCAGAAGTCGCCGTAAGCACACAAAAATTACATGCTCGAGGTCCAATGGGATTAGAAGCATTGACGACTTATAAATGGGTGGCGACTGGGGATTATGTATCAAGAGCATAATTTGCCATTTTCTACTCATTTTCCATTAAAAATTATTTAGATTTGCATAATTAACTTGGTTTGTATATTATTGGACGAAGAAAATGATATGGATTTCATTGTCGTTTTCTATTACTTTACACTAAATAATTATTCATTTGAGGTAAGTTATGAAGAAAACATTATTAGCTTTAAGTTTAGCGACTTTTATTTTACCAATAGCAGCACATTCTCACGATCATGAGTCTGGGCATCAGGTTAAAGATAAAAACGCATTAACCATAGAAATGGAATTACTCGATCCAGTAAATGGAAATAAATCTCTTGGACATGTCTATGTGACAGAATCCAAATACGGTTTAGTGTTTACTCCAGAATTAAAAGGTCTGACCGCTGGTTTACACGGTTTCCATATTCACGAAAACCCTAGTTGTGCACCGAAAGAGAAAGACGGTAAATTAACCGCTGGTTTAGGGGCAGGTGGTCACTGGGATCCACATCACACAAAAAATCATGGTTTTCCATGGTCTGATGAAGCACATCTAGGTGATTTGCCCGCACTATATACCGATATGGAAGGGAACGCCAACAATCCTGTATTGGCTCCACGCATCAAAACTCTAACCGAAATCAAAGGTCATTCATTAATGATTCACGTAGGCAGTGATAATCATTCAGACCACCCAGCACCATTGGGCGGTGGCGGAGCAAGAATGGCTTGCGGAGTAATTAAATAACAAAATCATTAGTTATTGAAAATAGAAAAGTGCAGTCGATTTCGGCTGCACTTCAAGAAAAACAAAATCAATCAGAAATTTAGTGAGCTACTCTATATGCGGTTTTGGTAAGCGACCTTGTATATAATAATTTAGTAATTAATCTCGCTTACGACTCAATAACCACCAAGTAATAATCAAAAACATGATACTTGGCATTAACGCCCCTACCAATGGCGGAACGCTATAAACTAAACTTAATGGACCAAAAATCTCATTCACCACATAAAATAAGAAACCAAAGCAAATGCCTGCCACAATTCTTGCCCCAGCTGTCACACTACGCAATGGTCCAAAAATAAAGGATAACGCTAACATCATCATCACACCAACGGAAATTGGCTGAAATAATTTCCGCCAGAAAGTTAATTCAAATTTCTTGCTGTCTTGTCCTGTTTGTTTTAAGAAACTAATATAATCCGATAAACCAGAGATCGATAGCGATGTAGGCTTTAAGGAAACAATACCCAGCTTATCAGGTGTTAAATTAGTTTTCCATTTATCATTAAGTTTATTTTGGGTAATGATCTGTTCTTCCGTCATGGTAGATGTATTGATATTTTGTAATACCCATTCACCATCTTGATAAACGCCCTGATTGGCATGGGTCATCTGTTCAAGTTTATGATTTTCGTTAAAATGATAAATATAAATATCATTTAATTTAGCTTCTTCAGTAATACGTCTAACAAAAATAAAATCATTACCATCTTTCGCCCATACGCCATTTTTTACTGATAGCATAGAACCACCAGAAATTGCTTTGGCACGCATATCTCGTGCATATTGTTCAGTTTGTGGAATCCCCCACTCGCCAATAATCATAGTTAATACAACCAAAGGTAGTGCAGTTTTCATCACAGCAAAACCGATTTTTAAACGAGAAAAACCAGCTGATTGCATTACCACCAATTCACTGCGACTAGCTAAATTACCCAAGGCAATTAATGCACCAAGCAAAGCCGCCATAGGGAAGAAAGTTTCAATATCTTTCGGTATCGTCAACACTGTGTATAAAATAGCTTGCAGACTGTCGTACGAACCTTTTCCTACGCTACGAAATTGTTCAACAAATTTAATAATGGCAGATAAACCCACTAAGGTGAGCAAAGTAGCAAAAATTGTGCCTAAAATACTTTTACCAATATAACGTTCTAAGGTATTCATCATCACTTTTCTATGCCACCTTTGGTTTGTTTAGCATATTACGAATTTTGTACATAAAAGCACTTTCCCAACTATTTAACACAATGCCTAACAGCAGAAAAATGACATTCACTAATGGCATCCATAAACTGGCATCTAATTTCCCAGCACCTCCCGCTGATTTCAATGAACTTTGTGCTAAGAAATAGATTAAATACAATAAAAGTGCGGGTAAAATTTTGGCAAATCTGCCTTGACGCGGATTTACACGGCTTAATGGCACTGCCAATAATGCCATTAATGGTACGGCTAACACCAAGGTGATTCGCCAATGTAATTCTGCTTTCGCAGCACTAGATTTAACGTTGAGTAAGTCATTAAAATTTAATACTGCTGCTTCATCAGATTCTTTTGAGTCAGCGATTTTGTGACCTAAATAAGCATGGTATTGATCAAAATTAGTTACTCTAAAATCAGGTAACACAGCAGTCCCCTCTACACGTTGGCTTTTTTCCAAACTTAACAGCTGATCACCATTTGGCAAAGAGGTTAATTCACCCACTTCCGCAGTCACCACGGAAGGTTTAAAATTTTTCTTTGGTTTCATTTGGAAAATATACACATCATGAATTTTATTATTACTAATCTCATTGATAAATAATACAAAATCACCATTATCAGAAGACATAAATTGTCCTGAATTTAAAGCAGCCATACGAGGATTTACTTTAGCATCTTCCACAATTTCCGTTTGTTTCTTAATCGCCCAAGGGGATAGCCATAAGGCGTTATAAGCAGCTAATCCAGCGGTAAATATAGATAACAATAAAACCACTTTAATTAATAAGCGAGAACCTACACCACAGGCACGCATCACGGTAATTTCACTTTCCGCATAGAGTCGTCCTAGGGTTAATAAAATAGCAATAAACAACGACAAGGGTAACATTAACTGTGCCATAGTCGGCATACCCAACCCGAGTAAAGAAACCACTAAATCTGCTGGCACTTTACCATTCGCAGCAGAGCCTAATACTCTCACTAATTGCTGACAAAAGAAAATCAGAAGTAAAATAAACAAAATCGCTACTTGGCTTTTGAAAACTTCTTTTATTAAATATCTATTTAAAATCACGTTATGCCTGTTCTAATATTGCAAGTGTTCCGTTACAAGATTTTACTTGCAATTTACAAAAATTTGGTTAATTTAAACCGCACTCTGTCGGCTTAAAAGCTAGTCAGTTATAATAGCGTATTTTTAATCATAAAAACAGTAGGAAACAACATGAAATATTCAGCAAATACCACCGCACTTTCCAGTGCAGATGCCATTTTACTCGCTATTTTTGAACAAGGCGAACTGTCAAATACTGCCAAACAATTTGATAAGACAGGGGAAATTAGCTCGCTAACCAAGTGCGGTGAAATTTCAGGAAAAATCGGGCAAATCAGTTTATTACGCCAAAATGGGCAACGTTTAATTTTGGTGGGAGCTGGCAAACAAGGTGAAATCAGCGAACGTGAATTTAAACAGATTGCACAAAAAGCGATGCAATTCGTCAAACAAACCGCCACCAAAACCTTGGTTAATGGCTTAACCGATGTAAAAATTAAAGATCGTGATTTATACTGGAATATTCGTTTTGCCCTCGAAACCTTTGCCACTGAAGATTATATTTTCGATCAATTTAAAAGCAAGAAAAGCGACGTTCAACACAAATTAAGCGAAATTATTTTCCATACTGATGTGCCACAAGCAGAACAAGCTATTCAGCATGCGAAAGCCATTGCCTTAGGAGTAAAAATAGCCAAAGATGTGGCAAATTGCCCACCGAATGTGTGTACACCTACCTATTTAAGTGAACAAGCAAAAAATCTTGAAAAACACACCGCACTTTTAACCACCACCGTTCTAGACGAAAAAGATATGGCGAAATTAGGTATGAACGCTTATTTAGCCGTTTCACGTGGTTCACACAATGAAGCTAAACTGAGTATTTTAGACTATAAAAATCACCCTAATCCCAATGCAAAACCTATCGTGTTAGTGGGAAAAGGATTAACCTTTGATGCGGGCGGTATTTCGCTTAAGCCAGCCGCTGAGATGGACGAAATGAAATACGATATGTGCGGTGCAGCGAGTGTATTGGGTGTGATGAATGCTTTAGTTGAATTGCAATTACCCCTCAATGTGATTGGCGTGTTGGCAGGTTGTGAAAACCTACCTGACGGCAATGCTTATCGTCCCGGTGATATTCTAACCACCATGAATGGACTAACTGTAGAAGTGCTAAATACTGATGCAGAGGGACGTTTAGTATTGTGTGATACATTGACTTACGTTGAACATTTTGATCCTGAATGTGTGATTGATATTGCCACCTTAACTGGGGCTTGTATGATTGCATTAGGTCAGCATAACAGTGGTTTAGTTTCGAGCGATGATGATCTTTCTGCCCAATTATTGCAAGCCTCACAACAAAGCCAAGATAAAGCATGGCGTTTACCGTTAAGCGAAGAATATCAAGAGCAGCTTAAATCGAATTTTGCCGATTTAGCCAATATTGGTGGACGT
This sequence comes from Lonepinella sp. MS14435, assembly GCF_042485795.1. Taxonomy (GTDB): domain Bacteria; phylum Pseudomonadota; class Gammaproteobacteria; order Enterobacterales; family Pasteurellaceae; genus Lonepinella. Next base: position 1,765,103 of record NZ_CP169368.1, read on the forward strand.
TTTGGTGGTGCTATTACGGCGGGGGCGTTTTTATCTAATTTTGCGACCAAATACCCTTGGGCACATTTAGATATTGCTGGCACAGCTTGGTTACAAGGAGCGAATAAAGGTGCCACAGGACGACCTGTTGGGCTGCTCACCCAGTTTTTGATTAATCAAGTGAAATAAAGGGAGCTGTACTAGATGGCTGAAAAATTTCCCATTTGGGGTTAATGCACACCATAAACTAGGACACGTTAATGTTTCATTTTTAACGAATGTTACGAGGGAAATGTAATATCGGCTCCCTTAACCTGATGTCCGTTTTTTATGGCGTATGCCACAATTATTTTGAAAGGATAAAAATCTTGGTATATGAAAAGGCATTGAGAGATTAAAAAAACAGCCTTGTATCACCAGACACAAGGCTGTGGCAGATTATTTATTTCTTGCGATCGGCTTCAATTGAAGCATTGATCTTCTTCAGCCACGCATCGCCGTTTTTCTCTATATAAGGTTTTTCCACCAGAGGACGCATTTTCTCACGAAACAGTCCAGTGTCCACCTCATTGATTTTCATGCCTTTCTGTTTCATATCCTGAATGAATTTTGCTGCATTTTCATTGGAAAACTGACGCATTTTCACTGCTCCCGCATAAGATGCTTTCAACAGAATATCCTGCGTTTCTTTCGGCATTGCATTGAATTTCTCCAAATTCATTACCTGAATCAGTGGTCCATACATATGTTTGGTTAGAGAAAGATATTTTTGCACTTCATAGAATTTGCCCGTATAAATCGGTGCAATCGGATGTTCCTGTGCCTCCAACTCACCGCTTTTCAGTTTGCCGTAAATTTCACCGTAAGGCAGCGGTTCGGGTTCTGCTCCTACGCCTTTCCATAAATCGACATGGACGGGGTTTGCCGGCATGACGCGGATTTTTAGACCTGCCAAATCTTCCGGTTTGGTAATCGGCTTAACATTACTGGTTACAGAACGGATACCATTTTCCCAGAAAGACAACCCTTTCAAATTGTAAGGCTCAAGTGTCGCCAGCATTTCTTTCCCGAACTCACTGTCCAAGACTTTATAAGCCTGTTCAACGGAGTCAAACAGATACGGAATATCAAACACATTCAGGCGGGGTTCCATTGACGAATACAACCCGGCTCCGCCCTGAAAAATATCCAGTTCGCCTTTTTTGACCATTTCTATCATTTGCGGTCCTGTTCCCAACTGTTGGTCGGGATACAGCTCAATGGCAATCTGTCCCTTTGATAACTCATCGGCGACTTTTGCCATTTCTTTCGCCCCGACTCCCTGCGGGCTATCTATTGAGGGTTCCAGTCCTAAGCGTAGCGTTATTTCTGGTTTGGGAAATGCTGTTGTAGCGAACAGACTCAACACAGCTGCTAAAGATAATAAAGTAAATTTGATTTTCATAACAACTCCTTGATGGTTAAGGTTATTCATGACATCAAGAGCAACAACCGATCTGCTCCATTACCAGTTTGATGATTTTATCAACAAAAATCAAGGGGCTATACTAGATAACTGAAAAAATTCCCTTTAACTAACTGTTTTAATATAGAAATTTTGTCTTTCAAATTAGAGTGATTAAATCGCTATTCGCACCTTAATTCCATTTTATTTGTTGGCAATAATCACTGCCCTTTTCGGTGCGGGGTAGCCCTCAATAGTTTTACTGTGATCTTCTGGATCTAAAAAATCAATCAGGCTTTCATTGTCTAACCAATCTGTTTTACGCTGTTCATCTAAGCTGGTCACGGCTTCATCCACACAACGCACATGACGAAAACCGACTTTTTGTAACCAGTTAATCAAACAGGCGACAGAGGGGATAAAATACACATTTTTCATTTTGGCATAACGATCTGCTGGCACCAGTACGGTATTCACATCACCATCAATCACCAAGGTTTCTAGCACTAACTCGCCCCCTTTGCGAAGCTGATCTTTCAGCTGGCTTAGGTGATCTAACGGTGATTTACGATGATATAACACGCCCATTGAAAACACCGTATCAAACACACCCAACGGTTGCATTTGTTCAATGCCTAAAGGAATTAAATTCGCTCGGCGGTCATGATTGAGCAGTTTACGAACAGCCTCAAATTGGCATAAAAATAATTCTGTCGGATCAATACCGACCACCATTTTAGCCCCCTCGCCCACCATTCGCCACATGTGATAACCACTGCCACAGCCGACATCTAAAATGGTACGATCTTGCAATGGGGCTAAATGCGGTAATACCCGATCCCATTTAAAATCTGACCGCCATTCACAATCAATATGTACGCCATACAGATGATAAGGACCTTTTCGCCACGGCATAAGCTGTTTGAGATGATAAACCAAACGCTGTTGCTCACCGTCTGATAACGGCAAATCTCGCACCGATTTCACCGCGGTTTTTAAATCAATCTGATCAGCCATTAAGTGCGGTAAAAAATCCACAATTTTTGCCCATTTAGCATAATCACCATGAGTTTGTTTTTCCCATTGCTTGAGTTGTAAAGGCAAAGTTTCGAGCCACACTGATAAATTGGTGGTCGCAATTTGTTGATAAAAAGGACGAAAATCAATCATAAAATTCACATAAATTTGAGAAAGGTCACATTTTACCTGATTTGTACTTGTATTTCTATTTTACTTTTCGCTATCCTAAACCATTATTTTTTAAATTTAGGAACGTGGAACTCAAATGAATTCCGTTGAATTATTAGTCAATATTACCCCTAACGAAACCAGAATTGCCTTGATGGACTCGGGGATTTTAAAAGAAGTACATATTGAACGCCAAGCCAAACGTGGTATTGTCGGGAATATTTATAAAGGTCGTGTAACACGTGTTTTACCTGGTATGCAATCCGCTTTTGTGGATATTGGTTTAGAAAAAGCCGCTTTCCTACACGCCTCCGATATTGTTTCACATACCGAATGTGTGGATGAAGATGAACAAAAGCAATTTGTGGTGAAAGATATTGCTCAATTAGTTCACGAGGGACAAGATATTGTGGTACAAGTCGTCAAAGACCCGATCAGCACCAAAGGGGCAAGATTGACAACCGATATTACGCTCCCCTCTCGCTATTTAGTCTTTATGCCAGAAAATAGCCATGTGGGCGTATCACAACGTATTGAAAGCGAAGAAGAAAGAGCGAGATTAAAAGCCCTTGCCGAACCCTATTGTGATGAACTTGGCGGTTATATTGTGCGTACCGCAGCGGAAGGGGTGAGTGAAGAAGAATTAAAACAAGATGCGGATTTTTTAAAACGTGTTTGGCGAAAAGTCATGGAACGCCGAGCTAAATATAAAACGAAAACAAAAATCTATGGTGAATTAGCCCTAACCCAACGGGTATTACGTGATTTCATTGGGCAAGGCATTGAAAAAATCCGTATTGATTCTAAACTCTGCTTTGCGGAAGTAAAAGAATTTACCGAAGAATTTATGCCTGAACTCACCGATAAATTAGTATTATATTCTGGTGATCAGCCACTATTTGATGTATATGGGGTGGAAAGTGCTATTAATATCGCATTAAATAAACGGGTTAATTTAAAATCTGGCGGCTATTTAATTATTGAGCAAACCGAAGCCATGACTACGATTGATATTAATACAGGGGCATTTGTCGGTCATCGCAATTTGGAAGAAACCATTTTTAACACCAATATTGAAGCCACTCAAGCCATTGCACAACAGTTACAATTACGTAATTTAGGCGGTATCATTATTATTGATTTTATTGATATGCAAACCGAAGATCATCGTCAACGTGTCTTACAATCCTTACAGGAAGCGTTAAGTAAAGATCCTGTGAAAACTAACGTCAATGGCTTTACCCAACTGGGTTTAGTGGAAATGACCCGCAAGCGTACACGTGAAAGTTTAGAGCATATTTTGTGTGACGATTGTACAGTTTGCCAAGGTCGGGGACATACTAAAACCGTGGAAACCGTGTGTTATGAAATTATGCGTGAAGTGATTCGGGTACATCATTTATTTTCCAGTGAACAATTTACTATTTATGCTTCTCCAGCGGTGGCGGATTATTTGATTAAGGAAGAAAGCCATGGGTTGTTGGCGGAAGTGGAGATGTTTATTGGCAAGCAGGTTCAAGTGCGTCCTGAGGTGTTTTATACGCAGGAGCAATTTGATGTTGTTGTAATGTGATTTGTTTTTACTTTCTTTGCTTGTGCAAAGAAAGTAACAAAGAAACACACCCCAACTTTGCCTTGTTTCCTGAAAATGATTAAATTTGCTTAACGGAAAAGTTGTCAACTCGCTTCGCTCAAACAGCACAACTTTTCCTACAAATTTAATCCTTTTCAGGCGGCAAACATGGGGACCCCATTAGTGGTAGAATAAAGTAGGGTGGAAAAATACCTAGCACTGGCGTACTAGGTTAAGCATGGTGACGCTACTCCGTAGCTTAAAAAAATATTTATTTTTTTCACCGCACTTTTACTTAAACTCGATCAAAACTTGGGGCCCCGTCTGAGCGTTTTGGTATTTTTAGCTAAATTTTGCCTGTCTGAGCGTAGCGAGTTCAAAATTTAGCGTTAAGAAAATACCAAATAAGCGAAGAAAAGCGGTGAAGTCGGGGGTGTGCTTTTCTTTGCCTACTTTCTTTTGCACAAGCAAAAGAAAGTATGGTCGCCCATCGGGCGAAATCCGATTTATACAAAATCCCAAAACTATGCTAAAATCCACCGCACTTTTAATCAAAAACCAAAAACAATTATGCTAAGACAAGTCCAACAATCCCTACTCACCCAAAGCAACCTATCCCTACCTGACCTCCAAAACATCTTCGACATCATGTCGCACCGCCAAATCGACTATGCCGATCTCTATTTCCAACTTAGCCAAGATGAAAGTTGGGTATTAGAAGATAGCATTATCAAAGAGGGCGGTTTTCATATTGATCGTGGTGTGGGCGTACGTGCAGTAAGTGGTGAAAAAACTGGGTTTGCCTATTCTGACCAGATTAATTTAGCCAATTTACAGCAGTGTGCGAATGCGGTAAAAGGTATTGCACTACCTAATCATGGCAATATTATCAAACCATTACGTTTTAATGAAGTGAACGCTATTGCTCGTTATGCTGCTATTAACCCTTTAAATACCTTAAGCAAAGAACAGAAAATTGAATTATTGCATTTGGTGGATCGCACTGCCCGAGCAGAAAGCCCTTATGTGACTAAAGTCACGGCAAATCTCACCGCACTTTATGAAGAAATGTTAGTAGTTGCCACTGATGGCACCTTGGCAGCCGATATTCGCCCATTAATTCGCTTGTCCATTTCCGTTATGGTGGAAAAAGACGGTAAACGTGAACGTGGTAGTGCTGGTGTGGGTGCTAGAGTGGGCTTAGACTGGTTTTTTGAATCCTATTTAGGTGAACAGAGAGCCGTTTATTTTGCTAAAGAAGCCGTTCGCCAAGCCTTAGTCAATGTGAATGCAGTATCTGCTCCGTCTGGTTTAATGCCTGTCATTTTGGGGGCGGGTTGGCCCGGTGTGCTATTACATGAAGCCGTCGGTCATGGTTTAGAGGGGGACTTCAACCGTAAAGAAAGTTCATTATTTACAGGCAAAATTGGTGAGTTAGTCACTTCCCCTTTATGTACTATTGTAGATGACGGCACGTTACAAAATCGCCGTGGCTCCATAACCATGGACGATGAGGGTGTTCCAAGTCAATGTAATGTATTGATTAAAGACGGTATTTTGCAAGGCTATATGCAAGACAAAATGAATGCCCGTTTAATGGGTGTTGCCCCGACTGGCAACGGTCGCCGTGAAAGCTATGCACATTTGCCAATGCCACGTATGACAAATACCTATATGTTGGCAGGTTCAAGTAAATTTGATGATTTGATCGCCAGTGTCGATCAGGGTATTTTTGCACCGCACTTTGGTGGCGGTCAGGTGGATATTACGTCGGGTAAATTTACTTTCTCCATGTCAGAAGCCTATTTAATTGAAAAAGGCAAAATCACTAAGCCAATTAAAGGGGCAACGATGATTGGTAATGGGATTGAAGTCATGCAACAGGTGTCTATGGTAGCGGATAATTTAGAAATCGATCACGGCATTGGGGTGTGTGGTAAGGACGGACAAAGTGTACCAGTGGGGGTGGGGCAACCAGCTTGTAAGATTGAGAAGATAACGGTTGGGGGAACAAATTAGATTTTTATTTAATTTGTCCTTAACCTTTTTGTTTATGGCTAGATCGGGTTTCGCCGATGGCGACCATACTTTCTTTTGCTTATACAAAAGAAAGTAGGCAAAGAAAAGCACACCCCGACTTCACCACTTTTCTGAGCTTATTTGGTATTTTCTTAACGCTAAATTTTGAACTCGCTACGCTCAGACATACAAAATTTAGCTAAAAATACCAAAACGCTCAGGCGGTTCAGACGGGACCCCAAGTTTTGATCGAGCATAACAAAAGTGCGGTGAAAAAATAGATATTTTTTAAGCTACGGAGTAACGTTACCATACCTAACCTAGTACGCCAGTACTAGGTATTCTCAAATTTTCCACAGCACTTCATTCCACCACCAATGGGGTCCCCATGTTTGCCGCCTGAAAATGATTAAATTTGTAGGAAAAGTTGTGCTGTTTGAGCGAAGCGAGTTGACAACTTTTCCGTTAAGCAAATTTAATTATTTTCAGGAAACAAGGCAAAGTTGGGGTGTGCTTTCTTTTTGCTTACTTTTTCTTTGCACAAGCAAAGAAAAAGTAAGTCGCCATCGGCGAAACCGATTCCAATTAAAAAACTGAATTTTTATTCAAAACTATTGCATAAAAAATCAAATCCTTTTATCCTATCTAAAAAAATAAAGGAAGATCAAAATGCCCCAATACAACAGACAAACATTCGATCAAGTCATGATCCAAAACTACATCCCCGCTAACTTTATCCCCGTCAAAGGAAAAGGAAGCCACGTCTGGGATCAAGACGGCAAAGAATATATTGACTTCACCAGCGGCATTGCCGTTAATTCACTCGGTCACTGCCCTGATGAAATTGTGGAGGTACTCAAAGCCCAAAGCGAAAAATTATGGCATTCAAGTAACTGGTTTACCAGCGAACCTACGCTTGCTCTTGCCAGTAAACTGGTGCAACATACTTTTTCAGAGCGTGTCATGTTCGCTAATTCTGGTGCAGAAGCCAATGAGGCGGCATTAAAATTAGCTCGCCGTTATGCAGTGGATAACTACGGTTATCAAAAATCAACCATTATCTCCTTTAAACAAAGTTTCCACGGTCGTACGCTGTTTACCGTCAGCGTTGCAGGACAACCGAAATATTCTGATGGCTTTGGTCCAAAACCAGCAGATATTATTCATGTTAAATTTAATGATTTAGCCAGCGTAAAAGCGGTGATTGATGATCGTTGCTGTGCGGTGATTGTCGAACCTATCCAAGGTGAAAGTGGGATTATTCCTGCTACCACAGAATTTTTACAAGGCTTACGTCAACTTTGTGATGAAAATAACGCCTTGTTGATTTTTGACGAAGTGCAGACTGGTGTAGGGCGTACTGGCTACCTGTATGCGTATCAAAAATATGGTGTAATCCCTGATATTCTCACCACTGCCAAAGCCTTAGGTAATGGCTTTCCAATTAGTGCCATGCTGACCACCACAGAGATTGCCAAAAGTTTTTCCCTTGGGGTACATGGTACTACGTTTGGGGGAAATCCATTAGCTTGTGCTGTCGCCGAAAAAGTGATTGATACCATTGCTAATGATAAATTCTTGGCTCAAGTTAACCGCACTTCTGCACTATTTAAAGCCGAATTAGCTAAATTAAACGAACAATTTCATTTATTTAAGGAAATTAGAGGCGAAGGTTTATTAATTGGTGCAGAATTAGTTGAAAAATACAAAGGTAAAGCAAGCGATTTCGTCAAAGTGGCGGCAGAAAACGGCTTAATGATTTTAGTGGCTGGACCGAATGTGTTACGTTTTGCACCCGCATTAAATATCAATGAACAAGATCTCTTACAAGGTATTGAGCGATTAACCAAAACCTTAAAATGTTTCGCCTAAAATAAAATGTAAAAAAGCGTTAACCTTGTGATTAACGCTTTTTTTTTTGAATTTGGTTGCGGGGGCTGGATTTGAACCAACGACCTTCGGGTTATGAGCCCGACGAGCTACCAAGCTGCTCCACCCCGCGTCTGAAGTGGTGTAATATACACTGAAAAATACTGAATGCAAGTAAAAATCCCTGAAATTCGTTTATTTGTTGTAAAAACCAACAAAAAGTATAAAAAAGACTAGGGATACTGGTTAAATTTTGATAGGATATTGCCTTTTCGGGTTAATTCAATCTAGGGTTTTTATTAAAATGATTTCAAAGCGTATCAAACATAAAATGCTAGTATTACTTGCATCAGCATTACTTGTTGCTTGCTCTTCAAACGAGGTTCAAGCACCTAAAATAAAAGCTAATATTGACAACACTGATATGAAAAAATTCGGTGCCAAATATTCTGGACGTCAATATACTCCAGAGATATTTACCAGCGTATCTCGAATTGACAATAATGGTAGTGTAATTAATCAAGGCGACTTTTTAAGTCAATTATCTAATGTTCGCAATTATTCAAGCCGTATTACCAATACTTTCGCTAATAATTATAGTAAAATTCAACAATGGGTATTAGCTGGAGCCAACGTATCCGAACTGGCTAATTATGGCATTCACCCACAAGTCATGGCTGGTACTGACAACTTTCAAAATGTATTGATGACGGGTTATTACTCGCCTGTTATTCATGCTCGCCGTTCTCCACAAGGTAAATATAATCAACCTATTTATGCCATGCCTAGCCAAAAACGCTTTAGTCGCTCCCAAATTTATGCTGGAGCATTAGCAGGCAAAGGCTTAGAATTAGCTTATAGTGACTCTATGTTAGATAACTTCTTACTTGGTGTACAAGGCAGCGGTTATGTGGACTTTGGGGATGGTCGCTTAAACTATTTTGCTTATGCAGGTCAAAATGGTTTTCCATACACAGCAGTAGGGCGTTTATTAGTTGAAGACGGCGAAATTCCAAAAGAAAAAATGTCGATTCAGGCTATTCGTGACTGGGGACTACGTAATCCATCACGTTTACAAGGCTTATTAGAACGCAATTCCTCTTATGTATTCTTTAAAAATGACCCAACTGGTCAAGTGAAAGGTTCTGCTGGTGTACCATTAGTACCTATGGCATCTGTCGCATCCGATCGTCAAATCGTGCCATCAGGCACCGTCTTATTAATGGAAGTGCCACAAATTGACAATAACGGCAACTGGACTGGTCAACATCATTTACATTTAATGGTAGCGTTAGATGTAGGTGGTGCAGTTAAAGGTCAGCACTTCGATTTATATCGGGGAATCGGCGATCAAGCGGGACACCTTTCTGGATTAACTAAACATTATGGACGTGTTTGGGTATTACGCTAATCCAACGTTAAAGAGCGAATATGACCAAAAGAATTGATAACTTCGAGCAACGTTTTGGTGGAATCGGACGATTATACACGCCTACGGCTTTAACTCGCTTGAGCCAAGCTCATATTTGTGTCATCGGTATTGGTGGAGTCGGTTCTTGGGCGGTTGAAGCCCTTGCTCGTTCTGGAATTGGCAACATTACTATGATTGATATGGACGATATTTGTGTGACCAATATCAACCGTCAAATTCATGCGTTGACTGGTAATATTGGCAAGCTCAAAACCGAAGTCATGGCTGAACGTATTAAATTAATCAATCCAGGATGTAAAGTATATATTATTGATGACTTTCTTTCCAATGAAAATTTAGCCGACTATATCACTCCTAACTATGATTATGTCATTGATGCGATTGATAGTGTAAAAACCAAATCAGCCTTAATTGCCTATTGTAAGCGTAATAAAATCAAGATGATAACCACAGGTGGAGCGGGTGGACAAACCGATCCGACACAAATCCAAATTACCGATTTAAGTAAAACTATCCAAGATCCATTACTCTCCAAAGTCCGTTCAAACTTACGTAAAGATTATCATTTTAGCCAAAATCCAAAACGAAAATTTGGAATTGATGCCGTTTTCTCCAGCCAGCCACTCATTTTTCCACAAATGAATGAAAACTGTGATGTTTCTGCTAGCATGAATTGTGCTAATGGCTTTGGTGCTGCTACTATGGTAACAGCTACTTTCGGCTTTTTTGCTGTAGCTCGAGTAATTGATAAATTACTCAAATCATAATTATTTTCTTCAAAGAACTTATTTTTTTATAAAAAAAAAGATGGCTTTTTTAAAAAAATAGGCGTAATCTATCCGCACTTTTTACATTTCAAGTAAGGAAAAAATAATGTCTAAATTAACTAAAACAGCTATTGCCAGTGCTATATTAGCTACTGCATTTGCCGCACAAGCGGATATTGTGACTTCAGTCAAACCCTTAGGTTTTATTGCATCTTCTATTGCCAATGGTGTACTTGATACTCAAATTATTGTACCCACGGGTGCCTCACCACACGATTACAACTTAAAACCAACAGATGTGCAAAAAATTAAATCCGCAGATTTAGTATTATGGATTGGCAAAGACGTAGATAGCTTTTTAAGCAAAAGCATCGCTCAAGCAGATCAGAAAAAATTAGTTACCATTGCTGAAATTGACGGAGTCACTGCTTTATTAGAAAAATCCGCTCATCACCATCATCATGACGATGGTGATGACGATGATGATCACGACCATGATCATGCAGATCATGAGCATGAACACGAAGGGCATCACCACGAAGTAGATGAAAATGGTTTAACTGTCAACTGGCACGTGTGGTATTCGCCACAAATTAGTCAATTAGTGGCAAATCAAGTAGCCCAAAAATTAACTGAACAATTCCCTGCCAAAAAAGCATTAATTGAAGAAAACTTAGCAAATTTCAACCGCACTTTACAAGAAAGCAGTAGCCAAATCACCAAACAGCTCAGTGCATTTAAAGATAAGGGCTTCTATGTTTTCCATGATGCTTATGGCTATTTTAACCATGCTTACGGTTTAAACCAAACGGGAGCATTTACGATTAACCCATTAGTTGCACCAGGTGCAAAAACTATTGCGGAAATCAAAGAAGAAATTGAAGAACACAAAGTAAATTGCTTATTTGCTGAACCGCAATTTACCCCAAAAGTAATTAATACGTTAGCGAAAAGCACGGGGGTTAAAGTGGGACGTTTAGATCCTATGGGTGAAAATATTAAATTAGGCAAAAATTCCTATACCCAATTTCTACAATTTACGGCTGACAGTTATGCGAGTTGTTTGAAATAGTGGCTTATTATCTAGGGGAGAGTAACTTTCCCCTAGATTTTTATCTAGTCCAATCTTCCACAACTAACCCTTGAATTTGCTGAAAAGCATTATCGCTCGTCACTAAAACCGCACCAATACTATAAGCATGACTCGCAATCAACATATCTAATTGACTCAAATTTTTACCAGATAATTCACTACGAGAACGTAAATCAGCATAAGATAGTGCTGTTTGTTGGTGAAAAGGTAACACTTCAACTCGAACAAGAAATTCATTCACCGCCAAGCGAAGTTTATGTGCATTAGGGCGTTTCGCTAAACCATATTGCAGTTCAGCACAGGTAATGGACGAAATACAAAGTGATGCCATCGGTACGCTTTGTAAATGAACTAAAGCAGTAATATTTCCTTTAATTATATAGCTCACCGTGTTGGTATCTAATAAATAACGTTGCATTTTATCCCCTATTCTTGCCAATCATCAAAAGGATCCCGTTCAATGCTTCCTATCATTGAACGCTCTCCTAAATTAAGCACTTCTCCAGCATTTCTAGCATCAAGGCTGGCTTTCAGGAAATTATCCCAAGATGGTGGTCGTTTAGATAAAATAACATCACCTGTCCGTTCATCTTTACGGATATAAACTTCCACGCCAGGAAAACGAAACTGTGCTGGCAAGCGAACGGCTTGACTTTGCCCATTCATAAAAAGTTTAGCAGTTTGCATAATATATTCATCCTTCAGTTCAGGCATTAGATGATATTAATATATACTATAATATAGTCTTTTTCAACTTGCCATTATTGTATAATTTACGAATTCACGCTTAAATGGAAAAATATTGATTTTGGAATCAAGATCACAAAAGTAGTAAATTGAATAACGGTTTAATGTTATAATTTCACACAAGATTTCCAACCTATTTAGAGAATATCCATGAAAAAACTTTTCGCCACTACTGGACGTGGTTTTGAAGAATTGCTGAAAGTCGAACTCACCGATCTTGGTGCAACTGAATGTCAAGTGGCACAAGGTGGTGTGCATTTTATGGCGGACGATGAAACCCAGTACAAGGTACTATTGTGGTCGCGGCTCGCCTCTCGGGTGTTATTGCCATTGGCACAAAGTAAGATTTACAGTGATTTAGATCTCTATTCCACCGTATTATCGCAAGACTGGCTATCGCATTTTGATGAAAGATCCCGATTTTTAGTGGATTTTAACGGCACAAACCAAGAAATTCGCCACACACAATTCGGTGCAATGCGAGTTAAAGACGGTATTGTCGATTATTTTGAGCGACAAGGTCGTCGTCGTCCTGATGTGGATAAGGACAACCCTGATATTCGGATTCATGCCTATTTAAATCGTGAGAATTTTATTCTTTCGCTCGATTTAAGCGGTGATGCCTTACATTTACGTGGCTATCGAGAGGAAACTGGTGTTGCTCCATTACGTGAAACCTTAGCCGCCGCAATCGTATTACGTTCAGGCTGGAAAGTGGGAACACCCTTGGTAGATCCGATGTGTGGTTCAGGTACATTGTTAATTGAAGCGGCTCAAATGGAAGCTAAAATTGCACCGCAGTTACACCGTATGCACTGGGGTTTTGATTTTTGGAAAGGGCATAATCCGTCCGCATGGGAAAAGGTGAAAACAGAAGCCGTTGAATTAGCTGAAACAGAATTTAACAAAAATCCCCAACCGCATTTTTATGGCTTTGATTTAGATCACCGCGTTATTCAAAAAGCACAGCACAACGCTCAACAGGCTGGCGTAGCACATCTAATTCAATTTAAACAATCCGATATAGCAGCGTTAAGAAATCCGATCGAAAATGGTGAAAAGGGTACGGTCATCTGTAATCCCCCTTATGGCGAACGTCTAGGCACTACACCTGCATTAATCGCCTTGTATTCTGTATTCGGACAACGTTTAAAACAACAATTTGGCGGTTGGAATGCGTCTATTTTTAGTTCAGAACAAGGGTTATTAGATTGTTTACGTTTGCGTTCACATCGTCAATTTAAGGCAAAAAATGGTCCATTAGATTGTGTACAAAAAAATTATCAAATTTCTGACCGCAGTTTAGCTGAACCAGAACAAAATGCTGAACAAAGTGCGGTGCAAAATTTGGCATTTTCAACCAATAATAATGTGGCTATTGATTTTGCCAATCGCTTACAAAAAAATATCAAAAAAATTGAAAAATGGGCGAATCAACAGGGATTACAAGCCTATCGCTTATATGATGCAGATTTACCCGATTATAATCTCGCCGTAGATCGTTATGCAGATCACATTGTGGTGCAAGAATACGCTCCACCAAAAAATATTGATGAAAATAAAGCTCGCCAACGTTTACTTGATGCAGTAACGGCAACCCTTGCAGTCACAGGTATTGGAACCAATAAATTGATTTTAAAAGTTCGCCAAAAGCAAAAAGGCAAAAATCAATATGAGAAATTAGCCAACAAAGGCGAGTATTTTTATGTAGAAGAATACGGTGCAAAATTGTGGGTAAATCTGACCGATTATTTGGATACAGGATTATTTTTGGATCACCGTTTAACGCGTAAAATGCTAGGCGAAATGGCAAAAGGCAAAGATTTCTTAAATTTATTTGCTTATACAGGCTCTGCGACTATTCATGCTGCATTAGGTGGTGCCAAATCAACCACCACCGTGGATATGTCAAACACCTATTTAAACTGGGCAGAACAGAACTTAATTTTAAATGATTTAGATGCTAAACAGCACCATTTAATTCAGGCAGATTGTTTACAATGGCTAGAAAAATGCGATCGGCAATTTGATTTGATTTTTGTGGATCCACCGACATTTTCAAATTCAAAACGCATGGAAGACAGTTGGGACGTACAACGCGATCATATTAAATTAATGCAAAATCTTAAACGGATTTTACGCCCAAATGGCACCATTGTTTTTTCCAACAATAAACGTGGCTTTAAAATGGATTTTGAGAGTTTAGCGGAACTGGGACTAAGTGCGATGGAAATTTCAAACAAAACCTTGCCGTTAGATTTTGAACGGAATAAGCAGATTCATAATTGTTGGGTATTGAGTGTTGTGTAATCCCCCGTCTGAACCGCCTGAGCGTTTTGGTATTTTTAGCTAAATTTTGCATGTCTGAGCGAAGCGAGTTCAAAATTTAGCGTTAAGAAAATACCAAATAAGCGAAGAAAAGCGGTGAAGTCGGGGCGTGTTTTCTTTTGCCTACTTTTCTTTGCACGAGCAAAGAAAAGTATGGTCGCCATCGGCGAAATACGATCGAAAAGTAAAGACTACGCGAGCCTATACCAAAATTTGTGTAAATACCTGTTTCTGAGATAATAACCAAAAACAGGTATTTTCATTATGAATGAACAACAAATTAAATTATTAGCGAATGAATTAGCTAAAAACCTCAAAACGCCAGAAGATCTCAATCAGCTTTCTCGCGTGCTGAAAAAAATCACCGTGGAAGCCGCTCTCAATACTGAGCTTACCGAACATTTCGGTTATAAGAAAAATCAAACTCGCATTACGGGTATGGATGAGCAAATCATTGCCTTATATGCCAAAGGGTTAAGTAATCAAGAGATTGTTGATTCGTTTAAGGAATTTTATGATGCCGATGTTTCACCTAGCCTAATTTCTCGGGTGACTGATTCAGTCAAAGAACGCATTATTGAGTGGCAAAATGAACCCCTTAACGCGGTGTATGCCATTGTTTATTTGGATTGTATCGTGGTGAAAGTTCGCCAAGATGGTCGGATTATCAATAAATCGGTTTTTGTCGCTTTGGGCGTGAATCTGGAGGGACGCAAAGAGCTGTTAGGGCTGTGGATCGCCGAAAATGAAGGGGCAAAATTTTGGTTAAACGTACTAACCGAGCTTAAAAATCGTGGCGTACAGGATATTCTGATTGCTTGCATTGATGGTTTAAAAGGCTTTCCTGATGCGATTAATACGGTCTTTCCTGAAACGAAAATTCAGCTTTGTATCGTGCATATGGTTCGTAATAGTTTGAAATATGTCACTTGGAAAGATTACAAAGCCGTGACAGGGGATTTAAAGCTGATTTATCAAGCACCTACGGAACAGGTCGCCCTACAGGCACTGGCTAATTTTGAGCAAAAATGGCAAGCAAAATACCCATTAATCGCCAAAAGCTGGCAGAATCATTGGGCGAATTTAGCCACGATTTTCAGCTATCCTGACGATATTCGCAAGGCAATTTACACGACAAATGCGATAGAATCGTTAAATAGCGTGATTCGACGAGTGATTAAAAAACGAAATGTCTTCCCGACAGACGAATCCGTGATTAAAATAGTCTGGCTTGCGATTAAAGATGCGTCTAAAAAATGGTCAATGCCAATCCGAAATTGGCGAGTGGCATTGAACCATTTTGTGCTAGAATTTGGTGATCGTTTAAGCGATCACCTTTAAATGAAATTGGTGTTTACACAAAATATGGGATAGGCTCGACTACGCTGCCACCATAACCATAGCAGGACGAATCACCCGACTATTCAACAAATACCCTTTCTGTAACACCACGGTAATTTGATTGGTTGCAAACCCTTCGGTCGGTTGCATTGAAATAGCTTGATGCAGTTCTGGATTAAAGGTTTCCCCAACTACTCCCACTGGTTCAATACCAAAACGAGCTACGGTCGCTAATAAATCTTTTAAAGTTAATTCTACACCGTCAAATAAGCCCTTAACACATTCATCTTCTTTATTTGCAGGGGTAGTTAATGCTCGCTCAAGGTTGTCAATGGTATTCAAAATTTCTTTAGAAAATTTTTCTAAGGCAAATTTATGGGCTTTTTCCACATCTTGCTCGGCACGGCGGCGGACATTTTCCATTTCTGCTCTAGCTCGCAATAGGCTTTCTTGCTCTTTTTGACTAGCTTCCACTAGTTGCTGTTCTAGTTCTTGCACACGTAAAATAGCTTCTTCTAGGGCATCTATTTCTTCATTTGCTGTGGTGTCATCAACATTTTCTGTTGATTCAACTTGCTCCATTTGTTCCTGTGCTTCTTCTGTTACCACTTCTTCTGCTTGCTGTTTTTCTTGTTCTGCCATTATTTTTACTCCATAAAATAGTATAAAATCTTAATGAATGGTTAAGCATTGTAGCAAAGGAATCATTAAATGTTAATCTTTACACTTTGCTCCAATGCCATTTTCAATGTAATATAAAGGCGTTTTTTTCAAATTCAAGTTGTGACTAATCATGGAACTCATCAACAATAATATAAATCCGCTACATAAATCTTTTAAAACCATTGCTCTAGTCGGTCGTCCACGAAATGATATGACCTTGCAAATGCACAAAAATATCTTTTTATGGCTACAAGAAAAAGGCTATACCATATTAGTGGAAAATGAAATCGGTCATGCCTTAGAACTTCCTCCAGAGCAAATTGCCTCACTTGAACAAATCGGCAAACAAGCCCAACTCGCCATTGTGATCGGAGGTGATGGTAATATGCTAGGGCGAGCTAGAATTTTATCCAAATATGATATTCTTTTAATCGGGATTAACCGTGGTAATTTAGGCTTTTTAACCGATATTGACCCCAAAAATGCTTATGCCCAATTACAGGCTTGCTTAGACGGTGAATTTTTTGTCGAAGAACGTTTCTTACTAGATGTTAATATTGAACATAATGGTGCCGTTCTCACCACTGGTAATGCAATTAATGAAGCCGTGATCCACCCATCTCAAATTGCCCACATGATTGATTTTCATGTTTATATTAATGATAAATTTGCCTTTTCACAACGTTCAGATGGCTTGATTATTGCAACACCAACTGGTTCAACTGCCTATTCTCTTTCTGCGGGTGGTCCGATTTTGACACCAAATTTAAATGCGATTACTTTGGTTCCTATGTACCCCCATACCCTATCATCACGTCCTTTAGTTATTGATGGTGACAGCAAAATCTCACTCCGTTTCGCAGATTACACAGCCCCACAACTCACAGTAAGCTGTGATAGCCAATTAGCTTTAAACCTGAACAGTGATGATATTGTTACAGTACAAAAAAGTCCTTATAAATTGCGTTTACTTCATTTACATAATTACAATTATTACAATGTATTAAGCTCAAAATTAGGCTGGCTTAAAAAACTTTTCTAAAAACTGTAAAAAAATCCTTTACTGTATATTTGTTATGCTTTATACTACATTCCATACAGTAAAGGAGATTTTTTATGCTTACTCAACTCACCATTAATAATTTTGCTATTGTCCGTCATTTAGATATTGAATTAGCTCAAGGGATGTCTGTTATCACTGGGGAAACTGGTGCGGGTAAGTCTATTGCCATAGATGCTTTAGGTATTTGTTTAGGACAACGTACTGAGCTTTCCATGTTACGAGAAGGACAAGAGCGAGCTGATGTTTGTGCAACTTTTCAAATTGCCCCTCAAAGTCCAGCTTCAAACTGGTTAAAACAGCAAGAATTAGAAGATCAAGACAATCCTGAAAACTGTATTTTACGCCGAATTATTAATCAAGAAGGACGTTCCAAAGCCTTTATTAACAGTACACCTGTTTCTGTTGCCCAATTAAAAGAACTGGGAGAACATTTAATTCATATTAATGGTCAACATGCCTCACAATTATTATTAAAACCCGAATTTCAGTTACACACCTTAGATACATTTTGTTCACACGCTCATTTGCTTACTCAGATGAAAACTGATTATCAACAATGGAAATCACTACAACAGCAAGTGGCAGAGTTTAAACAAAAATGTGCAGAAAACGAAGCCAGAAAGCAATTATTACAATATCAAGTAGATGAATTAGATGAATTTAATCTACAAGAAGATGAATTTGAACAATTAGAAGACGATCATAAACGACTTTCTAGCAGTGAAGAATTAACCTCACTTTCGCAATCTTTACAAGGTATTTTAAGCGAAAACGATACTGTCAGTGCCGATAGCCTACTCTACCGAGCCACACAATACGTAGATGAATTAGCCGATCTCGATCCACGTTATGCCGATATTCAAACTATGTTACAAGATGCGTTAATTCAGGTACAAGAAGCTAGTAGTGAAGTACAACGCCTCTCTTCTGATATTGAACAAGATCCCTATCTATTAGAAGAAATTGAACAACGCATGAGTCAGGCTATTCATTTGGCGAAAAAGCATTATATTTCGCCAGAAAATTTAGTCAAATTTCACCGCAGTTTAAAGGCAGAACTTGAGCAATTAATCAATTATTCGGAAAGTGAAGATGAATTAATTAAACAAGAAAAACTAGCATTTAACCAAATGCAGGCTACCGCAATGGCACTACATCAAAGTCGTGAAACTGGGGCAGCCAAATTAGCCGATCAGGTGACTAAATCCATTAAACAATTAGCTATGGAAAATGCTCAATTTTTTATTAAATTATCCACAGACTACAGTAAAGTAGGTATAAATGGTGCCGATAGTATTCAATTTAATCTACAAAGTAATTTAGGGCAATCCCCTCAATCTTTGGCAAAAACTGCATCAGGTGGAGAATTATCTCGCATTGCTTTAGCTATTCAGGTACTCACATCTGATAAAAGTGCGATTCCAACTCTGATTTTTGATGAAATTGATGTAGGAATTAGCGGTGCAACTGCCAGCGTAGTTGGGAAACTACTACGCCGTTTAGGCACAAAATGTCAGGTATTATGCGTAACTCACTTACCACAAGTTGCCAGTTATGGTAATCATCATTTTGTGGTAGAAAAATTCACGGTGGACGAAAAAACAGAAACAAAAATGACCGCACTTTCTGCTCAACAACGAGTAAAAGCATTAGCCAAATTGCTCGGCGGTAGCAAAATTACCGATACGGCATTAGCAAATGCTCAGGAAATGTTGGATTTAGCAAGTTAAGGATAGCTTAAATCGCCCCGTGCTTACGTACGGGGTTAAAATATAAATATCGCTACCCTGTAGCTTTCAACATAACTCAAGATGTAAAGTATCGTTACCATGCTTAACCTCAAACTATTTTAATAAAAATCAATTCCGAACTTTTTTATACATTTATTCATAAAATCGGTATAATCACGCATAGAATTTGTGATGTACTAAAAGGAAAGATAATGCCTATTAATTTTACTCAACTGTTTAAAGACAGTTGGCATTTTTTACAAAATGAACGAAAATTTGCTTTCTCATTTGTCACTATTTTTGTCCTTGCTTCTGCTGGATTTGGACTGCTACAGCAAGTCCTCTTTCCTGTCGTGGAAAATATAGAAGCACTTAGCGAAGAACAGCAAATGAATATATTACTGCAACAAAGCGGTGATTTAAGCTATTTATGGTTTACCTTAGCCAAAGGTTTAACTACGCTATTTATTGTGTACTGGGGAACCATGACAGTACATCAGATTAGTCAACGTCAATATCAGGGCTTAACAAAAACCGCTGGCATCACCTTTAACCGCTTACTTGGCATCATTTTACTCACTGTACTTTGTTTTCTTCCTTTTTTTATCGGTGCTATAGGTACTATTGCTGGTGTGTTAAGCCAATCATCAATATCATTCATCAGCCTTTTCTTAATGATTTCAGGGATTTTTATTTTAATTCGTCTATGTTTATCGCCTGTTCGTTACTTACTTAATCATGAATCTATAAAAAGTGCGGTGCAAAATACCTTAATTTCTGCCAAAGGACGTACAGCAGTACTCTTTTTCTATTGCACCATCAGCTATTTATTTTTCTCATTACTCGGTTTGCAACTGGCAATGCTAGCACAAAATATGCTATTAACTATCGTTGCATTAGTGATTATGTCATTCATCAACGTTTTTTCTATAGTGTTTACCTATCGCTTTTATACCGTATTTAATCAACAGGCATAATATGAAACAGATTTTAGAACTTATCCCCTTAATTTTATTCTTTGTCGTCTATAAACTAGCAGGGGTGCGAGAAGCCTCAGTTACTCTCGTCATTGCCACTATTTTGCAGATGATTATTTTAAAATGGAAATATGGCAAAATAGAAAAACAACAAATTGTCATGGGATGTGCAGTGGTTATTTTTGGTTTACTCACTGCTTATTTTAATGAAATCAAATATCTACAATGGAAAGTCACGATTGTTTATGGGTTATTTGCATTCATCTTATTGGTTGGACAATTTGTGTTTAAAACCCCTCTCATTCAAAAATTATTAGGTAAAGAAATCGAATTACCCAACACAGTCTGGCATAATCTTAATCTAGCTTGGGCAATATTTTTTATCCTTTGCATGTTAGTCAATATTTATATTAGCCAATGTTTTTCAGAAGAAATTTGGGTCGAATTCAAAGCTTTTGGCATTTTAGCTATGACATTTGTTGCCACTATCGGCACTGGCATTTATATTTATCGTTATCTACCGAAAGACAAGGAGTGATTTATGAGCTGTACTATTATAACCGAAAAAACTGAACAAATTGAAAATCGCCAATCCAAAGGCACATTATTATTACGCACCCTTGCCATGCCGTCTGACACCAATGCAAACGGAGATATTTTTGGTGGCTGGATTATGTCACAAATGGATATGGGAGGTGCAATTTTAGCCAAAGAAATTGCCAAAGGTCGTGTAGTGACGGTTTGTGTTGATAAAATGAGCTTTTTACGCCCAATATCAGTGGGTGATGTCGTTTGTTGCTATGGTCAATTAGTCAAAGTAGGTCGAACTTCTATGCAAGTGAAAGTCGAAGTTTGGATTAAAAAAGTTTATCAAGGTTTACGTGATCGTTATTGTGTCACCGAAGCCCTATTTACTTATGTTGCTATTGATAAAGAGGGGAAACCTAGAGCCATACCAAAAGAAGATAACCCCGAATTAGAGCAAGCACTTGCTTTAATTTAATAACAATAAACAGGAGTTTTATATGGAATACTATGTTATTTTTGCCCAAGACAAACCTAACACATTAGAAAAACGTTTAGCCGCTCGTCCTGATCATTTGGCTCGTCTTGAACAATTAAAAGCTGAAGATCGACTACTAACTGCCGGACCACACCCAAATTTAGAAGCTAAAGGCATGACTGGTTCAACGGTTATTGCAAAATTTGAATCTTTTGAGCAAGCAAAACAATGGGCAAATGAAGATCCTTATGTACAAGCAGATGTGTATGCCGAAGTGATCGTTAAACCATTTAAAAGAGTCTTTTAATTAAACCTGACAAATAGGGTTTTCTCTTAGAAAATCCTATTTTCTATTTTTATACAACCTTATGCGATTATTTGTAGCGGAAAAACCCAGCCTTGCCCGAGCTATTGCGGATATTTTACCTAAGCCACATCAACGTGGTGAGGGTTTTATTCGTTGTGGTGAGAATGACTACGTTACATGGTGTGTAGGACATTTATTAGAGCAAGCTGAACCTGATAGTTACAATCCTGACTATAAACAATGGCGTTTAGAACATTTACCGATTGTCCCTGAAAAATGGCAATTAGTACCTCGTAAAGAGGTTGCGAAGCAATTAAAAATTGTCGAAAAACTGATTCATCAAGCAGATATTTTAATTAACGCAGGCGACCCAGATCGAGAAGGGCAATTATTGGTTGATGAAGTTTTCAATTATGCTCATTTACCTATAGAAAAGGTAGAACAAATTCAACGTTGTTTAATTAGTGATTTAAACCCAAGTGCGGTAGAAAAAGCAGTAAAAAAATTGCAACCTAATCGTGATTTTATACCACTTGCCACTTCAGCTTTAGCAAGAGCAAGAGCCGATTGGTTATACGGGATCAATATGACCCGAGCTTATACCATTCGTGGACGGCAAGCAGGTTATAATGGCGTACTTTCCGTAGGACGAGTACAAACACCAGTATTAGGATTAATCGTTCGCCGTGATTTAGAAATTGAACATTTCCAACCCAAGGATTTTTTTGAAGTACTGGCTCATATTGCTCACGATGAAAAAACTGAGCCTAATTTCACCGCACTTTGGCAACCAAGCAAGGCTTGTGAAGATTATCAAGATGATGATGGTCGTGTACTGTCCAAAGGATTAGCCGAAAATGTGGTGAAACGTATTTATCAGCAACCAGCGGAAGTCACTGCTTATGAAGATAAACGTGAAAAAGAAACTGCACCTCTACCCTATTCCCTTTCAGCTTTGCAAATTGATGGCGCTAAACGCTTTGGCATATCCGCTCAGGAAGTGCTAGATACCTGTCAAGATTTATATGAGAAGCACAAAATTATTACCTATCCACGCTCCGATTGTCGTTATTTACCCAACGAGCATTTTGCCGATCGAACCAAAGTCATACAAGCCATTGCGACCCATTGTTCAGATTACCAGAACTTACCCAGTACGGTAAATTTAGAGCAAAAAAATCGCTGTTGGAATGATAAAAAAGTAGAAGCTCACCACGCTATTATTCCAACGGCAAAAAATCGTCCTGTTAGCTTAAATCTAAGAGAACAACAGATTTATCAACTTATTGCTCGTCAATATTTAATGCAATTTTGCCCAGATGCAGAATATCGTAAAAGTAAAATTACCTTAACTATTGCTGGCGGTACCTTTATTGCTCAAGCACGTAATTTACAAATTGCAGGCTGGAAAGAATTAATTGGCAAAGAAGATGAAGAAGAACAAGTCGCTCCACCATTGCCAGTAGTGAAAAAAAGGCAAATTCTTTTTTGTCATCAGGGTGAAATTGTCAGTAAAAAAACGCAACCTCCAAAACCCTTTACTGATGCGACGTTGCTTTCAGCCATGACAGGAATTGCACGTTTTGTACAAGATAAAGAATTAAAAAAAATCCTCAGAGAAACCGATGGACTAGGCACAGAAGCAACTCGAGCAGGCATTATCGAATTATTGTTTAAACGTGGCTTCTTAGTAAAAAAAGGCAAAAATATTCATAGTACAGAAACGGGACGAATTTTAATTCAAGCACTACCCGATATTGCCACACAACCTGATATGACAGCTCAATGGGAATCACAATTAACTGGTATAAGCAAAAAAGAAACAAATTATCAACACTTTATGTGGCAACTAACCCAAATGTTACCCGACTTGGTACATTACGTTAATTTCTCGGCATTACGTAAATTAAGCACTGTTTCACTAGCCCAACCCAAATTGAACAAAGCAAAAACCAAAAGTAATGATAAAAGCAAAAGTGCGGTGATTTCCGACTAGATTTTCATCAAGCAAACAAAAATTCCTTGATTAAACACTGAATATTCGGTAATATCCAAACGTTTTTCAGATTATAACCTTACAGCAGAGAAGATTTCACAATGTATAACGCATTATTATTTATTTACCTTATCGTGTCCGTAGTAATGATCGGCTTTATCCTTATTCAACAAGGAAAAGGTGCAGATGCTGGAGCATCATTTGGTGGCGGAGCATCAGGTACAGTATTCGGTTCTGCTGGGTCAAGCAACTTTTTATCTCGTACAACGGCTGTTTTAGCCATTATTTTCTTTGCTTCAAGCATTGTGCTTGGTAACTTAAATTCTCACCATGGCAAAGTGCAAGAAGGTAAATTTGATGATTTATCACAAGCAGCTCAACAGTTAGAACAACAAAAACCTGTTGCTCCAGTAGAAAATAAAAACGCAGATATTCCTCAAAACTAAAAATTAACCTCATTTAATATGCGATCGTGGTGGAATTGGTAGACACGCTATCTTGAGGGGGTAGTGCTTCACGGCGTGAGGGTTCAAGTCCCTCCGATCGCACCAAGTTGATAAAAAAGACTGTTTGAAACAGTCTTTTTTATTGCCAATAATATTCTGACATAAGATTTATACTGTGTTAAAAAAGTAGAATATTCCTTAGATAATACATAAAAAAAGACCAACTCTACGAGTTGGTCAACACTATCTACTTTTATATTATTTTTATAGGGGATTTGGAACTATGCTTCTACACCTTCAAATAAAGCAGTGCTTAAATAACGCTCAGAAGCAGATGGTAAAATAACTACAATTAACTTATCCACAAATTCAGGTAATTTTGCGATACGCTCTGCTGCCGCCACTGCAGCACCTGAAGAAATACCCGCTAAAATACCTTCTTCTGCCATTAAACGGCGAGCGGTAGCAATCGCGGTTTCACTATCCACACACTCTACGCGATCAACTAAATCAAGATCTAAGTTTTTCGGGATAAAACCTGCACCAATGCCTTGAATCTTATGTGGACCTGGTTTTACCTCTTCGCCATTTAAGGTTTGAGTAATGACTGGACTTTCGGCTGGTTCAACAGCTACAGAAGTAATAGCCTTACCTTGATCTAATTTAATATAGCGACTAATCCCTGTAATCGTACCACCAGTACCTACACCTGCCACAATCACATCAACTTTTCCCTCAGTACCATTCCAAATTTCAGGACCTGTAGTTTGTTGGTGAATCGCTGGATTAGCTGGATTTTCAAATTGCTTTAACATGATATAACGATTTGGATCGCTTGCTACGATTTCTTCAGCTTTGGCGATCGCACCTTTCATACCTTTTGCACCCTCGGTTAAAACTAAATTAACACCAAGTCCACGTAATAAACGTTTACGTTCCGTACTCATGGTTTCTGGCATAGTTAAGGTGATTTTATAACCACGTGCTGCTGCCACATAGGCTAAGGCAATGCCAGTATTACCACTGGTTGCATCAACAATTTCTTTATCTTTAGTTAACACACCATCTTTTTCCGCTTGCCACACCATATTCGCACCAATACGGCATTTTACGCTAAAACTTGGGTTACGCCCCTCTACTTTTACCACGATATTACCATTACCAAAATGGTTTAAACGGACTAATGGCGTGTTGCCAATAGAATAAGAATTATCCGCAAAAATAGTCATTATTTTCTCCTTAAAAGAATTGTTTTTGTTGTTGATGCTATTTGTAACATAATATTTAATAATGAAAAAATACCTATTTGTTCTATTTTATAACTAAATAGCATTAAATAATTAAGCTAGGTCCGATTTATTCGGTAAACGATCACTTAATAAAATTGCATAACGTTCTGTTGTTGGACTTGATTCCAATGCAATTTTCAATGCCATGGTTAATGGCACTGAAAGCAACATACCCACGGTTCCCAATAACCAACCCCAAAATAAAAGAGAAAGAAATACCACCAAGGTTGAAAGTCCTAATTTTTTCCCCATTATTTTAGGTTCAAGCACATTACCAATTGAAACATTAATAACAATCACACTAATAGTCACCACAAACCCTGTAGTAAATCCGTTCAATAAGAATGCTTGTAAAATAATCGGCACAGCTGCAATAATAGAACCGATATTTGGAATATAATTAAACAAAAAACTCAAGGTTGCCCATAAAATAGCATATTGCACTCCAGTAATCGTAAGCAATACCCATATTGCCACTCCTGTCAGCACGCTCATCATACTTTTCACGCCAAGATAGCCAATAATACTTTCTAATACACGTTCTAAATGATCTTCTTCGCCGTCCTGATTGTTAAATACAATGGCAAATTTATGTTTCGCAGTAGGTGCTTCTAACAACATAAAAATTACCACTAAAATTAAAACAAACACATTTGATACCACATTAGAGAAATTCATTAATAAACTGCTTGCGAAATTCATCACCATACTGGGATCGAAATGTTTTACAATGGCATCTGGTTGCACAGAAAAAGGGATTTTCCATTTGTGTGCTAACACTTGCAAATCATTAATTCGCTCCATCATTAATGCTCGATATTGTGGAATTGATTTGGTAAATTCTTGTGCTGAACCATTAATCAACCCTAACAAAAAGAAAAATACCAGCAAGATTAACAATAAAAGTAACGTAATAGCTAACCAGTGCGGGACTTTTCTATTTGTCATAAACTTAATTATCGGTGAACAAATTATCGCTATAAATAGAGAGAGCAAGAAAGGAACGACAATTACCGAAGATACTTTTATCCCTGCCAGAATAATTACCAACGCCGCACTAATAAAAATAAATTGATTTAAAGGATTGTTTTTTATCATAAAATTCACCGCAGTTTTATTTTAAAATAAGATCTGGATTCGCAAATAGTTTACCGATCATGCCAGTATAAACCTGTCTATCCATCACTTCTGAAATACTAGTAATTCTTTCACCAGCATCTTTAGAAGAGGCTCCACAATGATAAACTTTGGCACTATCTGTATTCCAATCAATCATAATATATCTATCGTGAACTATGTTGCCTGTTTTCTTAAATTGAATACTGATATTTGGATATTCTCGGCAAAAATCTTGATATTCAACATTATGTAGCCCTTTCCCTACATTATCACTAAAAATTGTCACTTCTACACCCTTGCGAATATTCTTTAACAAAATCAAAGTCTTCACACCAATATAATTATCTACAATATAAATACGTTCATTGGCTGACGCATAAATATCTGAATAAGCAATATTGGCTTCAATGGGCTGACCATTTAGGAGTAAATACTCTAATTTCACCTGTGGTTGACTAAAATCAAAAATAAAAGGGGATAAATCTGATTTCTTCACCACATCCGTTAAACTATCGACAACCTGAGCTACCCTATTTTCCACTGTTCTCAATGATAATTTTAACTCTCTAATTTCTTTCGTATTTTCTGTGGTTTGCATAGAAAGTTGTAAAAATTCACGCTGTCCAATTAAGCCTTGATTTTCAACAATGTAATCTTTCATTTGTTTAAAAGTACGAATCAATGCCTTACTTTGCTGTACTGCCAAATCACCTTTGAGTACGGTCATCAACATATAGATGCCCTGTTCAGTGAAAGCATAAGGCAAATACCTCATTCCACCCCAACTTGAGGTCGCATTTTGCGACCTCAAACAGATTTTCCATTCATCATCAGCTAATTGAAACATGAAATCTTCTGCATCAAACTTTTCAAGATTTCGCTTGACCTGCTCATTAAATCTTTTAGTTTCATAGCCATACAATTCCGCAAGTTCAAAATCAAGCATCACTTTTTGCCCACGAATGTGATAAATTTTTTCATTAATCAACTCTTGATTGATTAGAATGATATTTTTGCTCTCCATTTGCTTCCCTATTATTTAGCGACTAAATCGCTTCTTCATTTTCTTCACCCGTTCGAATCCGAATTACCCGAGCTACGTCATACACAAAGATTTTACCATCACCAATTTTGCCAGTTTGTGCTGTATCTACAATGGCATCAATACATTGATCAACCACGTCATCAGGTATCACAATTTCTAATTTAACTTTAGGTAAAAAATCCACTGCATACTCTGCACCACGGTATAATTCCGTATGCCCTTTTTGGCGACCAAAACCTCGTACTTCGGTAACGGTCATTCCCGTAATACCAATATCAGATAAGGATTCACGTACATCGTCTAATTTAAAGGGTTTAATAATTGCCTCAATTTTTTTCATATTTAACTCCTATTTTCTAGCAGATTTCGGGCGAAAACTTTCAATTATTTTTGGGTTAGTATCAATATAAATACCATCGATCAGTTGTAAACAATAAGGTACTGCGGCAAAAATACCTTTTACTAGTACGTTGCCACTTTCATCTTTCACCCCCTCTAAGGTTTCTTTAATTGCTTTCGGCTGCCCTGGTAAATTTAAAATTAAACTATTTTTACGAATGACCCCCACTTGGCGAGAAAGAATTGCTGTCGGCACGAAATGCAAACTTACTTGACGCATTTGCTCACCAAACCCTGGCATTTCACGATCGGCAATGGCTAATGTGGCATCGGGTGTCACATCTCGTTTAGCTGGTCCAGTTCCGCCTGTGGTTAACACTAAATGGCATTGTTGCTCATCTACCAATTCAATTAAGGTCTGTTCAATTTTATCCTGCTCATCAGGAATTAAACGTGTTTCTAGCTGGAATTTATCTACTAGGGCATTTTCTAACCAAGCGGTTAATTCTGGAATCCCCTGATCTTGATAAACTCCTTGAAAAGCACGATCTGACACTGAAACTAAACCAATTTTTAAGATTTTCTGATTAACTGCGGTCATTTTTTTCCTTAAATTAAGGTATATTATTCATGAGAATTTTACGTACAGGAGCAAAACTACGGCGGTGTTGTGGCAACACACCAAACTCGGCTAATTTTTCTAAATGTACTTTGGTTGGATAGCCTTTATGTTTGGCAAATTCATATTGTGGAAATTGTTGATCTAATTCTAACATTTCTTGATCACGGGCTACTTTGGCTAAAATAGACGCTGCACTGATTTCAGCAACTTTACTATCGCCTTTTACCACCGCTTGAGCAGGCATAGGCAAATCTGGAATTCGATTACCATCCACCAACACAAAGTGCGGTTGAATTTTCAGTGATTTTACCGCTCGTTGCATAGCTAACATGGTGGCATGCAAAATATTTAGTTCATCAATTTCCTCGGGTTCTGCACGACCTAGCGACCAAGCTAATGCTTTTTGTTTAATTTCTTCAGCTAATAATACACGTTTTTTCTCACTCAGTTTTTTACTATCAGCGAAGCCCTTAATAGGATGATGAGGATCTAAAATCACCGCAGCAGTAACAACAGCCCCCACCAGAGGTCCACGCCCCACTTCATCTACACCAGCAATGAATGCAAATCCTTGCGGATATTCAAAATCTGACATGATTATTTTCCCTCGAGTAAATCAACCACAGCTTGTGCTGCTTGGCTATCGGCATCACATTGAATAAATTGATGTAGTTCAGTAAAACGCTGAATTAAAACTTGACGATTTTGCACCGCACTTTCGGTTTGGTCTAAATAAACCGATAATTTTTCTGCTAATTTTTCAGGGGTACAATCCTCTTGTATCATTTCTGGCACCAACATTTCATTCGCTAACAGATTAGGCAAGGAAATATACGGTGTTTTCACTAAGCGTTTGGCTAAAAAATAAGTGAGTGGTTTCATTCGATAACCTACTACCATAGGTGATTTGCACAGCATACATTCTAATGCAGCTGTACCTGATGCAAGTAAAGTCGCTTGTGCGATCATCATGGCTTGGCGAGCTTTACCATCCAAGATAATCACATCAAGTTCAGGTGCAACTTGAGCCTTAATTCGTTCAAATTGATCACGGCGTTTTTCACTTACTAAAGGCACTAAAAATTGCAAATTAGGATATTGCTGTCTTAACAATACTGCTGTTTTTAGAAAAGGTTCTGTGAGAAATTCAACTTCTGAACCACGACTTCCGACTAAAATCGCCATATATTGTTGTGTTGGATCGAGATTAAGGATCTGGCATACTTCGGTACGGTTTGGCTTTAAAGGAATCGCATCCGCCATGGTATGCCCAATAAAACGGCAAGGCACATTAAAGCGATCATAAAAGGCTTTCTCAAAAGGTAGAAAGGCAAGTACTAAATCGGTTGCTCGAACAATTTTGTAAATGCGATTTTGTCGCCACGCCCAAACCGATGGACTCACATAATGGATAGTTTTAATGCCCTGATTTTTTAGTTTTTCTTCTATATATAAATTAAACTCTGGAGAATCAATGCCAATAAAAATATCTGGCTTTTGGGCTAACAAGGTTTGTACGGTATTGTTGCGGATTTTTAATAATCTAGGCAGATGCTTTAAGATTTCTGCCAAGCCCATAACCGAAATTTCTTCCATATCAATCAGGCTTTCACAACCTTCAGCCAGCATATTTTTACCAGCAATTCCAATAAATTTAGCTTGTGGATAATGACTTCTTAAAGCTCGAATTAAACCCGCCCCAAGAATATCACCAGATACTTCACCAGCCACGATAGCGATGGTTGGCGTAGTTAAAGCAAGATTTTCTATTTGATTTTCCACTAGACTATCCTTTATAAAAAATCACCGCACTTTTCAAAAATGCGGTGTAAATTAATCAACTTTTTCTTAACGAATAATTCCGCGAGTGGAACGTTTGAAAAATTCTAAGAAGAAACTAATGGCTGATTCTGTCTTAGCATAATGTTCAATTTCTGGCATGACTTCTTCAAGGGTTTTGTCACTGCGATAAATTAATTTATAGACGTTACGAATAGCATGTAAAGTTGGTTTCTCAAAACCACGACGTTTCAGCCCTTCAATGTTGACCCCAAATGGTCGAGCATGATTGCCTTGTGCCATCACATAAGGCGGAACATCTTGGCTCACCATGGAACCACCACCTAACATCACATGAGCTCCAACAATAACGAACTGATGAATCGCCGACATTCCACCAACAATCACAAAATCGTCTAATTCAACATGCCCTGCAAGGGTTGCATTGTTGGCTAGAATACAACGGTTTCTGATTTGACAGTCGTGTGCAATATGAGCATTAATCATAAATAAGTTATCATCACCCACTCGAGTCACACCACCACCTTGGACGGTGCCACGATGGATAGTCACATTTTCGCGAATACGGTTACGATTGCCAATAATCGTTTTTGTCGGTTCATTGTTGTATTTTAAATCTTGGTTGACTTCACCAATGGTTGCTCCGTGGAAAATTTGGTTATCTTCACCAATAGTGGTTATGCCATTAACCACAACATGTGAATGTATAACCGTACCTTTACCAATTTCGACCTGTGAACCGATTACACAGAATGGACCAATAACAACATTTTCTCCAATTCTTGCCCCTTCTTCAATAATGCTAGAAGGATGAATCTTCGCACTTGAATGGATCATACATGCTCCTTATGCTTAATTATTAACGTCTAGCACACATTAGTTTAGCTTCACAAGCCACTTCACCATCTACTTTCGCCACGCCAGTAAAAGATGTAACACCACGACGTTCTTTGATCACTTCAACATATAATTCTAATTGATCTCCAGGTAACACTGGTCGTCTAAAACGGGCATCGTCAATCCCAGTAAAATAAAATAGTTCTCCACCTTGTAATTCGTGCGTTTTAAAAGCAAGAATCCCCATAGATTGAGCAAGAGCTTCCAGAATTAACACCCCTGGTAAAATAGGTTCTTGTGGGAAATGACCTGTGAAACAAGGTTCATTAACACTAATATTCTTAATCGCTTTTAGCCATACACCTTCTTCAAAATCTAAAACACGATCAACCAATAGGAATGGATAACGATGAGGCAACAATGCCATAATTTCTTTTACTTCAATAACACGAGATGTTCTTGTTTCTGTTGTCACAATAATTACCTTTAATCTAGTTTAATTTCTAATATATCTGAATTAATTATACATTATTTAGAAAATAGATTGTAGCAAAACAGTAAGAAAACTGAGATCCGCTGAGTAGATTTTCCCCGCACTTGATATGCGGGGTTAGGCATAGAAACGCCACGCTGTGGCTAGAAATGAATATAGGATATTATTATGCTGACTTTATGTTAGTAAAAATCAATCCGCCAGTTTCTTTTCCAAGGCTTTAAGACGCTTATTCATCTTATCAATATCCATGGTTAAAGCCGCTGTTTTACGCCATTCTTTGTTTGGCTGCAACGGAATACCTGAAGAATAGATGCCTGGTTCAGTAATTGGTCGCATGACCATTCCCATACCTGTCACAATGGCTTGATCACAAATTTCCATGTGACCATTAATTACACTGGCACCGCCAATTTGACAATAACACCCCACTTTTAGGCTGCCCGCCATAATGACACCACCCGCTACGGCTGTACCCGTACCGATATGTACATTGTGAGCAATTTGGCACAGATTATCAATAATCACGTTATCTTCAATCACAGTATTATCTAATGCTCCACGGTCAATACAAGTGCATGCCCCAATTTCAACATGATTACCAATGACCACAGTTCCAGTTTGTGGAATTTTAATCCAGCGACCACGCTCATTGGCATAACCAAAGCCATCAGCACCAATCACCGCCCCTGCTTGAATCAAGCAATGTTCACCAATTTGAACATTGTGATAGATACTCACATTAGCCCAAAGCTGCGTATTTGCCCCAATTTGTACTCGCTTACCAATAAAACAACCTGCTCCGATCACTACATTATCACCAATCACCGCACCATCTTCAATCACTGCATTGGCACCAACACTGACATTTTTACCCAGTAAAACAGTGCTAGCAATGACCGCACTTAGTGCAATATCCGTAGCAGCTTTCGGTGTACTATCCATATATTGAGCTAACAAAGCATAAGCCACATAAGGATTTTTGACGATAATTAAGTTAGCTGTATCAGCACAAAATTCGACATCCGATTCTGATACGACCAAAATTCCTGCTTGTGAAAGTGATAAATAAGGACGATATTTCACATTAGAAATAAAAGTCAGGTGTTCTTTAGTGGCTTTATCTAAAGGAGCGATTGCTGTAACAAAAACATCGGCGTTGCCACGCATGGCACCGCCGATATGTTCTGCTAATTCTTTTAATGTATAAGAACGCATAAATAATTAACCTTTTTAAAGATTATTTAGCTGCTGGTTTTTTAGCGTCTTTGTCTTCTGCTTTTGGTTCTTCTGTTGGGACTTTACCACCAATCGCTTTTAACACATCATCGCTAATATCTTTACCATCTACAGCAAATACAATGGAATTTGCATCAAGAACATAGGTATAACCTTTTTCTTTTGCGATATTATTAGTCGCTTCTTGAATTGACTCTAATAATTTAGCACGTTCTGCATTTTCCAATTTTTGTGCTTCTTGTTGATATTTTTGTACTTTAGCATCGTGTTCTTTCATCAATTTATTGATTTCATCTTCACGTTTTTTGATGTCTGCACTACGTAAATTTTTAGCTTCTTTTTGTAATGATGCAATTTTGTTATCAATTGATTTTTTACTTTCAGTAAGTTCATCAGTTTGTTTTTTAAAACCAGAATCTAATTTTTTCGCAATCGCCTCACGATCTGGGTGATGTTCGAACAAATAAGCTGCATTAATGAATGCAATATTTTCAGCTGCAATAGCTGCTGCTGATGCGAAAGCCAAAGCTAAAGAAAGTGCGGTTGCTTTTACGATTTTTTTCATTTGTATAAATTTCCTTTTAATTATTTTTTATGTACATACCAAACAATAATATTTAGCACGAGTATTAATTAGACGTTATGAATAAACATTAGTTCAATCTAAATAAGTTAGAATGTACCACCAATACTAAATTGGAATTGTTCAATATCGTCATTATCATATTTTTTAATCGGTTTAGCATAAGAGAAAACCAACGGTCCAATCGGAGATTGCCATTGAAATGCTATCCCTGCAGATGAGCGAATACGGCTCGGATCGCTATAATCAGGTAAACTTGAGAATTTTGCTTTATCTGTAGCATTCCATTTCGTATTCCATACACTTGCCGCGTCAAAGAACACTGAAGTACGCACTGAATTTTGATTTTTATCTGCGACAAATGGCGTTGGAACGATCAATTCAACACTAGACAACACCATGGCATTACCGCCGATAATATCATCATCTGGATAATATGTAAGATTTCCACTTGCGTCTGTTCTTATATAAATCGCATTTGGTCCTATTGCTCCAGAAGCGAAACCACGTAACGAACCAATACCACCCGCCGCAAAGTTACGATAGAATGGTAAGGTTTTTCCACCAAAACCATTAGCATACGAAGCTCCAGCTTTGGCTGAGATGACCCAAGTATGGTTACGATCTAATGGATAAAAACCCTGAGCATCAGCACTTAATGTGTAGAACTTATTATCTGATCCTGGAATAGTGACCGAACCACCTAAACTAGCTTTTACCCCTTTTGTTGGGAAATAACCGCGGTCTAAATTATTATAATTCCAACCAGCTTTAAAAGTAAAATCTTGAGATTTAAATGATGTACCGCTGTATCCCATTGAATCTATATATTTCTGACGAGAATATTCTGGTACTACATTTTTAAGTTTGTTATAAGCATAACCCACACCTAAATAGTAGGAGTTATTTTCATTCACAGGGAAACCTAAGGTTAAATCTACTCCATAAGTAGTACGGGCATAACTTGCTGCCGTATCATCATCTGAGTTATCGTATTTTTCATAATAGACATTACCACCAAGACTTACACCATCTTTAGTAAAGTACGGTTCGGTATAACCTAGGTTCACACTAGTCGTATAGTCATCTTTACGACCACCCAAACTAATAGAAGAACCCATACCTAAGAAGTTATCTTGTTTTACACTGGCTTGATAGCTAAATCCGCTTTCGGTACCATAACCAATACCAAAGTTGATACTACCTGTATTACGCTCTTTCACAGTATAGATAACATCTAATTCATCATTGGTACCTTTTACATTTTCAGTACGTTGTTCCACAGTTTCAAAGAAACCCGTACGATCTAAACGTAATTTACCCAATTCAACTAATTGAGAAGATAACCAAGTCCCCTCTTGTTGACGCATTTCTTGACGTAATGTTCTATCCGCCGTCACTGTATTTCCTTCAAAACGAATTTGACGAACAGAATAACGACGACCAGCTTCCACAATATAAGTTAATGCAACACTTTTATTAGCTTCATCAAATTCAGGATGGATATTCACCTGAGCATTAGCATAGCCCTGTTCAGCTAATTTAGCTTTAATATTGCTTTCTACGTTTTTCACTTCACTACGCTGAAATTCTTGGTTTAAATGAATATCTTTTAATAGCGGAGCCAATTCCTCTTGCATTCCACCTACATCGCCGATAATTCTCGCATTACTCACCGTGTAAATATCACCTTCATTTATCACGACTTTAACCCGAGCTTCGTTTTTATCATCACTTAATTGAACATCTGTATCCGTCACTTGTGCTTTAGCGTAACCATTTTCACCATAATAATCTTGGATAGCATTTAAATCTTTACTAAATTGATCAGCTGCAAATTTATTACCAAATAATTTCCACCACGCATCAGGTTGTAATTCCATTTGTTCCCGCAATTTGCTACTAGAAACATTATTATTACCTTCAAAAGTGATTTCTTTTAATAAAGCAACATCATTTTCTTTAATTTGTAATTTCACTTCCGCACGATTGTTTGGCAAACTATTTACTATCGTTTCTACTTTAGCATTATAACGACCAGTACTAGCATAGTGTTCCACTAAACTTTGACGAAAGCCTTCTAATTTTTCACGATTTAATACTTCACCAGATTTAAATCCGTTAGATTCTAAATTTGATTTTAATGCTTCATTTGGAATAGAACTGTTACCATCAAAAGTCACTTCGGTAATAATCGGCTGTTGTGTAACAGAAATAATTAAAGTATCCCCTTCTCTATCAGCCTTAACATTATCATAACCACGTGAATAAAGGGTTCTCACCACGTTTGCAATATCATTGTCTGTTGCACGCTTGCCAATTTGCACTGGCAAACCAGCTAACACATTCATTTCTGAACCTGATTGTACACCTTCAACTCGAATATCTTGTACTACAAAAGGAGCAGCATAAACACCCGTTGAACCGAATAATAAACTAGCTATTAAAAGTTTTTTCATTTTACAATGACCTTATTAAATTAAAGTAACAATGATAAAATTCCCAAGCCTAAATAAATAGGAATTTTAAATGTTCATTTACCAATGGGATATTAACCCGAACAATCTATACAGACTGCAAAAATTTTAAAACGTTCTATAAACGTAAAAAATCATTAAATAAAGCAAATCCAGTTAACATTAACAACAAGGTTGCCCCAATGCGATAACACACATTTTGCACCTTGTCTGAAACAGGTTTGCCTCTAATTCCTTCCGCTACCAAAAAAAGTAAATATCCGCCATCTAATACTGGTAACGGAAATAAATTCATCATACCCAAGTTGACACTAATTAATGCCATAAAACCTAGATAATAAACCAAGCCGATTTGCGAAGAAATTCCCGCACCCTGTGCA
Source organism: Lonepinella sp. MS14435 (assembly GCF_042485795.1). GTDB lineage: Bacteria > Pseudomonadota > Gammaproteobacteria > Enterobacterales > Pasteurellaceae > Lonepinella. The sequence goes on from NZ_CP169368.1 coordinate 1,801,291, forward strand.
ATAGAAATTGGACCACTTAAATTATTCAGGGATAAATCTCCAGTCAATAACTTACCAATTACTTTCACCGTCAACCAAGAAAGTTGTGCTGTTTTCTCAACACCTTTCCATAGAGCGTCAAGCATATCATATTTTAATTCTGTACGATACTTCTCATTCAGTGGTTGAACCGTTGGGGCAATTCCCACCATATAGCGTTTATCTTGCCATTCTGGAATTAAAGTCAAATCTAATATCCGACCTTCTCTATGAACTTGTAAACTTACTGGTTTCCCTTGTTGAATCTGTTTGGCAAAATCTCGCCAAACTAATTCCTCACCATTTTTTGCATAAATTTCATCACCGACTAATAACCCTGCCCTTTCTGCTGGTGAATTTTCCATGATTTTAGCAATTTTCATTTCTACTTTATTGCCAACAGGCTGAATACCTAATGCCCCAAAAGCACTTTGTTTATCGGGATCAAATGTCCAATGTTGAATATTTAAGATTTTTTCTTGTGGGCGATTTTCACCAAAAGGGGTCACTGTTAACGTCACTTGCTGATTACCTAATTTAGTCGCCAGCAACATATTAATGGTTTCCCAATCAAAAGCTTCTGTACCGTCCACCGCAAGAATTTGACTATTGGGAGCAATTTGTGCCTGTGCAGCAATACTGTCTGGTTTAACACTATCAATCACTGGTTTTACACTCGGAATCCCGACCATAAAAACCACCCAATATGCCAGAATAGCAAAAATAAAATTCGCTATTGGTCCTGCCACAATCACAAACATACGTTGAACAACGGTTTTACTATTAAAGGATTGAGATTTTAAATGTTCTGGTACTTCTTCATTGCGTTCGTCCAACATTTTTACATAGCCACCCAATGGAATCAGTGACACCGCAAATTCGGTACCTTGCTTATCTTTTCTTGACCATAGCACTTTGCCAAAGCCAATGGAAAAACGATGGACTTTTATACCGCACTTTCTTGCCACCCAGAAATGTCCAAATTCATGAACGAACACCAGCACGCTAATAACAACAATAAAAGAAACCAATGACCACAAAAACGACATCATCTCACCTTATAGCCAAAAAAAGTAGAAATACGCAAAAAATGGGGTGGCTGCAGTTAAACTATCAATTCGATCTAAAATCCCGCCATGTCCAGGAATTAAATTGCTACTATCTTTAATACCACTTTGACGTTTGAACATACTTTCCGTTAAATCGCCTAATACAGAAACCGCCACTGTTGCAATAGAAAGCACGGTTAAACTGAGAGTATTCCCATGAAAAAAGAAGTTATCACCCACACAATAAATAAATAATTCTGACAGTACTGCTGAGGTAATCAACCCACCGATCACGCCTTGCCAAGTTTTTCCAGGGGAAACTTTCGGTGCTAATTTGTGTTTACCAAACTTACGCCCTGCAAAGTAAGCACCACTATCCGCCGCCCAAACCAAGATAAACACATAAAGCAATAATTGAATACCATGCAGGCTATCCATATTATAATTTTCTAAACGTAACACTGCCACCGCAATTAAGAAAGGAACAAGAGTCACACAGGCAAAAATAATGTGTAAAATTAAAGAATTGCCCCAAATCTTAGCGGATTTTGGATAAGTTACGACCAAGCCCAAAGCGACAAACCACCAAATAACAGAAACAAGCAACAAAGGTTCGGCATAATCCGCAAACACTCGCCCTGCATTTAAGTAGTTCGCTTGACTAAAAATCCAAACAAATAAAACAGCCAAAGAAATTGACGTTGCGACAAAACGCCATACGATTTTTAAACGTGGAAATTGTGTCCATTCCCATACCCCAGCGGTGACGATAACGCCCAATGCTAGTGTAAAATAGAATGGAGAAAATAAAAATAATGCAGCACAGACAATGGCAATCATCACTATTGCCGATAAAATACGTTGTTTAAGCAAGTTCCTTTCCTTCTTTAAGCACCACCAAAACGGCGTTCACGTTGTTGATAGGTCCAAATAGCATTATTAAATTCTTGTTCACCAAAATCAGGCCACAGTACAGGCGAAAAAAATAACTCCGCATAAGCAATTTGCCAGAGTAAAAAATTACTGATGCGTTGTTCACCACTCGTCCTAATTAACAAATCTACGGGGGATTGTTTTTCTGTGACTAGATTTTGCTGAAAGAGTTCTTCATTGATCTGTTCTACTGCCAACTTCCCAGCTTGCACTTGACTTGCTAACTGCTGTGTAGCTTGCACAATATCCCAGCGACCACCATAATTTGCCGCAATATTTAAGCAAAGTGCGGTATTATTTTCGGTTAATTTTTCTGCATAAATGATTTTTTGTTGTAATTTTTCACTGAATTTTGCGGTGTCACCAATAATATTCAATTTAATATTATTTTTATGCAATTCTTTTAGTTCGGAATCCAAGGCTTGTATAAATAAAGTCATTAATGCTGATACTTCTTGCTCGGGACGATTCCAATTTTCGCTGCTAAACGCATACATAGTCAAGGATTGCACACCTATCTGACGAGCATACGACACTGTACGGCGTACTGCTTTTACCCCGTTAGTATGTCCAAAGATTCTCATCTTTCCTTGCTGCTTCGCCCAACGCCCATTACCGTCCATAATAATAGCAACGTGCTTAGGAATATTATTTAGATCTAATTCTTTCATTTAACCGCAATTTTGAATTGAAAATTTGGGTGCGAATATAACATATTTAGAATTATTATGCCATTTTTATCACAGCAATTATGGCTAATTCCCGAGCCACCCGATCCACCGCTAATACATCGTCAATTTCCGTGATTTTCTGCGGTTGAATTTTTTCGACTACCTGATGATTCACTCGAGCAATATCGGTGAATTTAATTTGTCCATTTAGAAAAGCCTCCACGGCAATTTCATTCGCCGCATTCATCGCTGTAGTAGCATATTGCCCTGCTGCAAAAGCATCAATGGCTAATTTCAAATTAGGATAACGATTAAAATCGGGGGCTAAAAAGGTTAAGCCGTTAAGCTGATAAAAATCTAACGGTGCAACCCCCGAAACAATGCGATTTGGATACGCCATGGTTTCTGCAATCGGCGTACGCATATCAGGATTCCCCATTTGAGCAATCACTGATCCGTCAATATAACGCACCATGGAATGAATAATGGATTGGGGGTGAATAATGACCTCCATTTCATCGGCACTGGCATTAAATAACCAACGAGCTTCAATATATTCCAGCCCTTTATTCATCATGGTGGCACTATCCACCGAGATCTTTTTACCCATAGACCAGTTCGGGTGTGCCACCGCTTGTGCTGGCGTAATGCCCTCAAACTCACTTAAATCCGTATAACGGAAAGGTCCACCCGATCCCGTCAGCACAATTTTACTAATCCCCAATTCTTGCAACGGACAAAAACCAATTTTTTGCTGTGCTTCGGGCGGTAAAGATTGGAAAATGGCATTATGCTCACTATCCACGGGCAATAATCGAGCCTGTGATTTTTTCACCGCGTCAATAAAAATCTGTCCGCAAGTGACCAAACTTTCTTTATTGGCTAACAACACTTTTTTACTGGCTTGTACAGCGGAAAGCGTTGGCAAAAGCCCCGCAGCCCCCACAATCGCTGCCATAACTTGATCCGCATCAGGGTGAGCTGCCAATTCACAAATCGCTTTTTTTCCGCTTAATACTTGCGTTTGACTACCAAGTGCGGTTAATTTTTCTGTTAATTTTTTCGCTGCACGATCATCATCTAAGGCTGCAAACTGCGGTTGAAATTTCACGCATTGTTGAACCATTAAATCCACATTACGTCCACCTACTAAGGCAAATGCCTGATATTGCTCGGGATTATGTTCGATGACAGAAAGCGTACTAGTACCGATTGAGCCTGTTGAGCCGAGAATGACAAGGTTTTGTTTTTTCATGGTAAGTCTTCTTTTGAAAAAATATAGGAAAATTATATAACTAAAATGGGCTAATTAGCCCATTTTCTTATCAAGAAAATAACTACAACCCAGCCGCCTTTCTCAACTCCTCCGCACGATCAATTTTTTCCCACGGGAATTGCTCACGTCCGAAGTGTCCATAAGCCGCAGTTTGGCGATAAATCGGCTGAATTAAATCAAGCATTTTAATCAATCCATAAGGGCGTAAATCAAAAAATTCACGCACAAGATTAACCAATAATTCATTACTCACTTTGCCTGTGCCAAAGGTTTCCACCATAATAGATGTCGGATCCGCCACGCCAATCGCATACGAAAGCTGAATTTCGCAACGATCTGCCAAGCCTGCAGCAACGATATTTTTGGCTACATAACGAGCAGCATAAGCCGCAGAGCGGTCGACTTTAGAGGGATCTTTGCCTGAAAACGCACCACCACCGTGACGGGCGGCACCGCCGTAGGTATCCACGATAATTTTACGTCCTGTTAAACCACAGTCGCCCATTGGACCGCCAATAACAAAGCGTCCTGTTGGGTTAATGAAATATTTAGTGTCTTTATTTAACCATTCTGCTGGCAAGATCGGCTTAATAATTTCTTCCATCACGCCGTCAATTAAATCGGCTTGGCTCACTGCGTCACTGTGTTGCGTGGAAAGCACTACGGCATCGACACCGATAATTTTGTTATTATCATATTTCAGGGTAACTTGGCTTTTCGCATCTGGACGTAACCAATCTAATGTGCCATTTTTACGCACCTGTGCTTGACGTTCCATTAAGCGGTGAGCGTAAGTAATCGCAGCAGGCATCAATACATCGGTTTCGTTAGTAGCATAACCAAACATAATGCCTTGGTCGCCAGCACCTTGATCTAATGGATTAGCACGGTCAACTCCTTGATTAATATCAGAAGATTGTTTACCAATAGCATTTAATACCGCACAGGATTTTCCGTCAAATCCCATATCTGAATGTTCATAACCAATTTCACAAATCACTTGACGAGTTAAATTTTCAATATCTACCCAAGCGGAGGTGGTAATTTCGCCACCGACTAATGCCATACCTGTTTTTACATAGGTTTCACAGGCTACACGAGCTTTGGGATCTTGTTTTAAAATTTCGTCTAACACCGCATCAGAAATCTGATCGGCGATTTTATCAGGGTGTCCCTCTGATACACTTTCAGAGGTAAATAAATAGCTTGACATAATATTCCTTAATTTTTCATTTAGAAGTATAGACGGCTATAATACGCATTTTTGCCTAAAAGGCAAGCATTTTATTCTGCTTTCAACTGAAAATAAAAACAGGTAATGATATTTTTATCACTCTCATTACCTGTTTTTCTCATCTATATTAATGCGTTGCAGCCGTTACTACAATTTCCACTTTCCAACGGTGATCTGCTAATTTAGCTTCTACACAAGCTCGAGGCGGTGCGTTATTGTTAGCCACCCATTCATCCCAAGCACGGTTCATTTCTGCATAATCTTGCATATCCGCTAAAAAAATTTGTGCCATTAAAATTTGGCTTTTATCCGAGTTGACTTCTGCCAGTAATTTATCAATTAAATCCAATACATCTTTGGTCTGTTGGTAAACAGGTTGGTTAGGTGTATTTTCTGGTATTTGTCCTGCTAAATAAGCTACGCCGTTATGTACAGCCATTTCTGAATACCGTGTTGCTTGATGAAAGCGTTGAATTGTCATGGTTATCTCCTTTAAATTACCCCGAAAAGTTTATACCAATTTGGCTAAAAATAAATTAAAATTTTAACCATTCTCATCTAATGACTTTACTTATGAAATTATTAATCTCTAACCAACACGGGGCTATTGTGATGGCATTAATGCCATTTTTATACGGAATGTTGCTTTCTCACCCTATTTGGCAACATTTTTTTCTACTACTCGCTTGGTTTTCCTTATACTTAATGACCTATCCTTTTCTCAATTTATTTAAAGGAAGAAATTTAGCATTGTATAGAAAATGGACAATGATTTACGCTAGTGCTTGTTTCATTTTTGTCATTCCAGCACTTTGCTATAACTGGAAAATTTTATATTTTGCCATATTGTTTATTCCCTTAAGTTTTGTCAGTATCTATTTTGTAAAACAAAAAGATGAACGTGCTTTATTAAATGATCTTAATGCGATTATTATTTTTGCGATTGCAGGAATGGCAGCCTATTATTTTGCGGAAAACCAATTTGATCAACGGATTTGGTGGGTTGCCATATTACCTAGCCTATTTTTTATCGGCGTGACACTCTATGTCAAATCGGTCTTACGTGAGCGGAAAAATCCTTATTATTTAATTGTTTCTATTCTTTACCATACATTATGTGTGATGATTTTTCTGCCTTTTCAACAAATTTTATTAGCACTGGCGTTTGTTATTCCATTAATCAGAGCGATTATATTGCCAACTAAAAAGCTCTCCACCAAACAGGTGGGTTTAGCCGAAATGGTGATTTCGCTGATCTTTTTTATTCAGTTGCTGATCGCTACCCTATAAACAAAAAAAACCACCCATATTTTGGGTGGTAGGAAAGTAGTTTAGCTATTATATAGTTATATTTATTTAGGAACTTTATGAATTATCAAGCATTTCTCTTGACGAAGCTATCATACAAAAAAACCTTATGAATAAAAAGCCTAATCGACTTATTTATTGATTAATATCAATTTTTGGGCATAAATCTTAATAATCTATTCGCATTTGTCACCACAGTAATGGACGAACAAGCCATAGCAGCCCCGCCAATCATAGGATTCAGCAATATTCCTAATAACGGATAAAATACCCCTGCTGCAAGAGGAATACCCAAGCAGTTATAGACAAAAGCAAAAAATAAATTTTGTTTCATATTACTTAATGTCGCTTTAGCCAGCTGTAACCCATCTGCTACACTGTTAATACTATGTCGCATTAACGTCAGTTCGGCGGTTTCAATCGCAATATCCGAACCACTTGCCATTGCCATACTCACATTCGCTTGAGCCAACGCTGGAGCATCATTAATACCGTCCCCCACCATCACGACTTTACGTCCTTGAGCCTGTAATTGCTGAATAACTTGTGCTTTATCTTCTGGCAATACGCCCGCAATAACCTGTTCAATACCAATTTCATCGGCAATCGCTTGTGCCGTTTTTTGTTGATCACCTGTCAACATCACTAAATGATAACCCTGTTGCTGTAACCGTTGTACAGCAATGATTGTGTCATCTCGCAATGAATCTCGAATTGCAAACATGGCGACAAGTTGATTTTGCTCCGCCAAAAAGATCACCGTTGCCCCTTTTTCGCTTTCTGTCAAAAAATCGGCTTCTGCAATGTCTGTATCTATATTCTGTTGCTGTAATAAAGTGCGATTGCCTAACCACAATTTTTTGCCATGAATGACACCACTAACTCCAAGTCCTTTTAACGTGCTAAATTGGCTGGGTTCAATTAATGTGATATTTTGGGCGTAAGCTAATAAGGCTTTGGCTAAGGGATGATTCGCTCCCTGCTCTAAACTTGCCGCAAATTGCACCGCACTTTTTTGCTCAACACCACCAAAGGTATAAACTGCTGTCACCGTTGGCTCACCTTGTGTCAAAGTACCCGTTTTATCAAACACAATCGTGTCTACACTCGCCGCTTTTTGCAAGGCATCTGCATCACGAACTAACACGCCTAATTCTGCCGCTCGTCCAATGCCAGCAATAATTGACATCGGTGTTGCCAAGCCTAAAGCACAAGGGCAAGCAATAATTAACACGGTGGTTAATATGACGAAAGCATAAGAAATCTGTTGCGTGACCACATACCAAACCAATGCAGAAATGAATGCAATCATTATTACGGTAGGAACAAATACACTCGCAATTTTATCGGCTAATTGCCCAATTTCTGGTTTGCTACTTTGAGCTTGTCGCACTAATTTTATGATGTTCGCCAATCTAGTGTGATTGCCAATTTGTTCTGCTTGAAAAAGCAACGTACCGTCTGTTACTAATGTTCCAGCACTCACCCTGTCACCTTTTTCTTTTTGGATAGAGAGCGGCTCTCCCGTTAGCATACTTTCATCTATCCAGCCATGACCTTGCGTCACAACTCCATCAACACAAACCCGATCGCCCGTTTGTAAACGTAGTCGCATGCCAACTTGAACTAGGCTTAACGGCAATTCTGTTTCACCGTTTTCCGTCACAACTTTGGCGGTTTTTGGGGTAAGATCGAATAACCGTTCAAGGGCTTGTGATGATTGCTGTTTGGCTTTAAGTTCAAGTATTTTTCCGATATTAATCAAGCCAATAATCATAGCACTGCTTTCAAAATAAAGATGACGAGCATTTTCAGGGAAAAAATCGGGAAATAGAACTACCATAAAAGAATAAAGCCATGCCGTCCCCGTTCCTAATGCTACTAAGGTATCCATAGTCGTGGATTTATTACGTAAGTTAAGCCAAGCTCGTTGATAGAAATGCTGACCCGTAAACCAGATCACTGCCAATACCAGCAAGCCAACCGCCATCCAATTTAGTTGATTGTCGGCTGTCACTTGCATTTGACCGCCAAAGATTCCCCAAAAGAATAAACCAAAACCGACCACTAACGCCACCGTGGCTTGCCAACGACGTTGTTGAATTTCCTGTTTCTGTTGGGCTTGCTGTTTGACGCGACGCTGGTTTTCATCTTCAACTAATTCTGCCCCATAACCAATATCAAGCACAGCCTGCACTAAATCTTGCGGATCAACAAACCCTGTCACTAAAGCCGTATTATCTGCTAAATTGACTTGAGAAGAACTCACCCCTGTCACATTTAATAAGGCTTTTTGCACTTTTGCGACACAAGCCACACAGCTTAATCCGTCCAATAACAAAGTAAACTGCGGTGCATTTTGGGCGATTTTTGCCTGTTCATGACGACTTTCTACCACCACAGGATCAGGCTGAGAATTTTGTTGTGTTGGTAGATCTATTTTGGGTCAGCAAGTTGGGCTTGATACCCCACATCAACAATTGCATCAATTAAGGTTTGAGCAGATACTTCTCCGATTACTGTCGCTTGCGTTAAACTCACCTCAGCACGTTCTACCCCCGAGATTTTTTCTAAGATTTGTTTCACGTTTTTTACGCAATGTTGGCAAGAAAGATCTTGTAAGTTTAAATTTATCGTGGTCATGTTTTCGCTCTATTAAGAAATAAAAATATTAGACTAGAATACTCCCTTTTATCCAATAAAAAAAAGGAAATTTACACCGCACTTTATAAAAAATGTTTAAACTTTCAACTTTTTTTGATAAAGATTGAATTTTTCTACGCTTAATAATTTATTTTATCGCCAGAAAAGTGTATTCTATAGCACATCATAACTTTTAAAACGTCTATTCAGTGTTTGCTGAATATCTTCTAACTTCAACCCTTAATATAGGTTAATTTATGTCAAAATTAGTTCTTATCTTAAACTGTGGTAGCTCATCTTTAAAATTTGCTATCTTAGATCCTGTTTCTGGTGACGAAAAATTATCAGGTTTAGCCGAAGCATTCTATCTTCCAGAAGCTCGTATTAAATGGAAAATTCACGGAGAGAAAGGCAACGCAGATTTAGGTGCGGGTGCGGCTCACAGCGAAGCATTGAAATTTATTGTTGAAAATGTATTAACCCAAGAATTAAAAGACAGCATTGTAGCGATTGGTCACCGCATTGTTCACGGTGGTGAGAAATTTACTTCATCAGTTATCGTCACAGATGAAGTGGTGAAAGGTATTGAAGATGCCATTCAATTTGCACCGTTACACAACCCTGCCCACTTAATCGGTATAAAAGAAGCGTTCAAAATTTTCCCACATTTAAAAGACAAAAATGTCGTGGTATTTGACACTGCATTCCATACCACCATGCCAGAAGAAGCCTACTTATACGCATTGCCATACTCACTTTACAAAGAACATGGTATTCGTCGTTATGGTGCTCATGGTACTAGCCATTATTTTGTTAGCCGTGAAGCAGCAAAACGTTTAGGTGTTGCCGAAGATAAAGTGAATGTTATCACTTGCCATTTAGGTAATGGTGGTTCTGTGTCTGCTGTTCGTCATGGTGAATGTATCGATACCTCAATGGGCTTAACCCCATTAGAAGGTTTGGTTATGGGTACACGTTCTGGTGATATTGACCCTGCAATCGTGTTCTATCTATACAGAAACTTAGGTATGTCAATGGACCAAGTGGAAGAAACCTTAGTGAAAAAATCAGGTTTATTAGGTTTAACTGAAGTGACTAGCGATTGCCGTTATGCCGAAGATAACTATGAGAAAGAAGAACCTGCCAAACGTGCATTAGATGTCTATTGCTACCGTTTAGCCAAATACATTGGTTCATACATGGCAGTGATTGGTGAACGTTTAGACGCTATCGTGTTTACTGGCGGTATCGGGGAAAATTCTGCTCACGTCCGTGAAATCACCTTAAATCACTTAAAATTATTTGGTTATAACATAGACATTGAGAAAAACTTAGCGGCTCGTTTTGGTAAAGACGGTATTATCACTAAAGATAATACGCCAATCGCTATGGTAATCCCAACCAATGAAGAATTAGTCATCGCACGAGATACAGCTCGTCTTTGCATAAAATAATTAAATAAACAACTGCCGATAATTATCGGCAGTTTGCTTTTTCACTCAACATTCTCTCAAATTAGGAAATATTATGTCACGAACTATTATTCTTATCCCAATCAGTAGCGGAGTTGGTTTAACTAGTGTTAGTCTGGGTTTAATTCAAGCGCTTGAACAAAAAGGTACCAAAATTGGTTTTATCAAGCCTATTTCGCAACCTAGCAGTGGTGAAGACAAATTAGATCGCACAACTTCTATTGTACGTACCAGTACAAGTATCGAAACCGCTGAACCTTTTATGTTAAGCATTGCCGAAAATTTAATTGGTCAGAATCAAACAGATGTACTTTTAGAAAAAATTGTTGAACAGCACCAACAATTAAGCAAAAACAATGAAATCGTTATTGTAGAAGGGTTAATTCCGACTAGAAAAAATTCTTATGCCGACAGAATTAACTATGAAATTGCTCAAGCCTTAGATGCAGAAATTATTTTAGTGGCTGCACCTGCGACAGATACACCGAATCAATTAAAAGAACGTGTTGAAGCAGCGGCAGCATCTTTTGGTGGAAAATCTAACCCTAACCTACTTGGGGTTGTGATTAACAAATTCAATGCTCCGGTTGATGACAGTGGTCGCACCCGTCCTGATTTAACGGAGATTTTTGATTCATACCAACATAGCCACAACCAAGCTGGCGAAGTTTATCGCTTATTCGCCACCAGTCCAATTAAAGTATTAGCTTGTATTCCTTGGTCAGCAGAATTAATCGCCACCCGTGTTATCGACTTGGTCAAACATCTCGGTGCTGCTATTCTCAACGAGGGGGAAATTACGACTCGCCGTATTCGTGGTATTACTTTCTGTGCAAGAGCATTACAAAATATGGTAGAACATTTCCGTACAGGAAGTTTATTGGTCACTTCTGCCGATAGACCTGATGTATTAACTGCTGCGGCTTTAGCGGCAACTAACGGCATTGAATTAGGCGGTATTTTATTAACGGGTGGTTACAAAATTGATAGCCAAATTACTAAATTATGCCAACGTGCTTTTGAAACCACGGGATTACCAGTTTTCCGTATTGAAGGAAGTACTTGGCAAACCGCATTAAATCTACAAAGTTTCAATTTAGAAGTCCCCGTTGACGATAAAGAACGAATTGAAAATATTAAACAATACACCAGTCAACAATTTGATACTGATTTTATTAATCAAATTGCGGAGGGTTCCTCACGAATTCGTCGTTTATCACCACCAGCGTTCCGTTTCCAATTAACCGAATTAGCTCGTGCCGCGAAAAAACGCATTGTGTTACCCGAAGGTGATGAACCTCGTACCATTAAAGCTGCGGTGCTTTGTGCAGAACGTGGTATTGCAGAATGTATCTTATTAGCTAACCCAGCAGATGTTCAACGTGTAGCTGAAGCACAAGGTGTAACATTGGGTAAAGGCATCACGGTAATTGACCCAACCTCAGTACGAGAAAACTATGTGGCTCGTTTAGTGGAATTACGTAAAGCCAAAGGCATGACAGAAACCTCAGCTCGCGAGCAGTTAGAAGATAATGTTGTGTTAGGTACAATGATGTTAGAAGCTAACGAAGTAGATGGTTTAGTATCTGGTGCCGTGCATACCACAGCGAATACCATTCGTCCACCAATGCAAATTATCAAAACTGCACCAGGTAGCTCTATTGTATCTTCGATCTTCTTTATGTTGCTACCAGATCAAGTGTTAGTTTATGGCGACTGTGCGGTGAACCCAGATCCAAATGCGGAACAATTAGCGGAAATCGCCATTCAATCCGCCGATTCAGCCAAAGCCTTTGGTATTGAACCGAAAGTGGCAATGATCTCTTACTCAACGGGTACATCAGGTTCAGGTGCAGATGTTGAAAAAGTAAAAGAAGCCACTCGCATTGCCAAAGAAAAACGTCCAGATTTAATCATTGACGGTCCATTACAATATGATGCCGCTGTAATGGAAGATGTGGCAAAATCCAAAGCACCAAATTCCCCTGTAGCAGGTAAAGCAACGGTATTCATCTTCCCTGATTTGAATACAGGTAATACGACATACAAAGCAGTGCAACGCTCTGCGGATTTAGTATCTATTGGTCCAATGTTACAAGGTATGCGTAAACCAGTAAACGACTTATCTCGTGGTGCATTGGTTGATGATATTGTGTACACCATCGCATTAACAGCGATTCAAGCGACACAATAATGAAAAATTAAGTCATTTTCCACCGCACTTTGAGTGATTAAAGTGCGGTATTTTTTACTCAATTTTTAACTAATGAAAACCTTTTGAAGTTTTCTCTAATTCTTTGTAGAATGATATATATAACGCTATTCTATTCATAAAATTAAGGAAAATCTCATGAAAGTCTCTTTATCTCTCTTAGCATTAACACTTGGTTTTACTGCCACAGTATCTGCAGCTGAATTACACCTGTATGCTGGGGCTGGTTTAAAATCACCAGTAGAAAAAATTATTAAACAATTTGAAACACAAACCAACAATAAAGTCACTGTCGAATATGCAGGATCAGGTCAGTTATTAGCTCGTTATCAAACCACCCAACAAGGTGATTTGTATTTACCCGGTTCTGCCGACTATGTGGAAAAATTACAACAAACAGGTGACGTGATTGAATCAGCACCATTAGTCTTACATATCCCCGTCATGGCAGTACGTAAAGACAAAGCCGATGGCATTGATTCCTTGAAAGCTCTCGCAGAAAGTAATTTACGTATTGGTATTGGTGATAGCAAAGCGATGGCATTAGGTAAAGGTGCAGAAAAAATATTGGCACTTTCTGGTTATGAAAAAGCGTTAAATGAAAAAGTGGTAGTAAAAGCGGGAACAGTAAAACAATTAATGCTTTATTTGCTCAACGGTGATGTTGATGCTGCTGTCGTTGGGCGTTCAGGTGCGTGGAAAGAAAAAGATAAATTAGTGATTTTGGATAATCCAAAAGGTACACCAGAAGAAAAAGTAACCATCGCTACCTTAAAAACCAGTCAGCACCCAAAAGAAGCTAAACAATTATTAGACTTATTCAAATCTGCTGAAGGAGTGAAATACTTCACTGATGAAGGTTTCTTACCGATCACCCAATAGTTTGAGTTTATATTTCGCCCTTATCCCATTGGCATTATTGTTATGTATCGTGGTTGGGGCGATTTTATCCTTAACCAGTAAGCTCAATCAGCATTTTCTCATTGAAATTCTGACGGATAAAGAACTCTATTTTGCCTTGGGAATGTCGCTGAGTAGTTCAATCATTTCACTTTTGTTGGCAATGATCATTGCTATTCCGAGTGCTTGGGTGATGAGCCAAAAAACCTTACCTTGGCAAAAAGTGATCGATACCCTACTCGATCTCCCTATGGTTTTACCCCCATTAGTGGCAGGATTAAGCCTACTGTTATTATTTAATCGTCAAGGTATTGTGGCAACTTGGTTACCCATCGTCAGCGATTGGGTATTTAGCCCTGTGGGGATCATTATTGCTCAAACCTATATTGCAAGTTCCATTTTATTACGTAGTGCAAGGGGGGCATTTGCCAATTTTGATATAGGCTACCGCTTAACCGCTTATAATCTTGGACTCACCCCTTGGCAATCCTTAATCAAAGTGGAATTGCCTATGTGTTGGAAACCCTTATTAAGCGGTGCAATCTTAGCTTGGGCAAGAGCGATTGGGGAATTCGGTGCAACCTTAATGTTAGCAGGTGCCACTCGCTTTAAAACGGAAACCTTGCCAATGGCAATCTATTTAAATATCGCTAGTGGCGATTTTGAAATTGCCATTGGTGCATCATTATGGCTTTTAGTGATTTCCGCCTTGTTATTACTCTTATTACGCAATCTCAATCGGCAATAGTCAATGTTAAACATTCAAGATTTAACTGTCGGTATTTTAAACCGACTAAACTTACATATTCAACCCAATGAATGTGTCGCTATCTTAGGTAAATCAGGCAGTGGTAAAACAACCTTGCTTAATGCTATCGCAGGCTATCTTGAGTATCAAGGTAACATCATTTTGGCTAGACAAAATATTAACCGACTTCCCCCTTGGCAACGTCAATGTCGTTATTTAAATCAACGGCTTTATTTGTTTCCACATAGAACGGTCAATGAAAATTTAGCCTTAGCACAGGGTAAACACATTTCCTTGACAGAACAAATAGATTTGTTGCAACAGTTGGGTATTGAACATTTAATTGATCGTTATCCGCATCAAATCTCGGGGGGCGAACAACAACGGGTCGCACTGGCGAGAGTATTAATCAGTCATCCTAAATTATTATTACTCGATGAACCTTTTTCTTCTCTTGATTGGGATACTCGTACCCAAATGTGGCAAATCATTAAACAAATAAAAACGCAATTTTCACTCACCATTTTAATGGTCACGCACGAACCGAAAGAAGCCGACTATCTGGCGGAACGTGCTATATCTATCCACCATGGAACACTCAAGGAAACGCTATGATCTATTTTTCTGAACAAGAACTCGATAATTTTTTACTTGAAGATATTTATCGTGGTGATTTAACCACACATTGCTTAGATATTGGAAAAAAATCTGCTCGTATGTCATTTACACGTAAAAAAGCAGGTGTGGTAGCGGGTATTAATGTCGCATTACGTTTATTAACCAAACTGCATATTCAAGCTAATGCCTTTGTTCAAGATGGTGATGAAGTAACAGCGGGAACACTACTTATTCAAGCAGAAGCCCAAGCCGATCAACTTCATCAAGCATGGAAAGTAGTGCAACTGGTATTAGAGTGGAGTTGTGGTGTGGCACAATATACCGCAGAAATGGTGCAAAATGCCAAAGCGATAAACCCTAATGCCGTGGTGGCTTGTACGCGAAAAAGCATTCCTAACACCAGAAAATTAGCCACTGCTGCCGTGCTAGCTGGCGGTGGACATATTCACCGTCAAGGACTCAGTGAAACCATTTTAGTCTTTACTAATCACCGTAATTTATTGGACGAACCAGAGAATTACATTGATATTGTGGCAACATTACGCCAACAAGCCCCTGAAAATAAAATCACCCTTGAAGCGGATAATTTAGCCCAGTGTCAAGCCATGTTATTGGCGAATCCTGATATTATTCAATTAGATAAATTTAGTTCAGATGATGTCAAAGCTGCTTTAGAGCTCAAGCAACAACTCAAATCTAATGTGATGTTATCCGTAGCAGGTGGGGTAAATAAAAATAATGTTGCGGATTTTGCTAAATTAGGTATTGACTTATTTATTACTTCTGCCCCTTATTATGCGATGCCAGAAGATATAAAAGTCATGATTGAGAAAAGATAAAAAAATGTTGTTATTTTATACCGCACTTTTATCAAAAATCGTTAAAAAAGTGCGGTATTTTTTTATGACGTTTACTGACTAACTTGTTCTGCTGCCTGTTCTTCTGTTGCTAATTTATTGTCATACACCTTAACAAACGGCAGATAAATTAACCAAGATACTAAAACACAAGATAATGCCAATGCTGCGGCACGCCAATCACCTGCTGTACCAATAAATGCACCAATACCAGCTGGAGATGGCCAAGGTACATTAGCAATTATTGGATTCACCCAATGTAATTTAATTGACCAATATGCCATAGACGCAGTCACCATTGGCGAAAGGAAAAATGGTATAGCTAAATATGGGTTATATACGATTGGTAAGCCAAAGATAATTGGCTCATTAATATTAAATATGCCTGGAGCAATAGACGCTTTGCCTAAAATCCGTAATTGTTGTGAACGAGCAAGAAAGGCTATAAATAAAGTTAGTCCCAATGTACCACCAGATCCACCAAGAAATACAAAACTATTGTAAAATTCACCTGCAAAAGGAATATTCGCTCCGTTTGCATTAGCTTGCAAATTACTTAATACAATTGGCACTAAAAAGGAACTAATAATATTGGCTCCATGAATCCCCACAATCCATAAGGCATGAATTAAGAAGAAAATCACCATCAACCCTAGCCAACTGTTAGCGATGTCGGTAACAAAAGCAAATGGAATGGCAATCACTTTAAAAATATCTGTACCAAATGCGATAAAGCCACCGTTAATCACTAATACCACTACTGCTACCGCAAAGGCTGGAATTAATGCCGTGAATGAGCGAGCAACACCTTCAGGTACAGCTTCTGGCATCTTAATTACCCAATTACGTTTCACGCAAAAACAGTAAATTTTCACCGTCAACAAAGACATAATAATTGCCGTAAAAATCCCTACCGTTCCCATACGATCAGGTCCACTGCCACCAATTACCCAACCATTAATGGTGGTGGCATCGGAAAATAACTGAATCCGACCATCTGCATAAAAAAGTTCTGGAATACATAAAAAGAAAGCAAATAAAGCAAGTAAGGCACCATTTAACGGTGAAACGTTGATCTCATCTTCCTGTTCATGAATTTTGGTATATTCATAGCCAATCACAATCACAAAATATAGAGCCAATAGCCCCATCGTTGATTTATAAACTAAAATATAAAGATCACTTATTCTAAAGAACGTTTCATTGAAGAAATCTCGCAGAAACGTAAAGGTTTCAGGAAGTACATTAAAGACAAGGAAAAATGAGCCAACAATAGTAAACGTAATACTAGCGATCCCTGCTGCCATAATCGCTCGTACTGATTTAAAGGCGGCTATTTTTGCCATAGGTCCCATTAAATATTTTTCTAACAGTTGAAATATGCCGTTCATAGGGAATTTCCTTCTAAGTTAAGTTGTTGTTCATAAGCCATTATGCGTTGATAATGTGTATCTTTATTTGCACGGATTGTGTTTAATTTTTTTAACACCAATAACGTTAATATTATTACTACACCAAAATACCCCTCTAAAATACGACTTTGATGGTTTTGGACAAAAGGAAATAACTGTTTTTCATAAGGTGTTAAACAAATCAACATGAGTAAACTATAACCCACTAGTAGGAATTGAAAAATCCTGCTAGTTAATGGTGCCGCTGTGTTATGTTTATAATACATTTTAACTTGTTCAAAACTGGCTATTCCAAGCAAGCTTAATATTAGCAACGGTACAAATAGAAAAGTAGCTTGAGATAAAAACATAGCACAGCACCAAACTAAAGTTGAGAAAAACAAAAATGCTGTTGTATAACGCACAAATAAAAAGCGATTAAAATACAAGGAACGTAAAATCATTTGTTGTTTATGCGGTGTTACCATAAGTTATTCCTTATTTGCCATTTTCTGATGTAGTACCAAAAATTCCAATGCCAATTCATGTAATAACATTGTGGACATTAAATGATCTTGCGCATGCACCATAATAATTTCCATCGGAATCACTTTGCCACAAGCATAATCTTTCAATAAATTAGTTTGTGATTTATGTGCTTCTAATAAATTCTGGTTGGCTTCATCTAATTGTTGTCGAGCTTGTACAAATTCTCCGCCTTTCATTAGATCTAATGCTTGATGAATTAGATTTCTGGCATCGCCACTATGTACAATAATTTCAAAAGCTACTACCTGTAATTCGTTTTCATCTTCCATACCAAACTCCTAAATTAATAATGAAAATAATTGAATAAACTGATTAAAATCTTGACACTGAATTAATTGCTGTTGTAAATACTCGTCTTCGGTTAACTTTACAATCGCCGAAGTGATCTGTTTTAATTCCGCATTGCCATATTGAGATGGTGAAATCAAAAATACTAATTGAATTTGTTGATGCAGTTTATCCCAAACTAATGTTTGTGGAATAATCCCTACTGCCACTTTACTTTGTTCTCCCACAGGTTTAATTGGGTGTGGCACAGCAATATATTGACTAAATACCACGGAACTTAATCTTTCCCTTTGCTTTATTTGTTCTAGCATTCTACGTGGATATTTTTCGGTTTCATTGTATGCACAATGCTGCACTAAGGTTTCAATCACTTCTTCTTTACTGGCAGAATTATTAAACCGTATAAAATAATTCTCATTAAAAAAGTTAGATAATAAGAGTTTTTTATTTTGTATAATTTCTAGCTTCTCAATTTCTTCTATTGGGATAAATTTGTTGGTTTGTACAAGATCTTTACTTTTAATTTGTTTAATCATATTTCTGATCTGATCAAATTCATCATTTTTCAGAAAAATACTAGAATGTACCACTGGCACTTTAAACACTAAATTAGATAAATCTATAGAAGACACAATAAAATCAATATCTGCTAAAATCTGATCATTAAGTTCATAATAACTCACTACATCTTTAATAATTAAGCTATCATTAAATTCATATTCCAAGCGGTTCTTAATAAATTGTGCAGAACTATAACCTGTAGTACAAACTACTAGAACTTTTAATTTTTTCTTATTTTGATAACGTTCAATGGCAGCCAAAATATGTAACGCTAAATAAGAATATTCATCATTAGAAACGTTAATACCCTGAAAATCAGAAAATTCATCAAAATATTTACATACTAATTGAAAAATATCTTGATAATTCTGCATAATTTCCTGACAAAGTGGATTTTCTACAGTAATATTATTTTTTAATCTGGTAATCAATAATTGTAGATGTTGTGAAATAGCATTGATTAATACTTCATCATCTACAATTTGAATATGTAAGGCTTGTTCAATTTTTATAATAATCTGTTTAATTTCTGCGGTTTTCTGTTCTATTTGAGAGAGTTTATTTTCTAATCGCTTTCCCTTGGCAAGTAAATGTAAAGCAATGTAATCAATTTCTGAGCGAGGAAATTGAATGTTATTTTCAGCTCTTATACGATCAATAATATTTTCTGCCACCATGCGTTCTATAAAATAATCATCAAGCTCATCAGGCTGAATGTTTATATTAAGTTTATGCCCTGTTTTTATACGATTAATGGCAAGTAAAATATGCAAAGCTAAATTTTGTAATATAAAATCCGCTAAATATAGTTTTCCTTTTCTACATTCTTCAATAATGATTTGTAGAAGGTTCTCAAAACGTATTTCATCTATAAAAATCGTATTACCAATATAACGATTAATCGCATTACCAAAATCTTTCTTAAAAAAGTAATCCATGATAAATGCACGATAATCCTGCTCATGCCCTACTATACTTACGCCCTGATTGGCTTTACTGGTAATAGTTAAATGATAGGGTTTAATCAGATCACTAATCTCTTTGAAATCTGCAGAAAGAGTGGAACGGCTAACAAATAATTCTTGTTCAAGGTCATCAAATAAAAGATAAGGTTGACTAAAGAATAATTTATTCAAAATATACTTCTGTCTATCTTGTTTACTTTCAATTCTTTTATTTTGTTTTTTCAAATTCAACTGCAGTTGAAATTCACTTAGATTTTTAATCACTAATTGATAACCTAATCCTTGTTTGGCAACAAGTTCCGCACCATATTTAGGTAAATCTATTGTAATGTTCTTAATATAGCTACGAATAGTACGGTCAGAGTAGTTTAGATGACTTGCAAGTTGATTGCTGGTAACAAAACTATCTTGATGTTCAAATAAATATTGTAAAATAGCAATTTCTTTTTTATTAAACATACTCTGACCTTATAGGTTAGATTTTTTCTAACACTAAATTAGCTAATTTTTCAATGCCCATTGGAATAGGCACATAGGCTTGTGGTGGAATACTTTCCACAGGTTTTCCAGCTTTTTTTCCCAATTCAGTAAATTTTGCTAAATACATTTTGGTTTGTGGGCTAATTAAATACAAATCAAAACTGCCAGATTCAATCGCTTTTTGCCCCTCAGTCGCTGAAACAGCATCGATTTCAATATCATGTCCTTTGGATTTAAAAAAATCTGTGGTTTTCTTCGCCATTAAAGATGAAGACATGCCTGCGGCACAAATAATTAATGCTTTTTTCATAGTCTATTTTCCTTATAAATGTTCACCATTGCTTTGAATAACTTGTTGATACCAATAAAACGATTTTTTACGAGAACGTTCAAGACTGCCTTTACCTTGATTATCCTTATCTACATAAATAAACCCATAGCGTTTTTTCATTTCGCCAGTTCCTGCCGAAACTAAATCAATACAGCCCCAAGGGGTATAACCCATTAAATCTACACCATCTTGTTCCACTGCTTGTTTCATGGTTTGAATATGAGCTTTTAAATAATCAATACGATAATCATCATGTACCATGCCATCATCACTGATTTCATCAATAGCACCAAAGCCATTTTCCACAATAAATAACGGAAGACGATACATATCGGTTAAATAATTTAAAGAATAACGTAAGCCTATAGGATCAATTTGCCATCCCCATTCTGAACGTGGTACAAATTGGTTAGTAACCAAATCAGCACTTTCGTCAAAATCAAAATAAGTATTTTCCTTATGATAACGAGTGGCAAAAGACATATAATAACTAAAGCCAATATAATCCACTGTACCCGCTAATAAATCGACTTGATCTTGCTCAGTAAAATCAATATGAATATTTTTGCGTTGCCAATAATTTAAAATATAGGCTGGATATTTTCCATGTACATGCACATCGGCAAAATAAAACCGCTTTTGCATCGCTTTTTGCGAAAACAGTACGTCTTCTGGTTTACATGTTTCAGGATAAATTGGGCTAAATTGAATCATACAACCCACTTTTAAGTCAGGATTTATTTCATGAGCAATTTTCACTGCACGACTACTTGCCACTAATTCATAATGGGCAGCTTGATACATAATAGCTTCTCGATCATCGCCGTCTTTGAATACTAATCCCGAATTAGTGAAAGTAGTAAAATCACGATTAAAATTGGCTTGATTATTAATTTCATTAAAGGTCATCCAATATTTGACTTTTGAATGGAAACGCTCAAAACAAGCTCGAGCAAAACGTTCAAAAAATTCAATTAATTGACGATTACGAAAACCACCATATTGAGTTACTAAATGATAAGGTATCTCAAAATGTGAAAGGGTAACTACTGGCTCAATACCATATTTTAAGCATTCATCAAATAAATCATCATAAAATTGCAAGCCTGCTTCGTTAGGCTGACTCTCATCACCTTGTGGAAAAATGCGTGTCCAAGCAATAGATGTACGAAAACATTTAAATCCCATTTCTGCAAATAAGGCAATATCTTCTTTATAACGATGGTAAAAATCGATAGCTTCATGATTTGGATAATATTTACCAGCTACCACGCCATCCGTGATCTCTCGTTCTACTCCATTTGCTCCTGCGGTCATAACATCAGCAACACTTAATCCTTTATTACCCTCTTTCCAACCACCTTCTAATTGATGAGCAGCAACCGCCCCACCCCATAAGAAATTTTTTGCTAACATAACATTCTCCCGATGAATTGATTGACAATTATCATCATAATCACTTCAGGAAAAATGTACATAGCGAAATTTTCCGTATTGATACGGAAATAACTTGTATTTTTTATTTAAAACTTTTTGTTCTGCAAACATATTAAATCCCTCCTTTGTTTCTAACTATTTTAATTACTTGCACCCACAACCAAAATCAACGACAATAAGTAATTAATTTTATTCTATTTACATGAAACAAAAATGACCTATCTACAACAAGTAAACAAACGCCGCACTTTTGCGATTATTTCTCACCCCGATGCGGGGAAAACCACGATTACAGAAAAAGTGTT
Organism: Lonepinella sp. MS14435; assembly: GCF_042485795.1. GTDB lineage: Bacteria > Pseudomonadota > Gammaproteobacteria > Enterobacterales > Pasteurellaceae > Lonepinella. Next base: position 1,823,537 of record NZ_CP169368.1, read on the forward strand.
GCTCTATGGAAATGCGATTCAAACCGCAGGTTCAGTAAAAGGCAAAGGATCGCAAGCTCACGCTAAATCTGACTGGATGGAAATGGAAAAGCAACGGGGTATTTCGATTACGACTTCTGTAATGCAATTTCCCTACAACGATTGTTTGGTGAATTTGCTCGACACCCCTGGACACGAAGATTTCTCGGAAGATACCTACCGCACTTTAACCGCGGTGGATAGCTGTTTAATGGTAATTGATAGCTCAAAAGGGGTGGAAGAACGGACAATCAAGTTAATGGAAGTGACCCGTTTGCGTGATACACCGATTATCACCTTTATGAACAAACTCGACCGTGATATTCGCGATCCAATGGAATTGTTGGACGAAGTGGAAAATGTGTTGAAAATCCATTGTGCGCCGATTACTTGGCCTATCGGTTGCGGCAAGCTGTTTAAAGGGGTGTATCATTTATATAAAGATGAAACCTATTTATACCAAACAGGGCAAGGGCATCGCATTCAAGATGTGCGAGTTATCAAAGGGCTAAACAATCCCGAATTGGATCAAACCGTGGGCGAAGATTTGGCTCAGCAGTTGCGTGATGAACTGGAACTGGTGCAAGGTGCATCTAATGAATTTGATCACGATTTGTTTATTAATGGCGAACTCACGCCTGTTTATTTTGGGACGGCGTTAGGTAATTTCGGTGTGGATCATTTCTTAGATGGGCTAACTCAATGGTCGCCAGCACCGCAGCCACGTCAAGCGGACACTCGCTTGGTGGAAAGTGCGGAGGAAAAATTCAGCGGTTTTGTGTTCAAAATTCAAGCCAATATGGATCCAAAACACCGTGACCGCGTGGCGTTTATGCGAGTGGTATCGGGTAAGTATGAAAAAGGCATGAAACTTCGCCACGTGCGTATCGGTAAAGATGTAGTGATTTCCGATGCCTTAACTTTTATGGCAGGGGATCGAACCCACGCTGAAGAAGCCTATGCAGGGGATATTATCGGCTTGCATAATCACGGCACCATTCAAATTGGCGATACCTTTACCCAAGGGGAAGATCTGAAATTTACAGGGATTCCAAATTTCGCCCCCGAATTATTCCGCCGTATTCGTTTGAAAGATCCGCTTAAACAAAAGCAATTACTCAAAGGCTTGGTACAACTTTCCGAAGAAGGAGCGGTGCAAGTGTTTCGTCCGTTAATAAACAACGATTTAATTGTTGGTGCAGTGGGTGTGTTACAGTTTGATGTGGTGGTTTCTAGGTTGAAATCCGAATATAACGTGGAGGCCATTTACGAAAATGTGAACGTGGCAACGGCTCGTTGGGTAGAATGTGCTGATGTGAAAAAATTTGAAGAATTTAAACGCAAAAATGAGCAAAATTTAGCCTTAGACGGTGGCGATAATTTAACCTATATTGCCCCAACCATGGTAAATCTGAATTTAGCTCAAGAACGTTATCCTGATGTGACATTTTTTAAAACGAGGGAACATTAATTTGCAAGCTACACCATCGTTAATACAATCAGAACAACTCGCTGAAATAAGAGAGCAAATGTTGAAATTTGCACTACTTCAACTGCGAGATATGACCATTGCAGAAGATATGGTGCAAGAAGCCTTATTAAGTGCGGTGAAAAATATTGATAGTTTTCAACGTCAATCCGCATTGAAAACATGGATTTTTGCTATTCTGAAAAATAAAATTATTGATTATTTACGTCAAAAAGATCGTTTTGTACTTGAAAGTGACCTTGTGGATGATGATGAAGAAAATAACCAATTTTTCGATCAAAATGGTCATTGGAAAACAGAATATTATCCTGAAAGCTGGCAAGAAAACGCAGTTTATTCAGATGAATTCTGGCTATTATTTGAAACCTGTTTAACTCATTTACCAGCTAAACAAAGCCGTGTTTTTATGATGCGAGAATATTTAGATTTTTCTGCTGATGAAATTTGCCACGAAGTAAATATTACCAGTGGAAACCTACATATCTTACTGTATCGAGCGAGATTACAGTTACAACATTGTTTAGCGACCAAATTAAATTAGGAATGAAAAATGAAATGTTTACAAATTACTAAACTTATTTCTGATGCTCAAGAGCGAGAGCTTAATTTTAATGAGAAAATAGGTGTGAAAACGCATGTAATACTGTGTACTCATTGCCGTGCATTTCAATTACAATGCAAACAATTACACCAACTGATGAAACAATTTGCTGGCAATAAACCTCAATAATTCGATTATTACTTTATCAAACAAGATAACGGATTTATACTATCTACAGCACATCAACAGAAGGAAAATATTATGGCAATTTTAGTCACTGGTGGAGCGGGTTATATCGGTTCACATACTGTCGTTGAATTATTCAATGCTAACAAAGAAGTAGTTGTATTAGACAATCTGTGCAATTCTTCGGAAAAATCCCTTGAACGGGTTGCTCAAATTACAGGTAAACAAGCCAAATTTTACCAAGGTGATATTTTAGATAGTGCATTATTACAACAAATCTTTGCTGAAAATAACATTGAATCAGTGATCCATTTTGCTGGTTTAAAAGCTGTCGGTGAAAGTGTACAGAAACCTATTGAGTATTATCGCAATAACGTGGTGGGTTCATTAAATTTAATTGAACAAATGCGTAAAGCAGGCGTGTGGAATTTTGTATTTAGCTCATCTTCTACGGTTTATGGCGATCCTGACGTTATTCCTGTGACGGAAGATTGTAAAGTAGGTGGTACAACTAACCCTTATGGTACATCAAAATTAATGGTAGAACAAATGCTAACCGATATTGCTAAAGCGGAACCGAAATTTAGCATTACGCTCTTACGTTATTTTAACCCTGTTGGAGCGCATGAAAGTGGTTTAATCGGTGAAGATCCGAATGGTATTCCAAATAATTTAATGCCTTATATTGCCCAAGTGGCTGTGGGTAAATTAAAAGAATTATCTATTTTTGGTAATGATTACAATACGCCTGATGGTACTGGTGTACGTGATTATATTCACGTTGTTGACCTTGCCATTGGACACGTTAAAGCCTTAGCTCGTCATGAAAATGATGGTGGATTACATATTTATAATTTAGGTACTGGCGTAGGTTATTCTGTATTAGATATGGTGAAAGCCTTTGAACAAGCGAATAATATCGTTGTTCCATATAAATTTGCACCTCGCCGTGCGGGTGATATTGCTGAAAATTACGCTGATGCAAGCCGTGCTTTAAAAGAATTAGGCTGGAAATCAGAACGTGATTTGAATGCCATGATGCGAGATACGTGGAATTGGCAGAAAAATAATCCGCAAGGTTATAAAGACTAATTAATCATAAAAGTGCGGTAAAAAACACCGCACTTTTCCATTCGAATTTCATTATATTTTAACTATGCCAAATAAATCTTCCGTTTTCTCACAAATTTTTAGTCGCAATATGCTGATCTGTATTTTTACAGGTTTCAGCTCGGGGTTGCCTTTTTATATTCTAATTTCCTTATTGCCGATTTGGCTACGCTCCGAACAGGTGGATTTAAAAACCCTTGGTTATTTCACCGCAGTTACTCTTCCTTTTACATGGAAATTTTTATGGTCGCCTTTGCTTGACCGTTATTCAATGCCTTTTCTTGGTCGTCGTCGTGGTTGGATTTTGGTTTCACAAATTCTGTTATTAATCTCAATGGCTTTATTTGGTTTTATTTCCCCACATACCAATCAAGGATTAACTTTAATTGCTGGTTTGGCAACACTGTGTTCCTTTTTCTCCGCCAATCAAGATGTTGTGCTTGATGCTTACCGTCGAGAAATTTTATCGGATGAAGAATTAGGGCTAGGCAATTCCATTCACGTCAATGCTTATCGAATTGCAGGTTTAGTACCAGGATCACTTTCCTTAATTTTATCCGATTATCTCCCATGGCAAACTGTCTTTATCATTACTGCTCTGTTTATGTTACCTGGTATTTTTATGACCTTATTTATTAGCCGTGAACCCAAAATTGAGCTAAATTCACACCGCACTTTAAAAGATAATGTGATTGAACCGTTTAAAGAATTTTTTAATCGTAAAGGAATTTGGTCAGCATTGGCTATTTTAGCGTTTATTTTTCTCTATAAACTCGGTGATAGTATGGCAACAGCTCTGATTTCACCGTTCTATTTAGATATGGGTTTCAGCAATAGCCAAATCGGTCTTGTAGCAAAAAATGCTTCGCTTTGGCCTATGGTGATCGCAAGTATTATTGGTGGCATTGTTATGCTAAAAATTGGGATTAATAAAGCATTATGGTTATTTGGTGTAGTGCAGATCATTACGATTCTGGGTTTTGCATGGCTCGCTAAACAAGGTCCCTTTGAACAAATTGGCACTTATGAGCTATTCGCTCTTAGCTTAGTCATTGCTGCAGAATACATCGGTATTGGGTTAGGAACATCTGCTTTTGTTGCATTTATGGCGAGAGAAACCAATCCGCTTTATACAGCAACACAACTTGCCTTATTCACCAGTTTATCAGCGTTGCCCAGAGCAACTCTCAATACACAAGCTGGTACCTTAATTAATTGGTTAGGTTACTATGATTATTTTTGGCTCTGTTTCTTCCTTGCCATTCCAGGTATGCTTTGCTTGATTTGGATTGCTCCTTGGCGACAAAAATCCGTCAATACTCTCTCTTAAAGTAATGGTCATAAGGTCAAAATATTTCTCACTTTATATCAATAAAAAAGGTTGATTGTAATTATTAACATAATTAAAACCAACCTTTTGATCGACTCTATTTTTTATTTATCTTTTAACTGTGGTAAAGCCACTTCTTTAGTTACAGACAATAAACCCGTATTTGCATAAATACCTAACTTATCTCTTGTATCTAAAATATCTAAATTACGCATGGTTAATTGACCAATACGATCTACTGGGTTAAATGGTGCATTTTCCACTTTTTCCATACTTAAACGTTCTGGGTGATAAGTCATATTTGGTGATGACGTATTTAAGATTGAGTAATCATTACCACGGCGTAATTCTAATACCACTTCACCTGTCACAGCTTTAGCAACCCAACGTTGAGCTGTTTCACGTAACATTAAGGCTTGTGGATCAAACCAGCGACCTTGATATAATAAACGTCCTAAACGTAAACCGTTAATACGATATTGTTCAATAGTGTCTTCATTATGAATAGAAGTTACCAAACGTTCATAAGCAATATGGAATAATGCCATTCCTGGTGCTTCATAAATACCACGAGATTTTGCTTCAATAATACGGTTTTCAATTTGGTCTGACATACCTAAACCGTGACGACCACCAATACGATTTGCTTCTAAAAAGAGTTCTACCACATTACTAAATGTTTTACCATTTAATGCCACTGGCACGCCTTCTTCAAAACGTACGGTAACTTCTTCAGCTTTGACTTCTACATCTTCACGCCAGAATGGTACACCCATAATTGGATTAACAATACGAATACCACGGCTTAAAAATTCTAAATCTTTTGCTTCATGTGTTGCACCGAGCATATTAGAATCCGTTGAATAGGCTTTTTCTACTGACATTTTGTAGTTAAACCCATTGGCAATTAAAAATTCTGACATTTCATGGCGACCACCTAATTCGTGAATAAATTGATCATCTAGCCAAGGTTTATAAATTTTTAGATTTGGATTAGTCAACAAACCATAACGGTAAAAACGTTCAATATCATTACCTTTAAAGGTTGAACCATCTCCCCAAATATTGACATTATCTTCTTTCATCGCCGACACAAGCATAGTACCAGTTACCGCACGACCTAATGGTGTGGTATTAAAATACGTAATACCGCCCGTTGAAACATGGAATGCACCCGCTTGAATTGCAGCAATACCCTCGTGTGCTAATTGGCTACGACAGTCAATTAAACGTGCAATCTCTGCACCATATTCCATCGCTTTTTTAGGGATCGCATTGTAATCATCTTCATCAGGTTGACCTAAATTTGCGGTATAAGCATAAGGTACTGCACCTTTTTGACGCATCCATAATAAAGCTGCACTAGTATCTAAACCGCCTGAAAAGGCAATACCCACTTTTTGACCAAGGGGAAGATTTTGTAAAATTGTGTTTGACATGGTTGTTCCTATTTTTAAGGTTTTAATTCGACTGATTATTATTGATTAAATCATTAGATTTTTCAACTATAATAATCATGACAAGAAATCTTTCTCACATAAAAAAAGATCCGCATCTGCGGATCTTTCTAAATCATTATTTATTCACTTGGCTACCAATTAAGCCACCTAAGGCTGCCCCCCCAAGGGTTGCACCAGTTGAGTTGCCAATAACATTACCAGCTACCCCACCAACAGCTGCACCGATAGCAGTGTTTTTTTGGGTTCTTGTCATATTACTGCATGCGGCAAGCGAACCTGCAATAAAGACAATGATAACGAATTTTGCGATGTTTTTCATCTCATACTCCTTAATAAATTAACAAACTCATCATTAAGACTATGCAAAATAGAAAAAGTTCTATTGCGATTGCCCTAACATAGTATAAGGATCGGGATATTGATATACAAAATCCAATTCCTGACAGATTTTATCTGCCACAATAATCCGTTGAGCATCCGACTCACTACAAACAAAGTGCGGTGGATTTATACCAAGTTTTTCTGCCACAAATTGATAATATTGTTTTCTGGTTGGGTGTTGCGGAGCAACTAAATGATAAAGTCGATGACCACTTGGCGTTTCCAATAAACTTTGTACAGCTCGAGAACAGTCCTCTAAATGAACTAAATTCACGGGGCTATTACCTTGCTCAAAGTTTTTCCCACTCATAGAATAAACAGGATGGCGATCTTCACCAATTAATCCCCCAAAACGTACAATATCTACATCAATATCCTGTAGGGTAAAAAGCATTTGTTCTATTTCATATAAGGGTGATTGAGGTGGCTGGCAACTTTCATCAAATTGCCCTGTTTGCTGTGGCAAAACAGAGGTAGAACTGATAAAAACAATATGATTAATACCGCAAAGTAATGCTTCATTCACAAGATTCTCAATACCTTGCATATAACTTTCGGCATCAAAAAAATAATCACTGGGCGGAATATTAATAACTAGGCTATCCACTGAAAGTAAAGCGTTCAAATCATCAGGATCGGCATTAATCTCGGGATCTAATTGTAATTGGTAGGCTTCCAAACGCCATAAACGCATTTCTTCTACCCCCTCTGGCGTACGTTTACTGCCTTTAACTTCCCAACCCAGATTACGTAGATCTCTCGCTAAAGGCAAACCAAACCAGCCTAAACCAATAATTGCTACCGACCTCATGATATTCCTTCGTCTTTTGTAAAGGGCATATTGTATCTGCCCTTACCTCATTCTATTTGGTTAATAAATCCAATGCTTCTTGATATTTCGCCACGGTTTTCTCAATTACGTCCGCTGGCACTTTCGGGGCTGGCGGTTGTTTATTCCAACCACTTTGTTCTAACCAATCCCGCACAAATTGCTTATCAAATGACGGTGGATTAGTGCCTTCTTGATACGTATCAACAGACCAAAAACGGCTGGAATCTGGGGTTAATACTTCGTCCATCAAGGTCAAAGTACCATTCTCATCTAAGCCAAATTCAAATTTGGTGTCACAAATAATAATCCCTTTGGTCAACGCATAAGCCGCCGCTTCTTTATACAAGGCTATCGCTGCATCACGTACTTGAGCCGCTAATTCTGCCCCAATCTGACGTTCACATTCCGCATAGCTAATATTAATATCGTGATCGCCTACTTCTTCTTTGCTAGACGGTGTAAAAATCGGCTCAGGCAATTTACTGGCTTCCACCAAGCCCTTTGGCAATACTAAACCACAAATCGTGCCTGTTTGTTTATAATCTTTCAAGCCCGATCCTGTCAAATAACCACGCACAATGCTTTCAATTTTAATTGGGGTTAAACGTTTACATACCACAGCACGATCTTTAATTAAATCCGCTTCGGCTTTGGGTAACACATCATACACCGTATCACCTGTAAAATGGTTCGGCATAATATGTGATAATTTATTAAACCAGAAATTAGAGATCTGCGTGAGAATTTCGCCTTTGCGTGGAATAGGATCATCAAGAATAACATCAAATGCTGACAGACGATCCGTTGCCACCATTAACATACGTTTGTCATCAATCTCATAAAGATCGCGTACTTTACCTGAATAAATTTTTTTTAAACTTAATTCTGCCATTCTGTTGCCCTTGCATTATAAAAAATAAAAACTGCGGTAAATTATACCGCAGTTTCCTAACAAAAAAAGCAAAGGGTTGTATTTTGTTGATAATTTTTTATTCTTTGCTTTCCACGCCCAACGCCTGCGAAAAACTCCGCAACCCTTTAGCATTTCCTGCCTTGACCATACCTGTCATGGCTTGGGTTGGTGAATGAATCAACTTATTCATTAATTTATAACTCAATTCTTGCAATACTAACTCAGCTTGTTCGCCTTGTTGCAAAGCGTTCAAGGCTTTTTCTAATAGATTCTGACGAGCTTGTTCAGCATTTTCGCGATAATGACGAATTAAATTAGAAAATTGATGCACTTTCAACCATTCAAAGAAATCCATACATTCTTGCTCAATAATTTGATTTGCCTGTGCAGCGGCTTTTTCACGTTGATCCTTATTATGCTGAATAATATTTTGCAAATCATCGACCGTATAATGATAAATGCTATCAAGCTCACCAACGCTTTCTTCTACATCTCGAGGAACCGCAATATCCACCAGCAACATTGGAGCATTACGCCGTTGTTTTTGTGCCACTTTTACCATGTCTTGGTTAATCAGAATATGCTCCGATCCTGTGGAAGAAATCACAATATCCGCTTGATTTAAGCCGTCCTGTAACTGTTCCAACGATATAATTTTAACCTGCTCACCTTGCTCCAGACGAGAAATCAAGGCTTCTGCACGAGATAAAGTGCGGTTAGAAATAATGATTTTTTTTACCCCATGACGTAACAAATGGCGACAGACCAATTCAATGGTTTGCCCCGCTCCCACCAGCAACACGGTCAAGGATTTTAACTGTTCAAAAATCTGCCGTGCTAAACTACAAGCCGCATACGCCACCGACACTGCACTTTCGCCGATATTGGTTTCGCTTCGCACTCGTTTTGCCACTGCAAAAGTTTTTTGGAATAGACGAGAAAATTCACTGGTGAAAACCGTATTTTGTTGGGTTAAATAATATTCTTCGCTGAATTGATAGGCTTGTTTTACTTGTCCTAAAATTTGTGGTTCACCTAAAATCAAGGAATCTAAACCACAAGCCACTGCCATTAAATGCTTTACCGCATTTTTATCTTGATGCAAATAAATGCAGGCTTGCAATTCAGTTAAATCTAGTTGATGAAATTGAGCAAACCAACCTATGACTTGATCGAGAAAATCTTGCGTTTCATCAGGCGATAGTTGCTTATTATGTAGATAAATTTCAGTTCGATTACAAGTAGATAAAATCACCGCACTTTGAGCCAGCTCTAACTGCTGAATTTGTCGCAAGGCAAGCTGACGTTTTTCTTGCGAAAACGCTACTTTCTCACGTAATCCCACTGTTGCGGTTTTGTGATTAATGCCTAGAACTAAAATTGTCACAGAAAAATGCCTAAAAAATATGAGAAATTGCTGATTTTTATCGCTAAAACCTTACTTGGAAACGTATTCTAACGGAAAAAAACATTAAAATATAGAACAATTATCTTTAATAGAAATCGTTTGCATTTTAAACAAAACCTGATTAAAATGCTCAATCTTTATTCAGGTGTTAATTTTAGGATTTTTGTGTTTCAATTAAATCAAGCCTCATTTTCAATTCCCACGGCGACAGGTATTCGTCAACTTCTTTCCCCTATTTCCTTACAATTTGAACTAGGCAAAGTATATGGCTTAATTGGACACAATGGGTCGGGTAAATCCACCTTAATCAAATTAATGGCTCGCCAGCAAAAATCTTCATCGGGGCAAATTCTGCTTAATAATCAAGCTATTGAACATTGGGGCAGTCGTGAATTTGCCCGTGAAGTGGCGTATTTGCCACAACATTTGCCCACCAATACCCAACTCACCGCCAGAGAATTAATCGCTCTTGGACGTTATGCGTGGAATGGTTTGTTAAAAAGCAATCCACAGCAGGATCAAACTGCGGTGCAAAATGCCTTAGTTTTAACCCATACGGAGAAATTTGCCGATCAACAAATTGATGTGCTATCAGGTGGCGAACGTTCCCGCATTTGGCTGGCGATGTTGTTGGCTCAACAAAGCCGTTTTTTATTGCTTGATGAACCCTTGGCAGCCTTGGATATTGCTCATCAAGTGGAAGTGATGCAACTTATCAAAAAACTCAGCCGAGAGTTGGGTTTAGGCGTGGTGATCGTGATCCACGATGTGAATTTAGCGGCGGCATTTTGTGATGAATTGATCGCCTTACATTCAGGCAAACTGTTGGCTCAAGGCACGCCTGAACAACTCATTACCCCTGATTCTTTACAACAAATTTATGGTTTGCAATTAAATGTTATCGCTCACCCTAATACGCAAGCCCCAGTGGTTTTTTATTAAGGCGAAATGCGATGCTAAAAATCTTATTAAAAAGCCTGTTTATTTCCTTATTGAGCCTAAAGGTTTTGGCTCAAATACCTGTTGCCACCTTAGATTGGACGGTAGCAGAAACCCTGATCGCCTTGGATAATCCGCCCGTGGCGATTGGCGATAAACCGAGTTATCAACGTTGGGTCGGTGAGCCAAAACTACCTGCCAACACCCTTGATCTTGGTCTGCGGATGCAACCAAATAAAGAAATGCTGTCGCAAATCAAGGTGGATATGTTTATTAACAGCAATTTCTTTGCCAATTTAAGCTCAACCTTGCAACCGCTCGCCCCCACCCATTTAGTCAATTTTTATCAAGACGGCGATATTTGGCAAAATATGCAATATGCCACCCGACAAATCGGTGCGTTAATTTCGCAATCGGAAAACGCCGAAAAATTGATTGAACAAACTTTTGCCTATTTTGAACAGCTTAAAACCGAGCTTGAATCCTATCAACAACGCCCATTAGCGATTGTGCAATTTATTGACGCTCGCCATTTACGTTTTTATGGTCACCGTAGCTTATTTGGTGCGGTGATTGAAAAATTGGGATTTAGCAATGCTTGGCAACAGACTGGCGGTCTATGGGGATCGGAAAATTTGGCGATTACCGAACTCGCCAAATTGCCTGCCAACACCCGATTAATTGTGGTGAAGCCCCACCCTGCGAATGTAGAAAATGCGTTGCAATATAATTCGTTATGGCAACAGTTGAACTTGTCAAAAGATCCGTTAATTTTGCCTGCCACTTGGACATTTGGTGCATTGCCATCGGCTCGTCTTTTTGCTGAACGATTAACCCAAGGATTAAAACAAGGCGGTGAATCATGGTAAAAAAACTGAATATCGCCCTTTGTTTCACCGCACTTTTATTGCTCAGTTGGCTTTCCCTATTGCAATTAAACGGCTCGGACGAATTTGCGACACTGCTTTATCGCAACTACACCTTGCCCCGATTGGCAATGGCAATCTTAGCTGGGGCGGCATTGGGTTTAGCCAGCACCTTATTACAGCAAGTGATTAACAATCCGCTGGCATCGGATAATACCCTTGCGGTTAGCTCAGGATCGCAATTTGCCTTATTTATTCTCGCCATTTTTGCACCGCAGTTTCTCTCGCTCGGATCGGTGCTTATCGCTCTGATTGGGGCATTATCCGCCTTGTCGTTGGTTTTCCTGTTGGCATGGCGACAAACCTTATCCCCGTTATTAATGATTTTGGCAGGTCTAGTGGTCAACCTGTATTTAGGCTCATTTTCTTCTGTGTTAATGTTATTTTACCCCGAAGAAAGCCGTGGTTTATTGCTGTGGGGAGCGGGATCCTTAGTGCAAGAAAGTTGGTATGATAGCTTGCAGTTACTGTGGCAATTAGGGTTAGCCATCGTCTGCACGGCGTTATTACTCCGCCCGTTGCAAATTCTGACCTTAAACGACAGCAATGCGAAAAGTTTGGGCGTACCTGTCAATCTGATTCGTTTTGCAGGCGTAGTGATTTCCGCCTTTTTAGTGGCAATCGTAGTCAGCCGTGTGGGTATGTTAGGGTTTATTGGCTTGGCAGCCTCAAGCCTCGTACGACAATTTGCTCTGACCAATTTGCGTTCTCGCTTAGTGCTTTCTGCTTATTTAGCGGCGATGTTGCTGTTAATCACCGATCTCATTTTGCAACTGATTGACTATTATTGGCATACCCAACTGCCAACGGGGGCTTTCACTGCCTTACTTGGCACGCCGTTATTGCTGTGGTTAATGTTTAATATGAAACATAACGGACGTTTGCAAGGACAAAATGACGCAATCGCTCGCCACAAAACTGCCACAAAATTCACCGCGGTTTTGCTGTTGAGCTTGATGTTATTCGCCATTTTTGTGGCGTTACTCTTTGGCAAATCTTCGCAAGGTTGGCAATGGAATACGGCACTTTTATCCTTGCGTTATCCACGCGTAGTGGTCGCTATTTCCGCTGGCATTATGCTCGCTGTGGCTGGCACGTTATTACAACGTTTAAGCCATAACCCAATGGCAAGCCCTGAATTATTGGGCATTACCTCGGGAACGGCGTTTGGTATTTTACTGGTGATCTTTTTCGTTGCTGCCCCAACCCAAGGGCAATTTTGGCTGGCTGGCGTGATCGGGGCGTTGTTGGTGTTGAGCTTGATTATTGGGCTGAATTTACGCCACCAATTATTACCCGAAAAAGTGCTATTAACAGGGATTAGCATTGCCGCCTTGTTTGATGCGGTACAACGTTTAGTGCTGGCATCGGGCGATTACAAATGGCAACAATTATTAGCCTGGACATCAGGATCCACCTATCAAGCTACGCCCGCCTTAGCCATTGGCTCGCTATTGTTGGCGTTGGTGTTATTTTTATTCAGTTTACCTTTGCACCGCTGGCTATCTTTGCTGGCGTTGCAAGACCCGACCGCTCAAGCCCTAGGCTTAAATTTAGCCAAAGTGCGGTGGATTTTAATGCTATTTTCTGCGGTATTAATCGCCGCCTCAACCTTGCTCATTGGAACGCTCAGTTTCGTGGGCTTGCTCGCTCCTCATCTGGCTCACTTCTTCGGTTGGCACAAACCCAAAGCTCAACTGAGTGGTACGGTATTATTGGGGGCAACGGTGATGATTGTTGCCGATTGGCTCGGTCGTCAAATCTTATTCCCTTATGAAATTCCTGCAGGTCTGGTGGCAACCCTACTGGGCGGCAGTTATTTCTTAGTGATGATGCGTAAAATGTAATTTAATCAACCCTTAAAAAGGAAAGTAAAATGAAAAAAACTTTTGTTTATTCAACAGCTGCCCAATTAGTACTAATTGGTATGGCAGGTACTGCCATAGCGGCGGATCAAAAAACCGATCAACTGGATCAAATTGATGTGGTCACAGACGGCTCAATGTTCCGTATGGGCGAAGTGCCATTCCACCAAGCAAAATCGGCTGTGGCGGTGACTCGTGAACAACTTGACAGCCAAAATGTGGACAAAGTCGATGAAATCGCTCGCTATCAAGCAGGCTTCGCCAACCAAGTTTATGGTAACGACACCAATACCAACTGGTTCCGTGTACGTGGTGCGGAAGTGTCGCAAGCGGTCAACGGCTTGCCAACCTTTAGTTACGGCTTTTTCACCCCTTATGTGGACAGCTTCGGTTTAGAAGCCATTGAAATCACTAAAGGGGCAGATTCCCAAACCTTTGGTGCCGCTAATGCTGGTGGTTTAATCAACTATGTGACCAAACGAGCTCACAAAGAAAATATCGGTCACGGCGAATTTAAAACCACCTTAGGTAGCCATAACCAATACGGCTTTGGTGCTGATTACACAGGTAAAATCAGCGATGATGAAAGTCTGCGTTATCGTGTGGTGGCAAGCTACTTAAATCGTGAGGGCGACTGGGAGGGGACGGAAAATGGCACGCTTTATATCGCCCCAACCTTGACGTGGGATATTAGCGACAAAACCCGTTTTACCTTATTAACTAGCTATCAGCGTGATCACGGTGTGCCGAGCTCCAACTTCTTACCACAAGAGGGAACCTTAGTGCCGTCACCAAACGGCTATATCAACCGTAATACCAACTTAGGTGATCCTGTTAATGATACCGAAACCAACCGCCAATACAACCTTGGTTACGAATTTAGCCACGATTTCGGCAACGGTTTGAACTTTAATTCAAGCTATGCCTATCGCCATATTGATAATTTCCACCGTGGATCTTACGCTTATCCATCTGCGTATGATGCGAACTGGGCACCACTTGCACCAAGTGCGGTAGGCTATGCGTTAGCTCGTGGTGTGGTATTCAATAACGGTAAAGCTCTTTCCCATTCCACCAACAACTATGTGACGTGGAATTATGATAATAGCTGGTTAAAAAATACCTTAGTGGTAGGAACAGACTATCGTCACAACAAAGTCGATGCACTTTACACCTTATTCGGTGGCACAACCGCAACCAATGTATTTGCACTATCAACAGGTTGGAATCAAGCTCAAGATGTGAGTGCAGCACCGCACGTGCAAATAAAATCTCGTCAATTAGGTTTCTATTTGCAAGATACCGCTCGTTTTGCGGAACATTATATTTTAGGCTTTGGCGTACGTCATGACCGTGCGAAACAAGATGAATATACCAGTGAGCAAACGGTGAAAAATAACCATACATCATACAATGCTTCTTTTATGTATGAAGCTCCGTTCGGGTTAAATCCATATTTCAGTTACAGCGAATCATTCAATTTGCCAGTGGGATTAAGTGGCAATCAAAGCCTTTACGATCCGAATATTACTCGCCAATATGAATTAGGCTTGAAATATTTACCAGAATGGTTAGATGGTTCAATTTCTTTGGCAGGTTTCCGTGCGAAAGATACAGGTGCATTAATTAGCAACGGTATTGGGGCAACGGTAAGCAGTGCTGATCCCATTTACCGTAAAGGATTTGAGCTGCAAGCCGATGTCAATCTCACGAAAAACTGGGCGGCGACTTTAGCTTATACCTACACCAAATCTGAATCCAAATCTCAAACCACTGGCGAAAAAACACGTCAACCATTGATTCCAACCAATGTTATCGCCGCAAAAACAACCTACAGCTTTGATAATGGAGTTTTAAATGGTTTAACGGTTGGGGCAGGTATTCGTTATATCGGTCATAGCGTAACAGCGAAAAACTATTCGCTTTACTCTCACGCCCGTGTACCATCAGCCACCGTGGTAGATTTAATGGCACGTTATGACATTACCAAAAACTGGAATGCTCAAATAAATGTGGATAATGTGGGTAATCGCCGTTATGTGGCAAGTTGCGATACTTACTGCTATTACGGTGCAGAACGCCGTATTACGGGGAATTTGAGTTATAAATTCTAATTAAATTTACACCGCACTTTTCTCTGTGATCTGCCCCCCAAAAGTTAGGCTAATGATCTGAAACCAAGTGCGGTGTTTTTTTACTTAATTTTTACCATAAATAGGCTTTATTGGCGATCTCTTCAAGTTGTTGCCAATACACTTTTAAGGTAATCTCACCTTCGACAAAAGGTCCTATGGCATAAGGGGGATAAACAAAGCTCACGCCCTCAGGGGTAAAATAGAATTCTGTTGAAACATAGAAATCTTGTTTATTGGTGTAAAATGAACTTTCATCAGCTGTTTGATTATGTTCGGCATAACTTCCCCATAATAATTCTTTAAGTTTATCTTGATTTTGTTTGGCAACTAAATCATCTAAACTAATAATAGATTTTTTGTTGCTATCAATATTAATATAATGCGTCCAGCCATTACCATGTGCACCACCACTGAAAATATAAGTAGTTTGATAGAATGTTAATATATTTTGTCGTTGTCCTGCATAATTCATGCTGAGTGATAATTCATTACCAAAACTTTCGAAAGATTGACTGGAAGTTAAACCCTCTTGATAATAACTATCAAATAATTTCAATAAACGCTGTTTCGCTGATGAAATGGCATTAATTTCTTGTAATTTTTGTTTATCTTCTAATTCAGGTTGACCAATCATTTCATTGTATAGCAAATCGTCTAACCAAGCATAACCCGTTTCTACTGTACTTAGATGATAATCTATATAGCTATCCGTAATATCAATATCGTATTCTTCTTTGGTTGTTTTAGGATCGCGTTTAAATTCTTGTTTTTTTTCAAACAATGTTACGGGTTTAACATTTAATGTCGGAATTTCCGTTTGATATTTATTTGCCCCCTGTTGAATCGCCTTTAATTCAGACTGTGATTTCTCTAAATCAGCATTGAGTTGACTAATCGTTTGTTCTGCAGTCTGCAATTTTGTTTGCATTTCCTTATCTTCACAAGCAGAAAGAAGCAAAGTTGATGCAATAAGTAAAGTAATTAATGATTTTTTCATCGTATTTCTCCTTTGTTTAAAAAAAGCGAAACCAAAGATTTCGCCTAGATTAATTACATTTTTTCCACGGTTTTAATACCTAGCAAATCTAACCCTTGTTTTAAAATACGTTCAGTTAATTGAGCTAGTTTTAAACGGCTGAGTTTAATCTCTTGTGGTGCATTTAAAATTGGGCAATGTTCGTAGAAACTAGAGAATATGCCAGCTAATTCATATAAATAAGCACACAGAATATGTGGTGTGCCATCTTTAGTCACAATTTGTACGGCTTCTTCAAATTGTAATAATTTTATCGCCAACGCTCGTTCTTTATCTTCCGTTAAAACAATATGAGCATTAGCAAGTGCGGTGGAATCTGTATCCGTTTTATTAAAAATAGAACGAATACGCGTATAAGCATATTGCATATACGGTGCCGTGTTTCCTTCAAAACTGAGCATATTATCCCAATCAAAGACATAGTCTGTAGTGCGGTTTTTCGATAAATCAGCATATTTCACCGAACCAATCGCTACCGCTTCAATTACTGCGGCTTTTTCTTGCTCTGAAAGTGCGGTGGATTTTTCGTTAATTAATTTACTCGCACGTTCAACGGCTTCATCTAATAAATCGGCTAATTTTACTGTTCCGCCTGAACGTGTTTTAAATGGCTTGCCATCTTTGCCTAACATCATACCGAAATTTTCATGTTCAAGACTAAAACTATCTGGTACATAACCTGCTTTGCGAGTAATTAACCAAGCCTGTTGTAAATGTTGACTTTGGCGAGTATCGGTGAATACTAAAGCACGATCTGCTTGCAAGGTTTCATAACGATATTTAGCCGCAGCTATGTCTGTCGTGGTATAAAGAAAACCGCCATCTTTTTTCTGCACGATAACGCCCATTGGCTCACCATCTTTGTTTTTAAATTCGTCCAAGTAAACGACCAAAGCACCATCATCTTCTACGGCAAGTCCTTGAGCTTTTAAATCCGCAACAATTTCTGGCAACATTGGATTATATAAGCTCTCCCCCATGACATCTTGTTCGCTCAAGGTAACATTTAACCGATTATAATTTAATTGGTTTTGCGACATCGTCATATCCACCAATTTTTTCCACATGGTTAAGCAATAGCGATCACCACTTTGCAATTTCACTACATATTGCCGTGCTTTTTCTGCAAACACTTCATCACTATCATAATTCTCTTTGGCAGCACGATAAAAAGCCTCTAAATCGCTTAATTCCATTTCACTCGCCTGTTCATTTTCCATTTTTTCTAGGTAAGCAATCAACATACCAAATTGGGTACCCCAATCACCAACGTGATTAGCCCGAATCACTTTATTCCCCATAAATTCTAAGGCACGAGCCACAGCATCACCAATAATAGTTGAACGTAAATGTCCAACGTGCATTTCTTTGGCTACATTTGGAGAAGAATAATCCAGCACAACAGTTTGTGGATTGTTTGTTTTTATCCCAAAATTCACCGCACTTAATGCTTTTTCTACGTTATCGGCTAACCATTCTTTGGCTAAGAAAATATTAATAAATCCCGGACCTGCAATTTCTAATTTTTCTGCAATACCATTTAATTCCACCCGTTCTAATACTTTTTGTGCAAATTCACGGGGATTTAAACCTAATTTTTTTGCTACACCCATAATACCATTCGCTTGATAATCACCGAACTGTGGTTTACCCGATTGGCGTACGGCTGGCTCTGGATTATTTTCAGCCCCAGCCAGAATCATTGCGTGTTGAATTTTGTCGGATAAAAGAGTTTGAATATTCACGTTTTTATACCTATAAAATAAATTAATATAATTAATTGGTTATGATACCGTTGTTTACAGTTTTAGAAAAGAAACATTATAAATTAAAAGTCAATTTGTTGTATATGGATAACTAAAAAATGGTTTAAAGCCCTATATTAATTGGCTCTAAACCACTCCTAGTATGTAACTTTTATCTGCTACGCCCAGCAAATCTAACTGCTAACGTTCACAAATCTCCGATTCAACAAAGAAATACGCAATTTCTCTGGTAGCACTTTCTGGACTATCCGAGCCATGCACTGAATTGCGAGTTTTACTTTCGGCAAAATCACGGCGAATTGTTCCCTCTGCTTGCATTTCAGGGTTGGTTGCCCCAATTAAAGTGCGGTAATCTTGAATGGCATTTTGCTTTTCTAAAACAGAAACGACCACTGGAGCTGAAATCATATATTCCACTAATCCAGCAAAAAAAGGTTTGCCTTGATGTTCTGCGTAAAACCCCTCCGCTTGTGGCTGAGTTAAGTGTAACATTTTAGTTGCTACCACTTGAAAACCTGCATCTTCAAAGCGACTCAAAATCTTACCGATTAAATTACGCTCTACTGCATCTGGTTTAATAATTGATAACGTACGTTCCAATCCCATTTTATACTCCCTATTTTGCTCTGGTTAACAATAAATTTGCTAAAGTTTGTACACCGATGCCTGTTGCACCAGTTGCCCAAAGATCACTACTAGATTTGCGATAAGTTGCAGAACAATCTAGGTGTAACCAATGTTGTTGATAATTTTCAACAAAATGAGATAAAAATGCTGTCGCCGTGCTGGCTCCTGCACTCACAGCCAACGAACCAGAATTGGCAATATCCGCAAAAGCAGAAGAAATTTGGCTACGATGTAATTCTGCAAAAGGTAAACGCCAAAATGGTTCTTGTGCTTGTTGAGCCGATTGTAATAAATCCGCCACTAATTGATCGTCCATTGAAAGCACAGAATGATAGTCATTGCCTACAGCGACTTTCGCTGCACCAGTCAGCGTTGCTGCATCAATAATAAATTGTGGATTTTGTGCATCTGCTTCAATTAATCCATCGGCTAACACTAAACGCCCTTCCGCATCGGTATTTAGTACTTCCACCGTTACACCATTTTTATAGGTAATAATATCATTAAGTTTAAACGCATTACTGCTAATCATGTTTTCAGCACAGCATAAATATAATTTAACCCGAGCATTTAAACCCCGAGCAATCGCTAGCCCTAATGCCCCTGTCAATAAAGCAGCACCGCCCATATCGGCTTTCATGCTTTCCATACTGTTGCTTGGTTTTAAGCTATACCCCCCCGTATCAAAGGTAATGCCTTTGCCTACTAAACAGGCTAAAACTGGTGCATTCTTATCGCCAGTTGGATTAAAGTCTAATTGGAGCATAACAGGTGCGTTGGCAGAGCCTTTTCCTACTGTCCAAATGCCATGATAGCCTTTCGCTTGTAAATCTTGACCTTTGATAATTTGATAATTTAATTCACCATCTTGCCAATCTTCAGCTTGTTGTTGAATAAATTGTACCGCACGATTTACCAACACTTCTGGAGTTAATACATCTGATGGTAAATTAATGATTTCACGAACAAAATCACCACTTTCAATTAGCTCAAGTAATTTTTCATTTTCCGTTTCATCTAACTCAGGAAAATCTACCTCAAAATCTTGTTTAGCAGTATAAAACCCTTGATAAAATGCCCAACAACTATCTGCATTCCAATGTTCACCGATTAATTCCGCTTGCTTAATACCTTGTCCACGCAGTTTACGTGCGGCTTTTTGTACTAAAGTGCGGTCAAAATTTTCAGAAAAATGAACAATGGCTTGATTTTGCTGAAAAGTTAAAAACGCTTTTTTGCCCCAAACTTCATCAGGGGCTTGATGTGAAAGTAAAACTTGCATAATTTATCCTTAAAAATTCACAAAATTTCGTTTATATTTACGATGGCTTTGAATATTACGTTCCGCATCTTTACGATCCCAAATCTGCAATTCCCATGGATAATAAAAATTACTCGAATTTTTGAAATAAATATGAATCCCCACATACTCATCTTTATCTCGTAAATACCAGTTTTTTAACCCATATTTTTCTTTCCATTCATCTAACTTATTCATGACTTGGGTAATATCTTCCGTACTGACAATCATTCTTGCCCCAAAAATATCATTCATAATACTATTGACTGGAAAGCCTTCGCTACGTTGTTGAAACCGTTCAATTTTATGTAAAATAGATTCCGATGTTTTGACACGATAAAAATAGGAAATATCCGTTAAATCGGCACGATACAAATAATCATTAATGGCTTCGTGCAAATTTAAACGATAGGCCAATATATGCTCTACAGGCACTTTCGCGAGTGTATGTTTTAAATTCACCTTTTGAATTTTCCCTGTTTCAAAATAGTCTTGTGAAAAAGCTAAATGTACCTTATTAATTTCATCAATTAAGCGTTCTATTTTTTCGAGCATATATTTTCCCTACCTAACTACTCGCCCCAAACTTCTTGCACAATATCACGAATAAATTCTAACTTCGCCCATTGTTGCTGTTCGGTCAGAATATTACCTTCTTCCGTTGATGCAAAACCACATTGCGGACTTAAACATAGTTGATTGATGTCCACATATTGAGTGGCTTCTTTGATGCGAGCAATAATATCATCACGATTTTCAAGTGTACCGTCTTTAGACGTAATTAACCCTAACACCACTTGTTGATCTTTGATAAAGCGTAATGGTTTGAAATCTCCCGCACGATCGCTATCATACTCAAGGAAGAAACCATCTACACGGCAAGTACCAAACAAGGTTTCTGCGACAGGTTCATAACCACCAGCCGAGAACCAAGTGGAACGGAAATTGCCACGACAAATGTGCATGGTAATTGCAATATCATCAGCAGGTTTAGCATCCACAATTTTATTTATCATATAGACATAATCTTTGGCAATTTGGTCTAAATCAAAACCACGCTGTTTATAGGCGGCTCGTTTATCTTCCGCACAAAATTCGCCCCAGCTCGTGTCATCTAATTGTAAATTACGACAACCTAATTTGTAGAAAATCTGCATCGCTTTAATATAAGCGTTAGCAATATCGTCTAATAAAAGTTGGTTGTTGTTTTCATAACGTGGAATTGCCACATAATCGGTAGCACGTACATTGGTGATTAAATGCAGCATTGACGGTGATGGAATGGTAAATTTCACTTCTTGACCGTTAGCAATTTGATTAACAGAACGGAAATGTTCGACAAACGGGTGGCTTTCAGAAAAATCGACTTTATCCACAATTTTTAAGGTTTTCGGGCGAACATTATCATGTTTAAATTGTACCGAAAATTTTTCAGCATCAACTTCTTCCACACCGTCTAAACCTGCTAAAAAATCTAAATGCCAGAAAGTACGGCGAAATTCTCCGTCTGTTACTGCATGTAATCCCACGCTTTTTTGATGTTCCACCAATTTAGCAATTTCTTTATCTTCAACTTTAGCTAACTCCGCACAAGAAATATCACCACAACTACATTGTTGGCGAGCTTGCTTAATTTCATCAGAACGTAAAAAACTGCCGACAATGTCAAAACGATAAGGGGCTTTGCTACGTAAGGTGGCCGTTGGGAATAATTTACTCATCTTGTTTCCTTTCTTTTTTATGATTATTAAATCTAACAAAAAATACACCGCACTTTGGCTGGCTTATTCTTCTAATATCACTTTACCGATAAAACTTAAATTACGATAACGTTGAGCATAGTCAATACCATAACCGATAACAAACTCATTCGGAATGGCAAATCCCACCCATTCTACTGGCACTTCTACTTCACGGCGTGATGGTTTATCTAATAAGGTGCAAATGGCAAGACTGGCTGGATCGCGGAGTTCTAGGATTTTGCGGACTTTTTCGAGCGTGTAACCTGAATCAATAATATCTTCCACAATTAACACGTGTTCGCCCTTAATATCACCATTTAAATCTTGGGTAATTTTTACATCATGATTGGTACTCATGCCGATACCATAACTTGATGTGGTCATAAATTCTACTTCGAGCGATAAGTCAATTTTACGTACTAAATCTGCCATAAACATAAATGAGCCACGTAATAAACCGACTACAATCAATTTATCCACTTTCTTTTGTTGATAAAAAGCGGTAATTTCCGCACCGAGCTGATCAATTTTAGCAAGCACATCTTGCTCTGAAATCAAGACTTCAACATGATGTTTTTTCATAACGGTTTCTCTGTATAAAAATATGGAAACGACTATATCATAATAAGGAAAAATACAAAATAAAAAAGACGGAAAAGAGCCTAGCACTTGCGTACTAGGCTACGCATGGTCACGCCACTCCGTGGCTTTTTCTTTCAGATGCAGAGCATCGTTACCATGCTTAACCCTGTACGCTAGTGCAGGGATAAAAAAAGACCGAAGTGACAACACTTCGGTCTTAAACCCTAACGAATTTACTTTCTACTCTACCTGTTTAGCTACCTATGTCTTAACAGATGTGTGTATATTAATATATAAAATAATCTCTGTCAATAAGAATTATTATCATTTTTAATTAATTTCCAGAAATTTTCATTTCTTCCAATAAAATTGAGCCAGTTTGAATATTGGAACGGGTTTCAATGTCATCACCCACCGCCATCAAATGCTCAAACATCTGTTTTAAATTGCCCGCAATGGTGATTTCTGAAACGGGATATTGAATTTCACCATTTTCCACCCAAAAGCCCGATGCACCACGAGAATAATCCCCCGTTACCATATTCACACTCTGCCCCATTAAATCAGTCACTAACAAGCCTGTTCCCATTTGGTTTAAAAGTGCGGTTAAATTTCCTTGAGAATTTGGTTTAACCAACCAATTATGAATACCGCCTGCATGTCCCGTGCTTTGCATAGCTAATTTTTTACCGCTGTAACTGGTTAATAAATAAGTTTGCAAAATACCGTCTTGAATAATCTCCAAATCTTGCGTTCTCACGCCCTCGCTATCAAACGGTGTAGAAGCTAAACCACTTAACAAATGCGGACGTTCGCTAATTTGAAACCAATCAGGCAAAACTTTTTGTCCAAGTTTATCTAACAAAAAGCTGTTTTTGCGATATAGACTGCCACCACTAATAGCAGTCGCTAAATGCCCAATTAACCCTGTTGCGACATCATTAAGAAAAATCACAGGTGCCGTTTGGGTTGCAATTTTTTGCGGTCGTAAACGAGCAATGGCTTTCTTCGCTGAATTTTGCCCTACCCATTCAGGTGCAGCTAACTCATTCGCTTTACGAGAAATCGTGTATTCGTAATCACTTTCTAATAAATCATCAACACCACCCAATACTGAGCAAGACAACGAATAACGGCTCGATAAATGACTTTGCAACATACCATGGCTATTCCCATACACGCGAACTCCCGTATGGGAATTAAAAGCCGCACCATTACTGTTGACAATCCGCCGATCATATTGCAAAGCGGCGGTTTCCGCTTGTAAGGCTAATTCCACTGCCCGATCTACATCAATGTCAGTGGGGTGATATAAATCTAAATCAGGTGCATTAAATGCCATTAAGGCTTTATCGGCTAAACCCGCACAATCATCGGGAGAAGTATATTTGGCTATCTCTAATGCCGCATCAACAGCCGCTTTAATGGCTGGCTGGCTTAAATCCGATGTGGATGCGTTACCTTTTTGTTGCCCTAAATACACCGAAATGCCCAAGGCTCCGTCATTATTAAATTCTACGTTTTCGACTTCCTGCAACCGAGTAGAAACCGAAAGCCCACTGACTTTGGTCACCGCCACTTCCGCTGTTGCCCCTGCTTTTTGAGCCAACTCGACCGCATAACTCACCGCCGCACGTAATTCTTGTTCTTGCTGTTTTAAAAGTGCGGTGGAATTTTCCGTATTTTTTTCTGGCATGCTGCTCTTTTCCTTATTATTTATAAATTTGTCGCATTTTAGCTTATTTGCTACAATGTAGCAAAATATCAATAAGAAAGGATAGGAAATGAAAAAACGGGGCAAAAAGCCAGAATTAGATTGGACAGATGAGCAAGAAGAAATTATCTGGGTCAGCAAAAGTGAAATTAAACGTGATGCGGAAGATTTAAAAAAATTAGGCTCAAAATTAGTGGAATTAACCCCAGCAAATTTAGCCAAAGTACCGATTGATGAAACCTTGTTAGACGCTATTCATTTGGCTCGCCGTTCAGTCAAGGAAGCTAAACGCCGTCAATTACAATTTATCGGCAAATTATTACGCTCAATGGACATAGATCCTATTCAGGAAGCCTTAGATAAAATCGAGAATAAACATAATCAACAGCAAGCCATGCTGCATAAAATAGAACATTTACGTGATGATTTAGTAGAAAAAGGTGATGATGAACTGGCACAATTCTTTGACCAACACCCCGATGCTGATCGTCAACATTTACGCAATCTTATCCGTTCCGCTCAAAAAGAAAAAGAACAAAATAAACCGCCGAAAGCGTATCGAGAAATTTATCAGTATTTGAAAGAATTGATGTTGGAAAATTAAAAAACAAGGCACTTAATCCAGTGCCTTTCATCGCTAATTCGTAGCAGAACTCTCTTGCAAATCCTTACGCAATGACACTAACAACTGATCGATTTTAAAGTTTTCCGTATCGATAATTTCAAATTTATATTTGTCATATAATACAGAATCCGTTTTCTTCGGAATTTTCCGCAACATATACATCATAAACCCACCAATCGTTTCGTAATTTTCATCTGCGGGAAATGATGCTATATCCAATGCTCGCATCACATCTTCTAACGGCGTAATGCCATCAATTAACCAAGAATGTTCATCTCGCTGTACGATTTGTTCTTCTTCGCTAGAAACTAATTCTCCCATAACAATGCTCATCACATCATTTAAGGTAACAATCCCAACCACTAACGCATATTCATTAACAATAATTGCAAAATCTTCGCCCATTGATTTAAACAATTCTAACACTTCATACAGGGACAATGTATCAGGTACAAACAAGGGTTTACGTAATAATTTGGGATCTGTTAAAGAAACTTGATGATCGGTTAAATACAACGTCAGCAAAGTATGCGATTCCACATAGCCTAAAATTTTATCTAATCCACCATCACAAATCAGTAATTTGGAATGAGCATTTTGGCTGAGGGTATTTAATACCTCTTTTTGATTAAAACTGCGGTCTAAAAAAACAATATTTTCACGGGTTGTCATGGTTGATGTTACCGTGCGAGCTTGCATATCGAAAATATTCTCAATTAAATATTGCTCCTGTGCTTTTAACACCCCTGATTCAGCTCCCGCTTCCACTAAAGCCACAATATCTTCAGAAGTCATATTATCTTCACGCACGGTAGAAATTCGTAACAAACGAAAAATGGCATTCGCTAAGGCATCAAAAATCAAGACGAGAGGTTTAAAAATAAAAATACAAACTCGCATCACCCCAACGGTTTTCATGGCAATTTGTTCTGGATAACTCATGGCAAGCCGTTTGGGTATCAGATCTGCGACTAAAATAAAAGCGATGGTCACTACACTAAATGCAATCCAAGAAGAAACGCTTTCCACCCATTCAGCCTGTGTATATAGGCTAAGGACTTTCACAAAATAAGGATTAAGAGAACTCTCCCCGACCATACCGCCTAAAATTGCCACCATATTTAAGCCAATTTGCACGACAGTAATAAAACGCCCCGGTTTTTCTTGCAGTTGTAATACTTGCATGGCTCTTAAATCACCCTCATTGGCAAGCACTTGTAACTTCACTTTTCTCGCCCCAGCAAGAGAAATTTCTGCCGAAGAAATCACCGCACTGATTATAATCAACAATAAAATGATTAAAATTGCTTCAAATAATTCCATAAAATTCTATTCTGTATTTAACGTTAAACTGAGTATTCTATTGCGATTACCCTTGTTCAGCAAGCTCTTTTACTTTTGCATATTGCAATAATTGCGTAAGTATCTATAATGTAGATACTTAACTTCATCATGGAGAAAGAAATGCAACTACAAATTCGTAAATGGGGAAACAGTGCTGCTGTGCGTTTACCACAGGCGATATTAGCCCAATTTCATCTGAATGAGAATGATTGCTTTGATGTAGAAATGCAAAATAATCGTCTTATACTTCACCCTATTAAACCCCAAAAAATATGTTACGATATTCGTACTCTAATGGCAGAAATGAATGGCAATTTGCCAATGGTTGAGGGCTGGGAAGAAATGCCCGCTGTAGGTAAAGAATTAGAATGACTATTCCAAAACGTGGCGATATTATTCACTTGCAATTTGACCCTGCCACAGGTCGAGAAATGCAAGGTAAACATTATGCGTTAGTGATTAGCAACCATTATTTTAACCAACAAGGTTTAGCCGTGGTTTGCCCAATTTCACAAGGCAGTGCCGATTTCGCCCGTTCTCATGGTACATTGGTAAGCCTAATGGGAACAGGAACACATACCCAAGGAGCTATCCATTGTCATCAAATCAAATCCCTTGATTGGAAAGCACGACAAGCCAAACGCAAAGAAAGTGTACCTGATTTTATCATGGACGATGTACAAGCTAGACTGGATGCGATGTTTGATGATGTAAGCTAGTCTCACTTATCAATCATCTCTACCTATCATTATCATCAAGTCCTTTCTCAGCAAATCAAGCAAAATCATTTAGTTATCAAAGGTCTTTTCAATTTGTCGAGAAAATTTCGGCATAATTCTTATTGTAATTTAAGTATCAAAAAGTAAGGCTTATCAAGCTATTTTTTACTAGCAGCATGGCGATATCGAAAATACAAGAAATCCGCCCTTTCAATTATGAAAAATTGAGAATAGCAGAAGGAAAAATCGTGTATTTAGAATCCTTTTTTAAGGTGTACTATAAATACACGATATACATATAAGACAATGAATTTAATCGTTATTATTCCATGTTTTACCACACTCAGGACATTTCATTTTTGTATCACTACCACTGCCATTAATGCCACCTAAAACACTTCCAACAGCACCACCAACAGCAGTACCAATAAATGGAATGAATGAACCAATCGCAGCGCCCATTGCTCCACCTTTTGCCATTCCACCTAATAGATCACCTTTATCCTCTATATATTTACCTCGAGTTCCACAATCTGGACAATATCTACTCATAAAATACCCCATAAAATAATGAATTAAAGTATATAAATTTTATCTGATTAAAATCTAATTGTAAACTATAAAAGATAAAAATACCTCTATCATTGATTGTCAATAGCTAAATTTGCGACATACTGACATAATGAAAAATACTGATTCAACTATCCACCCAATTCGTACCGTTTTCGCAAAAAATTTGCGAAAAATTCGGCGTTTAAAAGATATCTCACAAGAAGCACTTGCCTTTGATGCTGGTTTAAGTCGTGCCTATGTGAGTGATATTGAACGTGGTCAACGAGCCGTTTCAATTGATGTAATGGGAAAAATCGCAGATGCATTAGACGTTAGTTTGGCAGCGTTGGTCAAAACCAATTATACTGCCACCGAATGGGCTGAATTAAGTTTGAAATAGTTAAGCTAAACTACACAAATATTGTACTATTTGCCCGATCTGTGAATAATGATAAGTATTTAAAAATTATTTATCTTCATCTAAAAATGAGAGATTTCAGTATTTTCTAAATGTAGAAACCTGAATTTACAATCCAACTGTAACAACCCAAAATATCAAGTAATTATTTGTATGCAATAAAAGAGATTTATCTTGAGGATAAAAATAAAGTAGGAATAACAGAAGCCCACTCTTGACGCATATAATTTCACTATCCACATTAAAATAGAAAACAAAAAAGAAATTAATTATTACAATTCTAACAAAGAGGTTAAGCAATACTTAGCCCCCAATTTTACTGATATTCTGCTACAAAATCCAAAAACCACTGTTCGTCCCAAATTTGAACACCTAATTGTTGGGCTTTGGTCAGTTTTGATCCTGCTGAATCTCCAGCAATCACAATATCGGTTTTTGCTGACACACTGCCACTCACTTTCGCCCCAAAAGATTGTAATAACGCTTTGGCATCATTGCGTCCCATTTGAGTTAAGGTTCCCGTTAATACAACGGTTTTACCGTTTAACGGATTTTCACCAATGTCTTTTTCTTCCACATCGTCCCAATGGACACCTTGTGCGATTAAATCATTCACTACGTCCAAGTTATGTTGTTCACGCCAAAACACATAAATCCGATTTGCCACAACGATGCCCACATCTGGCACGGCTTGTAATTGTTCTAAATCTGCTTGTTGAAGTGCGGTGAGATTTTTGAAATATTTGGCTAAATTCAATGCGGTGGCTTCGCCCACGTCCCGAATACCTAGGGCAAAAATAAAGCGTGCTAAGGTGGTTGACTTGGCTTTTTCTAGGCTATCCAACGCATTTTGAGCGGATTTTTGTCCCATACGTTCTAATCGCATTAAGGTGAAAAGATCCAATTTAAATAAATCTGCTGGCGTATGAATAAACTCTCGATCCACTAACTGCTCAATCAGCTTTGCTCCCACGCCGTCAATATCCATGGCTTTGCGAGAAACAAAATGTTTCAAAGATTCCTTACGTTGTGCATCACAAAATAATCCACCAGTACAACGAGCGACTGCTTCGCCCTCAATTCGCACCACTTGTGAACCACACACGGGGCATTGTGTTGGGAAAATAATCGATTCTGCATTGGCTGGACGGCGATCATGTACCACACCAATAATCTGTGGAATCACATCACCTGCACGGCGGATAATCACGGTATCACCAATGGCAATATCCAGACGTGCAATTTCATCGCCATTATGCAAGGTCGCATTACTCACCGTTACACCAGCCACGAAAACAGGTTGTAATTTTGCCACAGGCGTAATTGCACCTGTTCGTCCTACCTGAAATTCCACATCTTTTAGTATCGTCATTTCTTCCTGTGCAGGAAATTTATACGCAATCGCCCAACGTGGTGCTTTAGAAATAAAGCCAAGTTCCTGCTGTAACGCAATATCGTTAATTTTTAACACTGTGCCATCAATGTCATAGCCTAAAGTTGGACGTTTTTGTTGAATAGTGCGGTAGAAATTCAACACATTTTCTACCCCAGCACAAAGCTGAATTTCCGCATTCACTGGAATACCAATAGATTTCAGCCATTGCAAACGCCCATAATGGGTTTCGGGTAAATCCACCCCTTCGGCAATCCCAATACTATAAGCATTCAGCATTAATGGACGTTGGCTAGTAATTTTCGGATCGAGTTGACGCAACGAGCCAGCAGCAGCATTACGTGGATTAGCAAAGGTTTTCTCCCCTTTGGCTAAGGCTAATTCATTTAATTTTTCAAAGCCCGCTTGTGGCATAAACACTTCACCACGCACTTCTAAACGAGCAGGCGGATGGTCAGTTAATAATTGTAAGGGAATATTGCGAATGGTACGAATATTGGCAGTAATATCTTCTCCCGTGCTGCCATCGCCCCTTGTTGCCGCTTGCGTAAGGACACCATTGACATACAAAATACTCACTGCTAAACCGTCTAATTTTGGTTCACAACAAAATTCAAGGGTTTCTGGCAATAGCACCAAACGATCTTGAATACGTTTTACAAAAGCATAAAATTCTTCATCGGAAAACGCATTATCTAGGGATAACATGGGAATTTCATGGGTAATTTGGCTAAAGCCTGATAATAGTTTTGCCCCAACACGCTGGGTCGGCGAATTGGCAGTGATGAATTCGGGATATTGTTGTTCTAAGGTTTTTAATTGATGAAATAAACGATCATATTCGCTGTCTGGAATTTGGGGTTCATCAAGCACGTGATATTGATATTCGTGATAACGCAATGTTTCACGCAACTGATTCATTTGTTTGGCTATATCCGTCATTTTATTTTTCTTTTCTAAAATTATTAACAAAATAAACCGCACTTTGAACGCTCAACAGTGCGGTTTTCAATCGACAATTTTCGCTACACGCGATCTAAATAATCTTGTTCTTGCTTGTCATCAAAAATAGCTTGTTGATCGGTTAACACAAAACCATTTAATTCTTCGGCTAAATTTTTTGCGGCTTGGATCATCATTTTTAAATTGGCTTTGTCATTTCCAACCTGTGACGGTACTTGCATAAATAGGGCAAGACCCAGTGTAGAAAATTCATTCATGGCATAGGGGTTAAATGTACCGGGTTGTTCAATATTGGCTACACTAAACATCACTGGACTTGCCACCGTATCAACATGGCGATGATACAAATTATCTTTGCCTAAAATAAACCCTAAATTATCCAACGATTGAGCAATAGAAAGCCCTAAAAATTGACGATTTTCTGGTGCCACCACATATAACAAAATAAAATCTGTTGGCTGC
Organism: Lonepinella sp. MS14435; assembly: GCF_042485795.1. Classification (GTDB taxonomy): domain Bacteria; phylum Pseudomonadota; class Gammaproteobacteria; order Enterobacterales; family Pasteurellaceae; genus Lonepinella. The sequence goes on from NZ_CP169368.1 coordinate 1,854,313, forward strand.
GATGCCTGTGTAACTGGTTCTTGTCCTGTTTGTTCGTTTTCGGTTTTATTTTCAATCGGCTGTTGTAATTTAGGTTCAGAAATCGGTGAACTTGCTTGTTGTAACTGTACTCGCAATTCGGGCGATGACATATCGACTTGAGCTTCTGTCCCTGCATAATCTACCGCATCGGCTAAAGTATATTCTGCCATATTCTCTTTAGGCTGCTTTGGTTCTGGTCGATATTCATAATAGACTTGCTCTGATTCTGGTTGAGCAAGGTCAGATTCAGGTAAGGTAATTTTGATCTGCTCCACTGCATTCGCTTGCACTGGAGCTGTGACTGGAATATCCGTTTGAATCGGCTCAGGTTGTGGAATATTCATTTGCGTATTTTCCACTGGCTGACTTACTATCGGTTGGCGTTTCTGAATTGGCGTAACGGGTACTTGAGCATAATCAGTCGGGGACTGTTCTGGTTTCCGTTGAATATGCTGACTACGATTAAAGCTATTCGCATTATTAAAATATTGCGATTTTTCACGGCGATTAGACCAGATACCATGAGCGACTAAACCGATTAATGCGAGAATACCTAAAATAATTAAAATTGTATTGAGATCCATTGCAATATGTCCTATTTCAAACAACCAGAAATATTTGTTAGCTTACCATATTTATTCACATTATGGATCTTGAAATTTGCATTTTTTGACCGCACTTTGTATTCTATTCACCGTTTTATACTAACGTTATCCAACTAGGAAAAATAATGATCGAAGAAAAAGAAGTCAAGTCAGGGTTTCATTACTTTGTTATGGGCTGGCATTTAATTACACAAAAAGGACTACGCCGTTTTGTCGTGATGCCAATCTTACTCAATGTGGTATTAATGGTGGGACTAAGTTGGTTATTTATCAGTCAAATCAACCATATAATTGAATGGGTAATGGGCTTTCTGCCAGCATGGTTAGATTGGCTCAGTTCCGTGATGTTTATCATGTCATTAGTGATGATAGTTATCGTTTTTTACTTTTCATTTACCATGCTATCAGGCTTTATTGCCGCCCCTTTTAACGGTTTACTAGCAGAAAAAGTCGAAAAAATGCTGACTGGAGAGAGCCTAGCAGATATGACTATCATGGATTTTATTAAAGATATTCCACGTATGTTAGCTCGAGAATGGCAAAAACTGGTATATAGCTTACCGATTTATATCGTTCTATTTTTACTCGGTTTTATTCCTATGCTAGGGCAATCTGTAATACCCGTGTTAGCTTTTGCTTTTACCGCATGGATGATGGCAATTCAATATTGTGACTATCCGTTTGATAACCACAAAATTTCATTCCATACCATGCGAGTTAAACTCAAAGATAACCGTTGGCAAAGTCTAACCTTTGGCGGATTAATCAGCTTGTGCATGTTAGTTCCTGTGGTGAACTTAGTCGTCATTCCTGTTGCGGTTTGTGGTGCAACTACAATGTGGGTAGAAACTTACCGTAAAGCCTTGTATGGTAATGCAAAAACTCAAGGAAATTCCACCGCAGTTTCAACTGATGTTGGACAAGCGACAAATACAGATATTGATTTACGCAATAATCAGGATATTGTTTCTCGATAATGTTAGGGTGAAGAATAGTTATCTTAATTTCTTCGCCCTTTCAGGATCTGCTTTTTCTAACGCTATTTTACTTTGTTGATAAACAGCCTGATTATTTTCCGATAAAGCACACAAGGCTTTATTTTCATAACTATCTGCTTGACGATAATAATTCGGGCTTGCCACTGCTAAATCAAATTGCTGGTAGGCAGCTTGGAACTCCCCTTGCGAACAAAGAAATGTACCATAATTATTATGCACATCACCTTGTTTATCATCTAGTTTAATGGCTTTCAAATAAGATTCACGGGCTTGTGTAATATTGCCTTGTTGTTGGTAAAAATAAGCAAAGGCAGAATGAACCAAATAGTAATCAGGGGCATAACTCAAGGCTTTATCCAGATTTTGTTTAGCTTGTTCCCAATCTTGTTGGGATAAATAGCCCAGTGCGAGTTCTACTCGAGCTTTGGCGGCTGGCTTTTGATCAAAATCTATTTCAACATCTTGCGAAACGCAAGCGGTTAAAAAAAGAATAAGTATAAAGTGCGGTATAAATTTCATAAATTTTTCCCTATTTGAACCGCACTTTCTGGCTTAATGCGGTTTAATGAGTTTTAATCTGAATGCCTTGACCAAATTGTTTTTTCATGGCATTAACGGCTGTCCGTTTAGTGCGGTCGATCACATCACCTGCCAACTGTCCGCACGCTGCATCAATATCATCACCACGGGTTTTGCGTACAATTACCGTAAAACCATATTCCATTAAGGTCTTTTGGAAACGGTCAATGCGAGTGTTGGAGCTTTTCGCATAAGGGGCTTCAGGGAACGGATTCCACGGAATTAAATTAATTTTACACGGCGTATTTTTCAATACTTCCGCCAACTGATGAGCGTGTTCTACCCCATCATTGACCTGATTTAACAACACATATTCAATCGTCACTTTACCGTGATTGGCATTGGACACATTTAAATAACGATGCACGCTATCCATTAACATTTTGATATTGTATTTTTTATTAATCGGCACCAACACATCACGCAATTCATCATTGGGAGCGTGCAGAGAAATCGCCAATGCCACATCAATCATCTCACTGAGTTTATCCAAAGCAGGCACCACACCTGACGTAGATAAGGTAACACGGCGTTTAGATAAACCATAAGCAAAATCATCTAACATAATTTCCATGGCAGGCACCACATTTGCGACATTTAACAATGGCTCACCCATGCCCATCATCACTACGTTAGTAATCGGTCGCACGCCCGTCACACCGAAATTGCCGATAATTTTAGATGCTCGCCATACTTGCCCGATAATTTCTGCCACATTTAAATTGCGATTAAAACCTTGTTGAGCGGTAGAACAGAACGTACAAGCCAAGGCACAACCCACTTGCGAAGACACACACAAAGTTGCTCGATCTGCTTCAGGAATATACACAGTTTCCACTTGCTGATCGCCCACTTGCATCGCCCATTTAATCGTACCATCAGATGAACGTTGTTCTACGGCAATTTCAGGTGCTTTAATTTCAGCCACCGATTTTAATTTTTCCCGTAACTGTTTATTAAGATTGGTCATATTGTCGAAATTATCTTCGCCAAAATGATAAATCCATTTGACTAATTGATCGGCTCGGAATGGCTTTTCACCAATTTCTTTGAAAAATTCTCGCATTTGCGGACGAGTTAAATTCATTAAATTGATTTTGTTTGAGGTTATTTCTAACATAGTTACCCTTGTGTCACGTTATTACACTTACGACTGTTTGTATAAAAGGGCGATATTCTACCGATTTCCACCCCATTAATCTATGCTAATTTAAAAAATAATGCGAATTTTCACCGCACTTTTTGGAATACAGATCACAAAAATACACTATTCGCTATTACTGAAAGTTATAAAATCAAAAAGGCTGATTTCAATCACATTATCAAAATCAGCCTTAAATAAAAAATTAATTATTGAAAGGAATCTTTCAAGCGTTCATCCGCTCGGCGAGCCTCGCCTTTATGTTGAAGTTTATTTAATTGTCTTGCTAATTTATCTTCAACATCGTTAATCGCTTTGTACATATCATCAGATTCTGCACTTGCAAACAAATTACCATTTGGTGTACCAATCGTCGCTTCGACCCCAAATCCCTGCGGTAGTTTGCTTAATACAAAGTGAGGATTAATTAGCTGAGTTTGCCATTTTTCCAATTTCGCTAATCTATCCTCAATATGAGCCCGAATTGCGGGAGTAATGTCCATTTGTTTACTTGCAATATTAAGTGTCATAGTTGTCACCTCTTTATTATTATTGATGAATAAATCCTTTTGTGTTACTTACAAACAAGGTATGTTGTTTATCCAAACTTTTCAAGTTTTTTCTGTTAGTTTTTTTCAGAAATCACTAAAAATGTGATCTTACTCGCAAAATCATAGATGAATAAAACACCACTCTTTTAGCACACTAATTTAATTGGATATTATTTAACCCGATCCCCTGCTTTCGCTCCATTATCCACAGCAAGCAAGAACAAATCAGCACCACCTGTACCCGCTGATAAAATCATACCTTGCGATACACCAAATTTCATTTTGCGAGGTGCTAGGTTGGCAACCATAATCACTTGGCGACCGATTAATTCTGCTGGATTATTGTAAGCAGCTTTAATACCTGATAATACTTGACGTTGTTCAAAACCTAAATCTAATTGAAATTTCAATAATTTATTGCTTTCAGGTACGGCTTCACAATGTAACACGGTTGCCACTCGTAAATCAATTTTGGCAAAATCATCAATACTGATTTCAGCTTCTACAGGTTCAAATTCGCTATTTTCGCTAGAATTACTGGTAGAAACTGCGGTGTTTTTTTCCACTGTTTTTGCGGTATTTACCGCGGCATTTTCCGCTTTTGATGCTTCGATCATTGCATCAATTTGTTTCATCTCTAAACGATTAAATAAGGCTTTAAACGGAGAAATTTGATGGGCTAATAATGGTTGTGCCAGATTATGCCAAGTTAATTCTGTCTGTAAAAAGCCCTCTGCTCGCTCGGCTAATTTCGGTAACACAGGTTTTAAATAACCCATTAATACACGGAATAATTCAATCCCCATGGAACAAACAGAATGCAATTCTGCATCACGTCCTTCTTGTTTGGCAATTACCCAAGGTGCTTTGTCGTCCACGTATTTATTGGCTTTATCCGCTAATGCCATAACCGCACGGATCGCTTTGCCATATTCACGGTTTTCATACAATGTCGCAATTTGCTCCGATTGTTGAGTAAATTCCTCAAATAGGCTTTGATCTTCTAATTTTTCTGCTAATTTTCCATTAAAACGTTTTTGAATAAAGCCAGCATTACGTGACGCTAAATTGACTAATTTATTGACTAAATCTGCATTTACCCGTTGTACAAAATCTTCTAAATTTAAATCTAAATCATCAATTCGATTACTCAATTTGGCAGCATAATAATAACGTAAACATTCGGGATCTAAGTGTTTCAAATAGGTTGCAGCTTGAATAAATGTACCACGGGATTTTGACATTTTTTCGCCATTCACCGTCACATAACCATGCACAAAAATATTGCTCGGTTTACGTAAATCAGCCCCCTCTAGCATAGCAGGCCAGAATAAGCTGTGGAAATACATAATATCTTTGCCAATAAAATGATACAGTTCAGCTTGACTGTCTTTTTTCCAAAAGCGATCAAAATCAATCTGTTCACGTTCACACAGATTTTTAAACGATGCCATATAACCAATCGGGGCATCTAACCAAACATAAAAATATTTATTTTCCGTATTCGGAATTTTAAAGCCAAAATAAGGTGCATCACGAGAAATATCCCATTGTTGCAAACCCGCATCAAACCATTCTTGCATTTTATTTGCCACTTCCGCTTGCAACGCACCCGAACGATTCCATTCTTGCAACATTTTTTCAAAGCTCGGCAAATCAAAGAAAAAGTGTTCACTTTCTTTCAATACAGGGGTAGCACCTGATATGGTAGAACGTGGATTAATTAATTCCGTTGGGCTATAAGTGGCAGAACAGACTTCGCAGTTATCACCATATTGATCGGGTGCTTTACATTTCGGACAAGTGCCTTTCACGAAACGATCGGGCAAAAACATGGATTTTTCAGGGTCAAATAATTGCGAAATGGTACGATTTTTAATAAAACCGTTTTGTTTTAAACGATGATAAATCATCTCGGAAAATTCACGGTTTTCTTCGCTATGCGTAGAATGATAATTATCGAAACTAATATTAAAGCCACTGAAATCCGCATAATGGGCTTTATGCACATCAGCAATCAGTTGCTCAGGCGTGATCCCCATTTGATCCGCTTTCAGCATAATTGGCGTACCATGCGCATCATCAGCACAAACAAAATAAATTTCATTACCTCGCATACGTTGAAAACGTACCCAAATATCCGCTTGAATATGTTCCAACATGTGTCCTAAATGAATCGGACCGTTAGCGTAAGGTAAAGCACAAGTAACAAGGATTTGACGTTTTTTTGGGGAAAATTGGTTTGACATAAAAAGACCTTTAAATAATAAGCAAGCCCAAATTGGCTTGCCGTGAAATACAAAATTGGCGTGATTTTACCTGATTTGGCTTGTTTTTTCTAGCTAAAACATAATCTATGCTTAACATCATTCTAATATCGTGGTTAAATAGTCGGGTATTTACTCTACTTGATTTTAGGAAAGATAATGACAACCCAATTTTCCAATAATTTTACCGATGAACAACAAGCAAAATTCATTTCGGTTTTTAAAAATTTTACTCACCCTACATTACAAAAAGACTTAATCGCCCTAAGTGCGGTGAAAAAAATCGAAAAAATGCAAGGCGTGTTACGCATCGAAATTCAAATGCCTTTTGCTTGGAACACAGCATTTGAGCAGTTAAAAACGACTGTTACCCATGATTTATTGACAATCGCAGAAGCTCAACAAATTAAATGGCAATTAAATTATCAAATCGCCACTTTGAAACGTGCCAATAATCACCCAGCGGTAAAAGGCGTAAAAAATATTATTGCAATTACTTCAGGAAAAGGCGGTGTGGGGAAATCCACCACTGCTGTCAATTTAGCTTTAGCATTACAAGCTCAAGGGGCTAAAGTTGGTATTTTAGATGCCGATATTTATGGTCCATCTATCCCTCACATGCTTGGTGCAGCCAACCAACGCCCAACATCGCCAGATAATAAACATATCAATCCGATTATCGCTCACGGTTTACAAAGCAATTCGATTGGCTATTTAATGAATGCTGACAACGCTACCATTTGGCGTGGTCCGATGGCAAGCAGTGCATTAAATCAACTGTTAAATGAAACCCTATGGAATGAGTTAGATTATTTAGTGATTGATATGCCACCGGGAACGGGGGATATTCAGCTCACGTTATCACAACAAATTCCTGTGACAGGGGCGGTTGTTGTCACTACACCACAGGACATTGCTTTACTTGATGCGATTAAGGGCATTGCCATGTTTAATAAAGTTTCTGTGCCAGTGTTAGGAATTATAGAAAATATGTCAATGCACATCTGCTCAAACTGCGGTCATCACGAAGCGATTTTCGGTACAGGTGGAGCAGAAAAAATTGCGGAAAAATATCATGTACAAGTGCTAGGTCAGTTACCCTTACATATTTGTTTAAGAGAAGATTTAGATAAAGGCATACCAACCGTAATTGCAGAATCTAACCCTGAAATTAAGCATGCTTATCTACAATTAGCCGAAAAAGTGGCGAGCGAGTTATATTGGCAAGGTTTGGTCATTCCTGGGGAGATTATGTTTAGGGAAGTGAAATAGTCCGTACAGCCTGTTGAATAATATTCGCCACCGCATTAATTATTCAACAGGCTGATTTTTATAAAAATCCTTCTCTAAATTTTAAACATTTTCAAAATAAACCCACCTTAAAAGAAATCCAAATAGTGTTAAATACTAAATTTCGAAATATTCATAGATTTTTATATAAAAAATATTTTTATACCATTCTATTTTTTGATATTTTTTACTAAAAAACCTTTGACAGAATTTTCTAAATCCGTAATATAAGAGCCTAATTTAATCAATTTTAGGAATTTTATGTTTACCTTTCACGCTCTGCTACTCAACTTACGATTATCACATTCTTTGTGCGGTTAAGTTGTGGACGATAGAAAAATAGCATAAAACACGAATTTACAACCCCGCACTTTGATAAAAAGTTCGGGGTTTTTTATTAAAAAAACATAAAAAATACACCGCACTTTCAAAGTAAAACCCTAACGAAAAGAAAAGGATGACATTATGGCAGCAAACAACATTATTATTTTTGATACCACCTTGCGAGATGGCGAACAGGCATTAAAAGCAAGTCTTACCGTAAAAGAAAAATTACAAATTGCTCTTGCCTTAGAACGATTAGGGGTGGATGTCATGGAAGTCGGATTTCCTGTTTCATCAGAGGGCGATTTTCTATCAGTACGTACGATTGCGGAAAATATTAAAAACAGCCGTGTTTGTGCCTTATCTCGTGCCGTAGATAAAGATATTGATGCGGCTTATGAAGCCTTGAAAGTGGCTGATGCTTATCGGATTCATACCTTTATTGCCAGTTCAGCGTTACACGTAGAAGCCAAATTAAAACGTTCTTTTGATGATGTGGTGGGTATGGCTGTGGCAGCAGTAAAACGTGCGAGAAATTATACCGATGATGTAGAATTTTCTTGTGAAGATGCAGGGCGTACAGGGATTGACAACATCTGTCGCATCGTGGAAGCTGCCATTTCCGCTGGTGCAACCACAGTCAATATTCCTGATACAGTAGGTTTTTGCTTACCAACCCAATATGGTGGCATTATGGCAGATGTGTTAAACCGTGTGCCAAACATTGATAAAGCGATTATCTCCGTGCATTGCCATAACGATTTGGGTATGGCAACCGCCAACTCGTTAACTGCGGTGTTAAATGGGGCAAGACAAATTGAATGTACCATTAATGGTATTGGTGAACGAGCAGGCAATACGGCGTTGGAAGAAGTGGTAATGGCGATTAAAACTCGTCAAGATATGTTTAACGGCTTAGATACCCGTATTAATACCCAAGAACTTCACCGTGTCAGCCAAATGGTGAGCCAACTTTGTAATATGCCAATTCAGCCGAATAAAGCCATTGTGGGCGATAATGCTTTTGCTCATTCATCAGGTATTCACCAAGACGGTATGTTGAAAAATAAAAACACCTACGAAATTATGTCGCCTGAAAGTATCGGTTTGAAAAAAGAAAAATTGAATTTAACTGCCCGTTCTGGGCGTGCGGCTGTGAAAGGTCACATGGCGGATATGGGTTACACCGAAGCAGATTACGATTTGGACAAATTATATGAGGCTTTCTTGAAATTGGCGGATAAGAAAGGTCAAGTGTTTGATTACGATTTAGAGGCATTAGCATTTATTGATATGCAACAAGGCGATGAAGATCGTTTAACTTTAGACGTGATCACTTCACAAACATTAAGTGGTTTACCTGCTTCAGCCTTTGTACAAGTGGCGTTAGACGGTTATCGTATTAATCAAGTTTCTAATGGCGGTAATGGTCCTGTGGATGCGGTGTATAATGCGATTATGCAAATTGTGGGTATGGATTTGAAAATGTCCCATTATAATTTAACCGCCAAAGGCGAGGGAGCAGAAGCACTTGGTCAAGTGGATATTGTAGTGGAATATGAAGGTCGCCGTTTCCATGGGGTCGGTCTTGCCACGGATATTGTGGAATCTTCCGCACTGGCGTTAATTCATGCGATTAATGCCATTTATCGTTCGCAAAAAGTGGCGAATTTGACCAAGAATTTGAAACATTAGTTTGGTGGGTTTTGCCCCCCTCAGTCCTGCGGACAGCTCCCCCCGCAAGCAGGGGGAGCGAACAAGATTACAATCTTCGAGTTCAAGCATTATTTTGCTCCCCTTTCTTGCGGGGGGAGCTGGGCGAAGCCCTGAGGGGGGCTTTATCAATGAATACATTAATTAAAAATAGGAAAACAAAATGTCAACATACAACGTAGCAGTTTTATCAGGCGACGGCATCGGTCCTGAAATTATGGCAGAAGCCATTAAAGTGTTAGATGTGGTACAACAAAAATACGGTTTTACATTAAATTACAACCATTTCAACGTAGGCGGTATTGCCATTGATAAACAAGGTTGTCCATTGCCTGAAAATACGTTGCAAGGCTGTGAGTCAGCGGATGCGATTTTATTTGGTTCAGTGGGTGGTCCAAAATGGGAAAACTTACCGCCAGATCAACAGCCTGAACGTGGAGCATTATTGCCGTTACGTAAACATTTTAAATTATTCAGTAATTTACGCCCTGCCACGCTGTACAAAGGTTTAGAAAAATTCTGTCCATTGCGTGCGGATATTGCCGAAACAGGCTTTGATATGGTAACAGTACGTGAATTAACTGGCGGGATTTATTTCGGTCAACCCAAAGGGCGTGAGGGCGAGGGTTCCCAAACTAAAGCCTTTGATACTGAAGTATATTACAAATACGAAATTGAACGTATTGCTAAAGTGGCCTTTGAAACCGCCATGAAGCGTAGCAAACACGTAACTTCAGTGGATAAAGCCAATGTGTTAATCAGCTCAATTTTATGGCGTGAAACGGTGAATGAAGTGGCAAAACAATATCCAGAAGTCAAATTAGATCATATTTATATTGATAACGCCACCATGCAGTTGATTAAACAGCCGTCTTTCTTTGACGTGCTACTCTGCTCCAATATTTTTGGCGATATTATTTCTGATGAATGTGCCATGATCACAGGTTCAATGGGGATGTTGCCGTCCGCCAGTCTAAATGAACAAGGCTTTGGCTTATACGAACCTGCTGGCGGTTCTGCCCCTGATATTGCAGGCAAAGGCATCGCCAACCCGATTGCTCAGATTTTATCGGCAGCTATGATGTTACGTCATAGTTTTAACCAAAACGAAGCCGCCACAGCCATTGAAAGTGCGGTGAAAAAAGTGTTAGCATCTGGACATAGAACGGCTGATTTAGCCGATAATAGCCAACCAGTTTCCACTAGTGAAATGGGAACGTTGATTGCTAACGCCATTTAAAAAAATACAACCCAACGAATTAACAAAACCTAACGAGAAATAAAAATGGGAAAAACACTCTACCAAAAATTATTCGACAGCCATGTGGTGTATGAAGCAGATGGCGAAACGCCGATTCTGTATATTAACCGCCATTTGATCCATGAAGTCACCAGTCCGCAAGCCTTTGACGGCTTGCGAGTGGCACATCGTCAAGTTCGCCAAGTCAATAAAACCTTTGGCACCATGGATCACAGTATTTCTACCCAAGTACGTGATGTGAATAAACTTGAAGGTCAAGCTAAAATTCAAGTACTTGAATTAGAAAAAAACTGTAAAGCAACAGGTATTGAATTGTTTGATATGAACACCAAACAACAAGGTATTGTTCACGTTATGGGACCTGAACAAGGTTTAACTTTACCGGGTATGACCATTGTTTGCGGTGATTCGCATACCGCCACACATGGGGCATTTGGAGCATTAGCGTTCGGCATCGGTACCTCCGAAGTAGAACACGTGCTTGCCACCCAAACCCTAAAACAAGCACGTGCCAAAAGTATGAAAATTGAAGTGCGTGGCAAAGTCAATGCTGGCATTACCGCCAAAGACATCGTGTTAGCCATTATCGGCAAAACCACCATGGCAGGCGGAACAGGTTATGTGGTCGAATTCTGTGGTGAAGCCATTCGTGATCTTTCCATGGAGGGGCGTATGACAGTATGCAACATGGCTATTGAATTAGGTGCCAAAGCAGGACTTGTTGCACCAGATGAAACCACATTTGCTTATTTAAAAGATCGCCAACACGCACCGAAAGGTAAAGATTGGGACGATGCTTTAGCTTATTGGAAAACCTTAAAAACTGATGATGATGCCGAATTTGATGCGGTGGTAACATTAGAAGCCAAGGATATTGCTCCACAAGTAACTTGGGGAACCAACCCAGGGCAAGTCATTGGCATTAATCAGCCCGTGCCAAATCCAAAAGATATGCAAGATCCCGTGGCTCGTGCTTCTGCTGAAAAAGCCTTAGCTTATATCGGGTTAGAACCCAATACAGATTTAACTAAAGTGGAAGTGGATCAAGTCTTTATCGGTTCTTGCACGAACTCTCGGATTGAAGATTTGCGTGAAGCCGCCGCCGTAATGAAAGGACGTAAAAAAGCCGATAACGTCAAACGTGTACTCGTAGTGCCAGGTTCGGGATTAGTAAAAGAACAGGCGGAAAAAGAAGGATTAGATAAAATCTTTATTGAAGCTGGTGCAGAATGGCGTAACCCTGGTTGTTCCATGTGTTTAGGTATGAATGATGACCGTTTAGGTGAATGGGAACGTTGTGCCTCCACATCTAACCGTAACTTTGAAGGTCGTCAAGGTCGAAACGGTCGTACCCACTTAGTTAGCCCAGCTATGGCTGCGGCGGCTGCGGTGTTTGGTAAATTTGTCGATATTCGTGATGTAACATTAAATTAAGGAGCAAAAAATGGCAGGATTTAAACAACTTTCAGGCTTAGTGGTTCCTCTTGATGTGGCGAATGTGGATACCGATGCGATTATTCCAAAACAATTTTTACAAGCCATTACACGGGTCGGATTTGGTAAACACTTATTCCACGAATGGCGTTATCTTGATGTTGAGGGAACCAAATCCAATCCCGAATTTGTGTTGAACTATCCACAATATCAAGGAGCAACCATTCTACTTGCTCGCAAAAATTTAGGTTGTGGATCTTCGCGTGAACACGCCCCATGGGCATTAGCAGATTATGGTTTTAAAGCGATGATCGCCCCTAGCTTTGCAGATATTTTCTATAACAACAGCTTAAACAATCACATGCTACCAGTACGTTTAAGCGAACAAGAAGTAGAAGAAATTTTTCAATGGGTATGGGCGAATACAGGCAAAGAAATTCAAATTGATCTGGAAGCCATGACTGTGACCACGGGCGACAAAGTCTATCATTTTGAACTAGACGAATTTCGCCGTCATTGCTTATTAAATGGCTTAGATAATATCGGGTTAACCTTGCAACACGAAGACAAAATTGCGGAATACGAAAGTAAAATTCCCGCATTTTTGCGTTAAAAATCAATAAAAAAACACCGCAGTTTAAAGAGAAAATCCAAAAACTGCGGTGTTTTTTCAAGTAATTTTCTGATTAACACTAGCCTTTTCGATCATAAAGTTTTATACTGCATGCCTAGTATCAACTCGGACTAGACAGCAATGTTATTAATGAAAAATCAGCGAATTTTTTATAACATTCCCACTCAATTTATCAATGAATGTTCATTGAGCGTATGTGTATTTTCTATTAATAAGCATTCTTTTATTAGCGAGAATGTTAACAACTTGCTCCCCTATCCGCACTATTCACTTCTACCATTATGGAATATTTATGAAAAATCACGTTCGTAGTTTTAAAACCTACATTAGAGATGAAATTATCAAAAAAGGCGGTTGGGTAAACTCTCATGCTCATGCTGACCGTGCCTTTACCATGACACCTGAAAAAATCAGTATTTACCACAGCTGTAATTTACAACAAAAATGGGATCTGGTGGATGAAGTTAAACGGACATCCACCGTAGAACATTATTATGCTCGTTTTAGTCAAGCCATTGAGCTAATGATTTCGCAAGGGGTCACAGCGTTTGGTACATTCGTGGATATTGATCCCGTCTGTGAAGATCGTGCGATTATTGCGGCACATAAAGCTCGAGAAGTGTATAAAAGCGACATTGTGTTGAAATTTGCCAACCAAACCTTAAAAGGGGTGATTGAGCCAACCGCAAGAAAATGGTTTGATATTGGTTCAGACATGGTAGATATGATCGGTGGCTTACCCTATCGTGATGAATTAGATTATGGTCGTGGTTTAGAAGCCATGGATATTTTACTTGATAAAGCCAAATCTTTGGGGATTATGTGTCATGTTCACGTGGATCAATTTAATACCCCAAAAGAAAAAGAAACCGAGCAACTTTGTGATAAAACCATTGAGCATGGTATGCAAGGACGTGTCGTCGCCATTCATGGGATTTCGATTGGTGCCCACTCCAAAACTTACCGCTACAATTTGTATAAAAAAATGCGTGAAGCACAAATGATGATGATCGCTTGTCCGATGGCATGGATTGATAGTAACCGTAAAGAAGAATTGATGCCATTCCATAATGCCTTAACACCAGCCGATGAAATGATCCCTGAGGGTATCACGGTCGCCATTGGCACCGATAATATTTGTGATTATATGGTGCCATTGTGTGAGGGTGATATGTGGCAAGAACTTAGCTTGCTAGCTGCAGGTTGCCGTTTCCCAAATTTAGAAGAAATGGTCAATATTGCCAGTATTAATGGGCGTAAAGTATTAGGTTTAGATCCGATTAAATAATCCCTGTCTTGTTAAAAGTCCCCTGAAAAATTCAGGGGATTATTATTGGGTTAGTATTGTTGCTAACTGGGATTACAATAATTAGGTTTATCTAAATTCCGCTAAAAAACACCGCACTTTCATGTTAAACCATACATTAAAGTACGCTTCATTTTGGTTTGTTATAAAAACCCCCAACTTCGTTGATATTCTAAGGAAATCTGAAATTCATTATCCAAAAAACCTTGCTGGCGAAGTTGTTGTTTTGCTTGTTCAGCTTCAATACTATAGCTACAAGCCTGCCACTTATCAGCATTATATGCAATAGCATAATTGTTACTTTGCAAAAATTGCAATAATGCCTGATTTCTAATATGTTGAAATGGTAAGCTGCTTTTAATACTCGTTTTGAAATTAACCATACTCATATCTAGTTCCTTATAGACTTGTCCAGAAAGAAACAAAAACATGATTAGATAACCAATATCCCAATGGTAAATTGATTGCCACCCCAAAACTAAAGGCTAAAATTGGTTTTATTCCAACTGCGGCTAAATCACGAAAACGGGTGGTTAAGCCGATACTCAAGAATGTCAAAGTAAAGAACCAACCACGCAGATTTTTTAAGGTTGATAATACTTCTTTACTATAACCTGTGGATTGTGCATCGGGTAAAACCGAAATGAATAGCGTGGTTAATAGAGAGGCAACAAAAAAGCCGATAATAAATTTCGGAAAACGACGCCAAATTTCAGCGGCATCTACTCGCTCACTTTCAGAAGATGTTTTTCGTTCCCAGACGGTAACAGACAAAATTGCCACTAAAAATGCCCATACCCCCACAAACATATCACGCCCGATCACTTTCATTAAGGTGAATGCCTGTGTGGCAGCTTCGTGTCCAATCGCTTCTGCTGCGGCGAAACCAGCGGCATCAGCAAATTCCGATGTACCAATCCACGCACCAGCAACACCCGCAGGCAAACCAAGTGCATTACATAAAACAGGTAAAATAAAGATCATTGCCACAGCCCAAACCACAACCAGAGAAATGGATACTGAAACATGTTCCTGTTTAGCTCGACAAGCTCCCCCAATAGCAATCGCACCAGATACCCCACAAATTGATCCACCAGCACCTAAACAGGCGGCAAAACGTCTATCTAAACCCAATTTTACCGCTGCCCAATAAATGCTGCCAAATGTAACAAAGGAAACAATTAAGGCTTGTCCAATAGCGGCACCACCTGCTTTGAGAATAATCGTAAATGGTAAGGTTGCCCCCATTAAAATAATGCCTGTTTTGACATAATATTCAGTGCGTAACGCTTCTTGAAACCATTGCGGTAATTTTAAAAAATTACCTAACATCAAGCCAATAAACAATGCCACTAAAGGACTTTCTAATTGCCATGATTTTAATGTTTTATTGGCACTAATAATTAAAATTAACACCGCCAAAACATACAATAAACTAAATCCTTTTAAAAAAGTTTTACTATTATAACCTAATTGCTTGGCACCTAATGTTAAACTGCCTGCCAGTAAAAAATATAATAGCAAGAAAGCTGGAATTTTAGCTGGAAGTTTATCTACTAATTGTTCCACATTTACCCACGATGGCACAGAAACTGCAAAGTAAGGTAAAATACTATTTAAACCAATTAAATAGAAAAGGCTTGCAACGAATAAAAAACCAAGGCTAATAATAATCGCCCAGCCATCTTCTTTTCTAAACCAACGTAAGGCATTTTGTTTATCAGTCATCATTATGCTCCTATTAATAAACATCTCGCTGATAGCGTTTTGCTTGACGCAATTCATCTAAATATTCATCTGCATCTTCAACACTTAATTTGCCTTGTTCGGCAATCACATCAAGCAAGGCTTTTTCCACATCTTTTGCCATTTTATTGGCATCACCGCACACATAAATATGTGAGCCATTTTGCAACCATTGCCAAATATCCGCAGCATTTTCACGAATTTTATCTTGTACATAAATTTTCTCGTCTTGATCCCTTGACCAAGCAAAGCTGTATTTATGTAAATAACCGTCTTTAGCAAAGGTTTGCCATTCGGTTTGATATAAGAAATCTTCACTAAAATGCGGATTACCAAAGATTAACCAGTTTTTCCCCGTGGCTTCATCGGCTGCACGCTGTTGTACAAAGGCTCGGAACGGTGCAATGCCCGTACCCGCACCAATCATAATAATAGGGGTTTCACTATTTTCTGGTAATCTAAAATTATTATTCTGCTCCACGAAAACCCCTATGGCTCCATCTTCTTCTGCACGTTCCGCCAGATAATGGGAAGCACAACCTTGCCGCTCAATTTCGTCATCTTGATAACGCACCACGCCCACGGTTAAATGCACTTCATCGCCCACTTCCGCTTGACTGGAAGCAATGGAATAAAGACGCGGTGTGAGTGGTCGCAATAACGCCACAAATTGTTCAGCGGTTAATTTTGCAGGAAAATGATTAAGCAAATGCACAATCGGGTGTTGGCTTGCAAAAACTTGTGGATTTTGCACCGCACTTTCTGGCAGTTGAGCAAATTCCGCATAACCTTTCACAAACTGCGGTGTATTTTGGGTGATTTCTAAATCTTCAATTAAGGCTTGGCGTAAGGCTTTATTTTGCTGTTTGATAACCACGGTTTCATCACCTGTTAAAGCTAACGCGGTCAGAATTTCATCAACCAAGGCAGGATCATTATTTGCCCACACCCCTAAGGCATCACCCGCTTGGTAGCTTAAGCCAGAACCACTCAAATCAAATTCAATATGGCGAACATCTTTATCTGAATTTCTGCCTGTAATTTTTTGTCGGGTGACTAGAGTAGCTGGAAATGGATTTTCTTTATTATAAACAGATGTCGGCGTTGCACTTGCTGTTACACTTGGCACAGCAGTGGTGCTACTACTCTGCGATGTTTGATTTAATTGAAGCAAAACTGGCACAATACGATCAATCCAGCCTTCTGCGGTGGCTTGATAGTCCAAATCGCAGTCTTGACGATCTAACAAACGACTTGCCCCTAATTCCGCCAAACGCTGATCAAACTCCACAGCGGCACCACAGAAATGTTCGTAACTGCTATCACCTAACCCCAGCACAGCAAATCTGACACTGTCTAATTTAGGGGCTTTTTTGCCAAACAGGAATTTATGTAAACTCACTGCTTCTTCTGGTGGTTCGCCCTCGCCTTGGGTAGAAGTGAGCAACAATACGACATCTTCTTCGGCTAAATTTTTGGTTTTATAATCGCCAATATTAATCTGTTTTACCGATAAATTTTGAGCTTGTAACCGTTCCACCAATAAATTTGCAATTTTGCGAGTATTACCTGTTTGTGAAGCGGATAATACGCTAATCGATAAAGGTTTGACTGTTGGTGCAATGGCTGTCGCAATATTTTCTACGGCGGTGGTTGCCACGTTATTATTTTCAGTTTTTGCCCAACAATAACCTGATAACCAAGCGAATTGTGTTGGTGATAAATTTTGTAATTGTTGAATGATTTCGTTAGGAATAATACTCATAATACATCTCTTATTCGTTATGCTGCCAATTTTTCAGGCGGTAATGCCACAATATCATCTAATTTAAATGCGGTTGCAGAGCCGACAAATTGTTGGGCTTGCTGACCAAACCAAGCTAATTCTGGTTGTAATGCAACCGTTTCCCCAATCACAATTAAGGCAGGTGATGGTGCATGTTCTGCCAGTTTCGCTAAGTCTGCTAATTTCCCAGCAAAGATCTGTTGTGTTGGCAAGGTGCCGTGACTAATCACTGCTACTGGCGTATCAGGCGAACGCCCATGAATTTGCAGATTCTCTGCCAGATCCGCCGCTTTAATGGTTCCCATATAGACTGCAAGGGTTTGATTACCTTGAGCCAAGGTTTGCCACGTCAGATTTTTGCCATCGGGTTTGGTATGTCCTGTGATAAACATAGTGGTTTGAGCGTAATTACGGTGGGTTAATGGAATCCCAGCATAAGCCGTTGCCCCCAATGCTGCAGTAATCCCCGGCACGACTTCAAACGGAATATTTTCCGCTTTTAGCACTTCTAATTCTTCCCCACCACGACCAAACACAAAAGGATCGCCACCTTTTAAACGCACGACACGTTTGCCTTGTTTAGCATATTTCACTAATAAGCGATTGGTTTCTTCCTGTTGCACACTGTGGCTACCCGCACGTTTCCCCACCGAAATTTTTTCCGCATCACGGCGAACTAAATCTAGCACTTGTTCTGATACCAACGCATCATAAAGCACAATATCTGCCTGTTGAATACGTTGTAATCCTTTCAAGGTTAATAAGCCACTATCCCCCGGACCTGCTCCCACTAAAGACACTTCACCTACCCGAGTTAATTCACGGCTTAAGGATTGTTGCAACAAGGTTTCTGCTGGCTGAATTTGCTGATTATCGGTTAAACGTTGGAAATCTGCCGATTGGAACAGTTGTTCCCAAAAACGGCGACGTTGGGTGATATGTGGAAAACGTTGTTTCACTTGCGAACGAAAACGCTGGGCAATGGTTGCCATGGTGCCAATATTTTTCGGTAATAAGGCTTCTAATTTTTCCCGTAATAAGCGAATTAATACAGGTGCCGTTCCACCACTTGAAATGGCAATTTGCACTGGACTACGGTCAATAATAGACGGAAAAATAAAGTTACAATGTTCCTGTTCGTCCACCACATTGACTAAACGACAACGTTGTTCCGCTGCATTAAAAATACGTTTATTCAGTCCTACATCATCGGTAGCGGCGATGACTAAATACACGCGATCAAGCTGTTCTTCGGCGAAATGGCTGGCAATATGCTCAATTTTGCCTAAATCTTTCAGATTTTGCACCGCACTATTTAGCCGTTCTGCCACCACTTTAATACTGGCGTTAGCTTTTAATAACGCTTCAATTTTACGTAATGCTACCGAGCCGCCCCCGACAACTAACACAGGACGATTTTTCAGTTCAGCAAAAAATGGAAAATAATTCATCGTAGTCCCCTTTTATGCTGCTTGCAATGTAACAACTTTACTGGCGTCCCAGAAATCCACGGGAGCATTTACCACAGGTTTCACAATTCCCGTCCGAATGGCGAAATCACCAAAACCCTCTTTTACTTGACGATTTTGTACCCAATCCGCTAACCAACCATCAATAATGGTTAGAATTTCATCTTCAGTAATATTTTCCTTAAATAAACGGGGAATTCTGGTGCCTTGTAAATTACCGCCGACATGTAAGTTATAACGTCCGATAGCTTTACCGACCAAACCGATTTCCGCCAACATTGCTCGTCCACAACCATTTGGACAGCCTGTTACTCGTAATACAATATGCTCATCACTTAAACCATGTTTGGCAAACAGTACATCAATTTTATCGGTAAATGGCGGTAAAAAACGTTCTGCTTCTGCCATTGCCAACGGACAAGTTGGCAAGGATACACAAGCCATACTATTTTCACGTTGTTTAGTGGTTCTCTCATCGATCAGTTTATGCTCACGAGCAATTTGTTCAATTTTCGCTTTATCTCGAGCAGATACATTTGCCACAATCAAATTTTGGTTAGCGGTTAAACGGAAATCCCCTTTATGGATTTTGGCGATTTCTCGCACGCCCGTTTTTAACGGACGATCGGGATAATCAAGCAGGCGACCATTCTCAATAAACAAAGTCAAATGCCACTTTTTATCTTCCCCTTGCACCCAACCGATACGGTCGCCACGTGAAGTAAATTCATAGGGTTTAATCGGTTCGAATTTGCTTTCCATGCGATTTTCCACTTCATGAATAAAATTCTCTACTCCATGATTTTGTAAGGTATAACGAGTACGTGCATTTTTACGATCCGCCCGATTACCCCAATCTCGTTGTACTGACACAATAGAAGCTGCACAATCCAGCACTTTGTCTAAGCCGACAAAACCAAATTCATAGGCAGTATTCGGATAAGTTTTGGTATTGCCATGTTCCATCGACAAACCACCACCCACTAATACATTAAAGCCAATCAATTTGCCATTTTCACCAATCGCCACAAAATTCATATCATTCGCATGTAAATCCACATCATTATGGGGAGGAATAACCACCGCAGTTTTAAATTTACGCGGTAAATAATTTTTACCTAATACTGGCTCGGTTTTATCACCACTATTGGCTTTTTCAACTACTGGCACTTTAGGTTGGGTTTCGGTGCTTAATACTTTTTCGCCATCTAGCCAAATATCCGCATAAGCCGTGGTTTTAGGTAATAAATGCTCACTGATTTTGGTTGCCCAACGATAGGCTTCGGCATGCAACTTGCTTTCCACGGGATTGGAAGTACAAAGTACATTACGGTTTACGTCCGCCGCTGTGGCAATAGAATCTAAGCCTAATTGATGTAACCACTGGTGCATAGGTTTGATATTCGTTTTCAGCACACCGTGGTATTGGAAAGTTTGACGGTTGGTAATCCGAATCGAACCATAGCTTGTATGTTCCGTAGCAAATTGGTCGATACCAAGCCATTGTTTCGGTGAAATAATCCCCCCTGGTAAACGGCAACGTAGCATCACATTTTTATTCGGCTCAAGTTTTTGTTCTAAACGTTCGGCACGAATATCACGGTCGTCCTGTTCATACATACCGTGAAAGCGGATCAGTTGGAAGTTATCCCCCTTAAAACCGCCAGTAATTTGTTCACCTAAATCATTGGAAATTGTACCGTGTAAATAGTCACTTTGGTCTTTTAAACGTTCGTTATCGGAAAGTTTTGGTTTTTGTTCATTGCTCATAGCTAGCCCCCCCACAGGATAAAATTCGGTTAGGTTAATAGAAAAATAAATCTGACTAGATCATATAAGAAAGGCGGGATAGAAAAGAAATAATCTTTTGCTGTTAGTTATATAAAAAAGTTATAAAAACCATATTAATGCTGCTGAGAAACAATGTAACTGCTAATTTTGTGATCCCCATTCCAAAATCCACAATCTATTGTAGGCAAAATGATACGGTTCTTTTATCGTGAAAATCCTATTGCACTCACGAGAAAGATGACAGATAATTTATGCGACTATTTAAAACCAAATCCTTTGCTGCTTTTGCAGATAAAAACAGAATTGACGACAGTTTATTGATCGATGCCGTTATTCGGGCAGAAAAAGGCTTGATTGATGCCAATCTTGGTGGCAATGTGATTAAACAACGCATTGCTAAACAAGGACAAGGGAAATCCTCGGGGTATCGATCATTGATATTCTACAAAATTCGGGGAAATTGCTTTTTTGTGTCTATTTTTGAGAAAAATGATCTTGAGAATATCTCCCAAGAAACTTTAGACAACTTAAAGAAAATGGCTAAAATGTACAAGGAAGATCATGAGATTGTAGAACTGCATATCAAACAGAAAAGTTTGATTGAGATTTTTACCAATAAGGGAAAGAACGATGAAATACAATAACATAATAGATCAACAAATCCACGAACATATTGCGGATCTATATGAACATGGCTTGGTTGATGAAAAAGTGATGAAAGAATTTGATGAGCGTTGTCTTGTAGCAGAACAACCTCAAACACTTTCTAGCAATGAGATCATGAAAATCCGAGAAAAAGAAGGCTTTTCTCAAACCGCATTTGCTCACCGTTTAAATGTCAGCAAAAATATCGTTGCGGCTTGGGAACGTGGTACTAGAACGCCGAAAGGGGCTGCCTTAAAATTATTGACTTTAGTGCAACAAAAAGGCATTGAAGCGATTGTTTAAGCTCCCTCGATAAAACAGTATAAAAAACAAACTTTCTGATATACTTCGGAAAGTTTGTTTTTTTAACGAAAAGAAAAGGAAAATAATCTAATGAAATCACTGCATAAATTGGCTCTGATTAGTGCAACTTTATTTTTAACCGCTTGTAATGCGGTGCAATATCAACCCCTTGCGACTATTGATAAAGTGGATCCATTAAAGGGTTATCGTCTTCAACAAGTCATGCAAGAGAAATTTAATGATCAAACCATTGTTGCCATTATGTTCTCTGGCGGTGGCACTCGTGCCGCGGCTTTTGGTTATGGTGTTTTAGAAGAGTTAAATAATCATCCAATTACTTTAGACGGAAAACCAACTAATTTAATTGATAATGTGGATATGGTCTATGGTGTTTCGGGTGGATCAATACTTGCTATTTATTATTCATTGTATGGCAAGGAAACGATTCCGAATTTTGAGAAAAAATTCTTAAAACAAAATTTCCAAAAATTAATGGTCAATCAAACGCTTTCCTTTGCCAATATGCCGAGATTGTTCTCCCCTGAATTTGGGCGAGGTGATTTGTTGCAAGAACAGTTTGAAATTACCTTGTTTGGCAATAAAACCTTTGGCGATTTAGCCACGAAACGTAACGGACCTTTTGCGGTGATTAGTGCTACCGATATGTCTATTGGTCGCAGACTAGATTTTACCCAAGAACAGTTTGATACTATGTGTCTTGATTTATCCAAATTGCCCCTTGCTCGAGCCGTGGCGGCATCAAGTGCGGTGCCTTTAGTCTTTTCACCACTTACCTTGAATAATAATGGTGGTAATTGTCACTATGAGCTATCTAAAGAGTTAAAAGATAGTTTAGATGCAGATCCTAATAGTTTGCAAAATGAGTCACGTCAGCAATATATTCGCCAATTACAGCAATACGCCAACAGCCAAGATCGCCCTTATATTCATTTATTAGACGGTGGGTTGACCGATAATTTAGGGATTAAGAGTTTATTAGAAACTCAAGAAGTCGCACCTGAAAGTGCCATTCGTAAACGATTACAAAGCAGCAATATCAAACGGATTATTATCATCAGCGTCAATGCCCAAAACCAAATTAGCACTGAAATTGATAAAACCGCTGAAATACCTAGTTTTTCCGATCAAGCCACGGCGGTTATTGACGTGCCGATTGATCAAACCTCACAAACCAGTTTAAACCGTTTCCGTGCGGTGGTTGATGCTCGTAATGAAGAATTAGCCAAGATAAAAGGTAATAAAGCTGGCATCTATTTTATTAGCTTAAATTTACGTGATTTACCTGATAGCCAAGCGGAATTTCGCCAACGAATGTTAAATTTGCCGACCAGTTTTTACTTACCAACTGACGACATTAATAATTTAAAAATGGCAGCCAAAATTTTATTAAATCAATCTAAAGAATATCAGCGGTTGCTAAAGGATGCGAAATAAGGCTAAAGCCCTATTTGACTTGACTTGACTTGACTTGACTTGACTTGACTTGACTTGACTTGACTATTATACAACTTAGTATTAAAATTCGCCAATCCTAAATTACATACACAACATAAAGTTACCCGATCTTCTAGCAAAAATACCTTTAACATAAAGAGGAAAATAGAAGATTGAAATCGGTTTAGATTATATAGATAGCGAATATTATGGAGATATTATCTATCTATATAATCTGAATGAGTTTTATCAACACCAATATGTAAGGTTCAATATGAACAAAATTTATAAAGTTATCTGGAGCAAAGTAACACAGTCTTTTGTGGTTGTTTCTGAACTTGCCTCAAGCCAAGGCAAAGCAAAATCTTCCGTTGTCAATCAACAAAGTAAATTGTCTTCGTTATTGAGTATTTGTTTTCAATTAAGTGCGGTGGCAATTCCGCTATTTTCTACGATTCAAACTGCATCGGCGACAAGTATTGCGATTGGTGCAACTACAGCAGCTAATGCTACAACCAGTAATGGATCTAGCACTAATGGAATAGATAGTATAGCTATTGGTAATACTTCAAAAGCCATTGGACCAGGTAGTATTGCTATCGGTGTAAATGCAACCGCATATATAACCGATGCAGGGGATCGTAGCCAAGGTGCTGTCGCTATTGGTGCGTCTTCAGTCGCCAATGGAAATCAATCAGTTGCCTTAGGTGATGCGGCACAAGCTACTGGAGCACAATCGAGTGCTATTGGTAATAATGCTTATGCAACAGGTTTTGGTTCTATTGTGATTGGTGGTGATGATACAGGTTCCAGTGTAAATACAACAACCGATCCTTATAACTATCAAAACCTCCGATCAAATATTGGTTATCTGAAAAATTCAGGCAATAACTATCGAAATTCCCTTGCATCAGGGGTAGGTTCAGTTGTAGTCGGGGTACATGGACAAGCATTAAGTAATGGTTCTACTGCGATTGGGGTATATGCCACTGCGGGTGATAATGGTGTAGAAACACGTTATTCTAATACTTCAACTACCGCCATTGAGGCAACTGCTGTTGGTGCATTTGCTCGAGCCCGTGATGCCCATTCTACTGCTATTGGTTATAAAGCAAATTCATTTGGTGAAAATTCTACCGCAATTGGTTCATTGGCTCAAACTAATGGTACTAATGCCACGGCTATTGGTTTAGATACAAAAGCCTCAGCAAATGATTCTATTGCTATTGGTACTGGTGACAATGTGACAGGTACAATGTCTGGTGCGATTGGTGGTTCAACAAAAGTTAGTGCAAATAGCTCTTACTCGTTGGGTAATAACAATAACATTACGACTAATGCGAACAACAGTTTTGTAGTGGGTAATAATGTAACTGCTACCGATGCAAACTCAGTAATTTTAGGTAATGGTTCAAGTGGTACTGCAACTGTAAACTCGACTAATTCAGCAACTATTAATACGATAACCTATAGCACTTTTGCTGGTGTTGGTAGTCAAGCCAAAGGGTATGTGAGTGTTGGCTCAAAAAATAATGAGCGTCAAATCAAAAATGTTGCAGCAGGTGAAATCTCTGCGACTTCCACAGATGCGATCAATGGTTCTCAGTTATATGTAGTTGCTGATACGTTAAGCAAAAAAATACCGACTGTTGTGGCAGGAAATAATACGAATATTGCTTCAACCACTTCAACTACTGGAACAAAGGGACCTGTTTACACTGTTAATGCTTACAATACCACAGCAAAAGCAGGCTCTACTTCTGTAAATGTAACGGAAAAAGTTAATGGCTATAATATTTCTTATGAAATTGATTTAAGCCAAACTACGAAAACTACTATCGAAACCGCCAATACTACAGCACACGCTGCGAATGCTACGGCGAACACGGCGAATACGACTGCAAATGCCGCAAATACAACCGCAAATACAGCGAATGGCACTGCGAATACTGCAAATAATACTGCGAACACAGCGAATAACACCGCCAATACGGCGAATAACACTGCAAATACGGCAAATAAAACTGCAAATTTAGCAAATACTACCGCAAATACAGCGAATGCGACCGTAAATAAAGGTTGGAATATTACAACTTCGCAATCCAGTGGTAGTGTTTCAGGTAATGAGTCAAAAAATGTTCAGATGGGTGAAACAGTTACTATTGATGCAGGTCAAAACATCAATATTACCCAAAGTGACAAAAAGATCTCTATTGCAACTTCCATGACACCGACATTTACTTCTGCAACATTTGGTGGAACAACAATTAATAGTGATGGGCTAACTATTACCAATGGTCCGAGTGTTACCACATCAGGGATAAATGCGGGTAATAAAACCATTACTAACTTAGCTAATGGGGTAAATAATTCCGATGCAGTCAATAAAGGTCAGTTAGAAGTGGTTAATACTACGGCTAATGCAGCGAATACTACTGCGAATACGGCTAATGGTACTGCAAATACGGCTAATGGTACTGCAAATACGGCGAATACCACTGCAAATGCGGCAAATACTACCGCAAATACAGCGAATGGCACTGCGAATACTGCGAACACTACCGCAAATACAGCGAATACTACCGCAAATGCAGCAAACACTACGGCAAATATAGCCAATGCCACCGTAAATAAAGGTTGGAATATTACAACTTCTGCATCAGATGGTTCTGCAACAAATACCACCGATGAAAATGTTCAAATGGGTGAGAATGTCACGATTGATGCAGGTCAAAACATCAATATTACCCAAAATGGTCAAAAGATCTCTATTGCAACCTCAATGACACCAACATTTACTTCTGCAACATTTGGGGATACTTTAATTCAGAATGACGGTTTAACTATTGTTGGTGGTCCAAGTATAACCAAATCAGGGATAAATGCAGGTAGTAAAACCATTACTAACGTAGCGGCTGGTGTAAATACTACAGATGCAGTGAATAAAGGTCAGTTAGATGCGGTCAATACCACTGCGACTACAGCGAATAATACTGCCAATGCGGCAAATACTACCGCAAATACGGCGAATACCACTGCAAATGCAGCTAATACGACTGCAAACGCTGCCAATGCAACTGTAAATAAAGGTTGGAATATTACAACTTCTGCATCAACTGGTGGTAACGCTTCAGGTACTGAAAATAAAAATGTTCAGATGGGCGATACTGTTACTATTGATGCGGGTCAGAATATCAATATTACGCAAAGTGGTCAAAATATCTCTATTGCAACCTCTATGACCCCAACCTTTACCAATGCAACCTTTGGGGATACTTTGATTAATAGTGATGGTTTAACTATTACTGCTGGTCCAAGTATCACTAAATCAGGGGTAAATGCAGGTAATAAGAATATAACCAATGTTGCGACACCAATCGCTGGGACTGATGCTGCCAATAAAGATTATGTGGATAATTTTACTTTAACTTATAAAGGTGACAATAATACTAACGGCTCAAATAAATTGACCGAGACAGTCACTTTTGCAGGTACCGATAAACAAATCGTGACCACGGCAGAAAATGGCAAAGTGAGCTTTAAATTAGCTGATGAAGTAAACGCATCGTTAAGTAAAGCGGATTCAGCTTTACAAAGTTTTACTGTAGGTGCTGATAATAAAGGTGTAAATGCGACTATTAATAATACCAGCACGCATTTTGATATTGTAGGTACGCCAAATTATGTTAATACCACGGTAAATGGTCAAAATATCACGGTAGATATTGCTCAATCTTTTAAAGATACCGTAACAAACAATACGCAAAATATTAGTAATAATGCTCAAAATATTACTAATAATGCCAATAATATTACCAACAATACTAATAACATTACTAACAACACCAATAACATTACTAAAAATACGGGCGATATTGCAAATAATACGCAAAATATTACCAAAAATGCCACTGAAATTGCCAAAGGTTTTGGTTTAAAAGCCCAAGATGGTCAAGAGATCACTAAAGCATTAGGCGAAAAAGTTGAGGTGATTGGTGGTAACGATAATATTAATACCTCTGTAGCTAATGGTAAAATCCAAGTTAATTTAAATAATACATTAAATTTAACCAATGCTGGATCTGTGACTGTGGGTAATAGCACAATCAATGATAATGGATTAAACATTACCAACGGCACAACAACTGTTAGCTTAACCGAGAAAGGTTTAGATAATGGTAATCAGACGATTACTCATGTTGCTAATGGTACTAATGGTACAGATGCGGTAAATAAAAGTCAGTTAGATGCAGTTAATGCCACAGCTAACGCTGGTTGGAAATTACAAGCAAATGGTACCAACGAATCAACAGTAACACCAAATGAAACGGTGAGCTTAAATAATACCGATAATAATATCGTTATTAGCAAAGATAGTTCAAATGACAATGTTACCTTTAATTTAGC
This sequence comes from Lonepinella sp. MS14435, assembly GCF_042485795.1. Taxonomy (GTDB): domain Bacteria; phylum Pseudomonadota; class Gammaproteobacteria; order Enterobacterales; family Pasteurellaceae; genus Lonepinella. Next base: position 1,882,039 of record NZ_CP169368.1, read on the forward strand.
CAAAAACTTAACTGATTTAACTAGTGCGGCATTTGGTGGTACATCAATTAATAATGATGGTTTAACCATTAAAGACGGTCCGAATGTCACTAAATCAGGTATTGATGCTGCGAATACGAAAATTACTAACGTAACCAATGGCACGGTAGATGCAACATCTAAAGATGCGGTAAATGGTTCACAATTATATGCGACTAACCAAAATGTAACTAACTTAAATACCACTGTAAGTAAGGGATTGACTTTCAATACTACAGATACCAGCACTGAATTTAATCGTAAATTGGGTGACACCATTACCATTAATGGTGGTGCAGATGCTAGTGCAGCAACTGCAGCTGGTAATATTAAAGTTAAAATGGATAACGGTGTAATTAGTTTAGATTTATTATCTAACTTAACTAATCTAACCTCTGCTGTATTTACTAATGCGACTAATAATTTGACTGTAACAGGAGATGGAATCACTGTAACCAATGGTACAAATACGACAAGTCTAACAGTGAACGGTTTGGATAACGGTAATAATACGATTACTCATGTCGCCAACGGTACAAATGGTACAGACGCAGTTAACTTTGATCAGTTAAAAGCGGTCAATGCCACAGCTAACGCAGGTTGGAATTTTAATACTAGTGGTAACGTAACAAAAACTAATGTTGCACCAAATAATACTGTCACTTTTAATGGCAATAGCAATATCAATGTCACTCACAATGGTTCTACTCTTAATGTTTCATTAAATAACACGGTAGATTTAGGTACTAGCGGTTCATTAAAGGTTAATAGCACAACTATTAACAATAATGGAACGATTTCTGGTGTAACCAACGGCACTCTTTCTACCACTTCAACTGAAGCCGTAAATGGGTCACAGTTGTTTGCTACTAACCAAAATGTGGCAAACAATACCCAAAATATTGCTAACAATACAGCTACGATTAATAAAGGTACGATGTATGGTGGCGATATTGGTAACGCATTTACCCTTAAATTAGGGGAACAAGCGAATGTGAAAGGTGGTATATCCGATACAACAGCTTTAACTGATAATAACTTAGGCGTGGTATCCGATGGCACCAACACATTAATGGTGAAATTGGCGAAAGAATTAACCAATTTAACCAGTGCAACATTTGGTAATGATACTACTGATAAAACTGTAATCAATAAAGACGGTGTAACCATTACTAATGGTACAGACACTATAAGTTTAACTGAGAACGGTTTGGATAACGGTAATAAAACTATTACTAATGTAAAAGCTGGTGTAAATGATACAGATGCTGTAAATAAAGCTCAGTTAGATGCAGTAACTACCACAGCTAACGCTGGTTGGAAATTACAGGCTAATGGTACCAACGAATCAACAGTAACACCAAATGAAACGGTGAGCTTAAATAATACCGATAATAATATCGTTATTAGCAAAGATAGTTCAAATGACAATGTTACCTTTAATTTAGCCAAAAACTTAACTGATTTAACTAGTGCGGCATTTGGTGGTACATCAATTAATAATGATGGTTTAACCATTAAAGACGGTCCGAATGTCACTAAATCAGGTATTGATGCTGCGAATACGAAAATTACTAACGTAACCAATGGCACGGTAGATGCAACATCTAAAGATGCGGTAAATGGTTCACAATTATATGCGACTAACCAAAATGTAACTAACTTAAATACCACTGTAAGTAAGGGATTGACTTTCAATACTACAGATACCAGCACTGAATTTAATCGTAAATTGGGTGACACCATTACCATTAATGGTGGTGCAGATGCTAGTGCAGCAACTGCAGCTGGTAATATTAAAGTTAAAATGGATAACGGTGTAATTAGTTTAGATTTATTATCTAACTTAACTAATCTAACCTCTGCTGTATTTACTAATGCGACTAATAATTTGACTGTAACAGGAGATGGAATCACTGTAACCAATGGTACAAATACGACAAGTCTAACAGTGAACGGTTTGGATAACGGTAATAATACGATTACTCATGTCGCCAACGGTACAAATGGTACAGACGCAGTTAACTTTGATCAGTTAAAAGCGGTCAATGCCACAGCTAACGCAGGTTGGAATTTTAATACTAGTGGTAACGTAACAAAAACTAATGTTGCACCAAATAATACTGTCACTTTTAATGGCAATAGCAATATCAATGTCACTCACAATGGTTCTACTCTTAATGTTTCATTAAATAACACGGTAGATTTAGGTACTAGCGGTTCATTAAAGGTTAATAGCACAACTATTAACAATAATGGAACGATTTCTGGTGTAACCAACGGCACTCTTTCTACCACTTCAACTGAAGCCGTAAATGGGTCACAGTTGTTTGCTACTAACCAAAATGTGGCAAACAATACCCAAAATATTGCTAACAATACAGCTACGATTAATAAAGGTACGATGTATGGTGGCGATATTGGTAACGCATTTACCCTTAAATTAGGGGAACAAGCGAATGTGAAAGGTGGTATATCCGATACAACAGCTTTAACTGATAATAACTTAGGCGTGGTATCCGATGGCACCAACACATTAATGGTGAAATTGGCGAAAGAATTAACCAATTTAACCAGTGCAACATTTGGTAATGATACTACTGATAAAACTGTAATCAATAAAGACGGTGTAACCATTACTAATGGTACAGACACTATAAGTTTAACTGAGAACGGTTTGGATAACGGTAATAAAACTATTACTAATGTAAAAGCTGGTGTAAATGATACAGATGCTGTAAATAAAGCTCAGTTAGATGCAGTAACTACCACAGCTAACGCTGGTTGGAAATTACAGGCTAATGGTACCAACGAATCAACAGTAACACCAAATGAAACGGTGAGCTTAAATAATACCGATAATAATATCGTTATTAGCAAAGATAGTTCAAATGACAATGTTACCTTTAATTTAGCCAAAAACTTAACTGATTTAACTAGTGCGGCATTTGGTGGTACATCAATTAATAATGATGGTTTAACCATTAAAGACGGTCCGAATGTCACTAAATCAGGTATTGATGCTGCTAATACGAAAATTACTAACGTAACTGACGGTGCAGTAGATGCAAATTCTAAAGATGCAGTAAATGGTTCACAGTTATATGCAACTAACCAAAATGTAACTAACTTAAATACCACTGTAAGTAAGGGATTAACTTTCAATACTACAGATACCAACACTGAATTTAATCGTAAATTGGGTGACACCATCACAATTAATGGTGGTGCAGATGCTAGTGCAGCAACTGCAGCTGGTAATATTAAAGTTAAAATGGATAACGGTGTAATTAGTTTAGATTTATTATCTAACTTAACTAATCTAACCTCTGCTGTATTTACTAATGCGACTAATAATTCGACTGTAACAGGTGATGGAATCACTGTTACCAATGGTACAAATACGACAAGTCTAACAGTGAACGGTTTGGATAACGGTAATAATACGATTACTCATGTCGCCAACGGTACAAATGGTACAGACGCAGTTAACTTTGATCAGTTAAAAGCGGTCAATGCTACAGCTAACGCAGGTTGGAACTTTAATACTAGTGGTAACGCAATAAAAACTAATGTTGCACCAAATGGTACCGTCACTTTCAATGGTGATAACAATATCAAGGTAACTCACAATGGTTCTACTCTTAATGTTTCATTAAATAACACGGTAGATCTAGGTACTAGCGGTTCATTAAAGGTTAATAGCACAACTATTAACAATAATGGAACGATTTCTGGTGTAACCAACGGCACTCTTTCTACCACTTCAACTGAAGCCGTAAATGGGTCACAGTTGTTTGCTACTAACCAAAATGTGGCAAACAATACCCAAAATATTGCTAACAATACAGCTACGATTAATAAAGGTACGATGTATGGTGGTGATATAGGTACAAACTTCACTCGTAAATTAGGTGAACAAACTAATGTGAAAGGCGGTATAACCGATGAATCCAAACTAAGTGATAATAACTTAGGTGTGGTATCTGATAATACCAACAACACATTAATGGTGAAATTGGCGAAAGATCTAAACTTAACCAGTGATGGTAGTGTAACCATGGGTGATACGCTGTTAAATTCTACAGGATTGACCATTACTAATGGTCCAAGTGTCACCAACAATGGTATTCAAGCAGGTAATAAACAAATCACAAATGTATCAAGCGGTTTAGGTGGTACAGCGCTTAAAGATGCTTCTGGCGACACATTGAAAAATGTAGCCAATATTGGTGATCTTCAAACGGTCATTAATAATGTTACTAACGCATCAGCTGGTGGTGGTTTTGGTTTAACCGATGACAAAGGTAAGCCAGTTACACAAGATCTCGGCAAAACCATTGCTCTAAATGGCAAAGATGGTATTACGGTTACAGCTAATACAGCTTCAGATGGCTTAGAAATTGGCTTAGGTAATAATGTAACTATCGGTAGCAAAGACGGTGTTGCAGGCATAGTTAATGTCAAAGATAAAGACGGCGATGATACAATTACCCTTGATGCTGGAAATTCGACAGTCAATATAGGTTCTAATGGAGCTGCTGGATCTATCGGCTTGAACGGTTTAGACGGCACTGTTGGTATCAACGGCAAAGATGGGACAAATGCCTCAATTACCGTTGCAAATGGTACTAAAGGTATTGACGGCAATGATCTTGCTAGTGGTGCTAACAAAACTCGTATCGTTTATGAAAATGCAAATGGTAGTTCAGAACAAGTTGCGACCTTAAATGATGGTTTATATTTTACTGGTGATAATACAACCGTAAATATCAGCAAAAAACTCAATGAAACCCTAACCATTAAAGGTAATTTATCACAAACAGCCAATGTAACTGATCAAAACTTACGGGTTGATGTGGTAGATAATGCGTTAGTTATCAAAATGGCGAAAGAACTAACCGATCTGACTAATGCAACATTTGGTAGTGGCACCGATAAAACTGTGATCGATAAAGACGGGGTGACTATTACCAATGGTTCAGATACAGTGAGCTTAACTGAGAACGGTTTAAATAATGGTAATAAGACTATTACTAATGTCGCCAACGGTACAAATGGTACAGATGCCGTAAATAAAGATCAATTAGATGCGGTTAATGCCTCAGCTAATGCAGGTTGGATCTTGACTGATGGTACTAACAGTTCAACCGTGAAACCAAATTCAACCGTTACATTAACCAATACTGATAATAATATTCTTATTGTCAATGACGGTAATAATGTAACCTTTACTTTGGCTGATAACTTAAATGCCACAACCATTACCTTAAAAGGTGATTCAGGTACTAACGGCACCATCGGCTTAGATGGTGCAAACGGTACTATCGGTTTAACAGGTAAAGACGGGGCAAGTGCCAATATTACCGTAGTCAACGGTACTAATGGTATTGACGGTACCAATACAACACGTATCACTTACGATAACCAAACTGTTGCTACATTAAATGACGGTTTATTCTTCACTGGTGATGATACTAACGTTACCGTAGGTAAAAAACTCAATGAAACCCTAACCATTAAAGGTAATTTATCACAAACAGCCAATGTAACTGATCAAAACTTACGGGTTGATGTGGTAGATAATGCGTTAGTTATCAAAATGGCGAAAGAACTAACCAATCTGACTAATGCAACATTTGGTAGTGGCACCGATAAAACTGTGATCGATAAAGACGGGGTAACTATTACCAATGGTACAAATACCGTAAGTTTGACTGAAACAGGTTTAAACAACGGTAATAATACGATTACTAATGTATCAAGCGGTTTAGTCAATAATGCTGATGGATCAAATGTAACCCTTGCTAATGCAACTGGCGACACATTAACAAATGTTGTCAATGTCGGTGATTTGAAAAATTCAATTCATAATATTACTAACGCATCAGCTGGTGGTGGTTTTGGTTTAACCGATGATAAAGGTGATAAAGTTACACAAGATCTCGGTAAAACTATTGCTCTAAATGGCAAAGATGGTATTACGGTTACAGCGAATACTACTTTAGGTGGTTTAGAAGTTGGCTTAGGTAATAATGTGACTATCGGTGGTAAAGAAGGTACTTCAGGTGTAGTTAACGTTAAAGATAAAGACGGTGACAATGCAATCACCCTTGATGCAGAAAATGCCACAGTGTCTATTGGTTCTGATGGATTACCTGGTTCAATCGGCTTAGACGGTACCAACGGTACTATTGGTATCATTGGCAAAGATGGTACAAATGCTTCTATTACTGTTACCGATGGTGCAAAAGGTCTTGCTGGTAATGATGGTCTGAATGGCGCCAGCAAAACTCGTATTACTTATACCAAATCAGATGGTACGCCAGAAGAAGTTGCCACCTTAAATGATGGATTACAATTCGTTGGTGATGACGGTAAAGTTATTACTAAGAAATTGAATGAACAATTATCCATTAAAGGTAATCTATCAACTACTGCTAACGTTACCGATAAAAACCTACGTGTAGATAACGAAAATGGTGAACTCATTATCAAAATGGCGAAAGAGTTACGAGACTTAACAAACGCCACCTTTATCTCAGGCAATAGCCAATCGGTTCTTGATGGTAATGGCTTTACTATTACATCAAATGTTGCTGGTAAAAACCCTGTGAGTTTAACTGATAACGGTTTGGATAATGGCGGTAATGTGATTAGTAACGTTGGTGCAGGCGTAGCAGATACTGATGCAGTCAATATGAGTCAGTTAAATGCAGTCAATGCCACAGCTAATGCTGGTTGGATCTTGACTGATGGTACTAACAGTTCAACCGTGAAACCAAATTCAACTGTTGCATTAACCAATACGGATAAGAATATCAATATCACTAACAAAGATGGCAATGTAACATTTGATTTAGCCAAAGATATTGATTTAGGTGCTAATGGTTCAATGAAGATTGGTAACACCACCGTTGATAATAACGGCTTAACTGTTGGTAATACGACTGTAACCGATAATGGTTTAACTATTGCTGGCGGTCCAAGTGTTACACAAGCAGGTATTGATGCTGGTAATAAGAAATTGACTGGTGTATTAGCTGGCGATATTTCTGCAACCAGTACCGATGCTATTAACGGTGCTCAGATTTATCAAGTTGAACAAAATGTAAAAGCTGCGAAAACAGAAGTGGAAGCAGGTAATAACGTAAATGTCAGCACTACAACTGGTAAAAATGGTCAAACTGTTTATACGGTCGCCACAGCATCTGATGTGGACTTTGATAAAGTAACCGTTGGTGACGTAACTATCAGTAAAGATAGTGGTATCAATGCAGGTAATCATCAAGTGGCTAATGTTGCAAATGGTAAAATTGCTGCAGATAGCAAAGATGCTGTAAATGGTAGCCAGTTGTATGCAACCAACCAAAATGTAACAAACCTCGAACAAGAAGTTTCTAAAGGTTGGAATGTAACAACTGGTATGGTTGATGGTTCTACAGGTACAGTTACTGGAAACTCTACAACTAAAGTAGCTATGGGCGATACCGTCAGTGTGAAAGCGGGTAATAACATTGCAATTACGCAAGATGGTAAAAATATTGCCATTGCGACTTCAATGACTCCGACCTTTGATAGCGTGACTGTTGGAACAAAAGGTAATTCAGCGAAAATAGGTACAACTACCGATAATTATGGTAATGCAATTAGTGTTACTGGTGATGATGGTGTTTCTCCTACTCGTATTACTAATGTAGCGGCTGGTCAAGCGAATAATGATGCGGTTAATGTAAGCCAAGTACGTAATATGGCTAACCATATCAACAGCAGCATTAATAAAGTAGATAAAAACCTTAGAGCTGGTATTGCTGGAGCAATGGCTGCAGGTAACTTATATCACGTAACCTTACCAGGTAAATCAATGGTCGCTGCAGGTGCTGGTGTTTATAAAGGCGAAGGTGCAGTAGCAGTAGGTTATTCTCGTTTATCAGATAATGGTAAAATCGGGATTAAATTCTCTGTTAATAGCAATACCCGTGGCGACACTGGTGCTGCAGCCAGCGTAGGATATCAATGGTAAGGAACGCCGTACTAACGGAACGCTTCCTCACCTAAAATATACCGAAGTAGCCTTAATACTCCGTAGCTTTATAGACAAGATGCGGAGTATTATTTAGATAAAAAAACTCGAAGTGCGGTGAAAATTTTTATATTTTTCACCGCACTTTTTTCTAACAAAACGCAAACGTTTGCTGTATAATGCGTGCCTATTTTTTAGTTAAGGAATCATTATGAATAATAACCTACTTTACGCAGTAGAAGATAAACCACCTTTTGGGTTAAGTTTATTATTAGCTGCACAGCATTTACTTGCCGCTTTGGGGGGAATTATAGCTGTACCTTTGGTGATCGGTAATGTATTAAAATTACCAACCCCAGATACCATTATTTTAGTGAATGCTGCCCTGTTAGTTTCAGGCATTGTTACCATTATTCAGTGCCGTGGATTAGGTCCGATCGGTATTCGCTTACCTAGTGTAATGGGAACAAGTTTTACTTTTGTATCAGCTGCACTTGCGGTAGGTTTTAGTGAACATGGTGTTGCTGGTATTCTTGGCTCCTCATTAGTGGGAGCATTAGTCATGATTGCTGGCAGTTTCTTTATGCCACACATTCGTAAATTATTCCCACCAGTGGTCACTGGCACTGTCGTAATGATGATAGGTTTAAGTTTGATTTCTGTCGCAGTGGATTGGTTTGCAGGTGGTCAACGTACGGATGCCAATTATGCTGCCCCTGAAAATCTGATGATGGCAACCTTTGTATTAGTTATTGTCGTAGCATTAGTACAATGGGGGACAGGAATTTTCTCCGCAGCTGCAATCGTAATCGGTATGATGACTGGCTATGTTCTTTGTCTTGCACTCGGCTGGATTGATTTTACTGGGGTTAAAGAAGCTCAAGCCTTTGCTTTACCACAACCCTTACATTTTGGCTTATCTTTCCCAATTACTGGAATTATCGGCATGGCGATTGCATATTTAGTAACAATCGTTGAAAGTAATGGTAACTTTCTTGCATTAGGTAATGCTACTCAAACAGAAATCACGGGAAAACACTTGCGTGGCGGCATACTTTGTGATGGTTTAGGTTCTGCTCTAGCTGCAATCATGTCAACTACGCCATTCTCATCTTTCTCACAAAATATCGGAGTGATTACCCTGACAGGTGTCGCCAGCCGTTATGTCGTGGCTCTTACCGGTGGATTATTAGTTTTAGCAGGATTATTCCCTGTTTTTGGTGCATTAATCGTATCCATTCCATTACCTGTATTAGGTGGTGCAGGATTAATGATGTTTGCTATGATTATTGCGGCAGGTATTCAAATGCTAGATAACATTGAACGTAGCAAACGCAACGGTTTAATTATTGCTATTTCGATTGGTTGTGGTCTAGCTGTAACAACCCGTCCAGAATTACTTGATAAACTACCAACTTTCTTTAAAGAAATTTTTGGTTCAGGGATTACCGTAGGATCCTTATTAGCCTTGCTATTGAATTTGATTTTACCCGAAGATAAATCAAGCAAAACAAAATAAAAAGACAAAAGTGCGGTGAAAAACACCGCACTTTCTTACATTTATTATTGAGCTATATCACCTATCAACACACTTTCTAATGCAATTTCAATCATGTCATTGAAAGTTAATTGACGTTCTTCTGAGCTGGTTTGTTCGCCAGTACGAAGATGATCTGAAACCGTACAAATACTCAAGGCTTTAGCCCCATATTCTGCCGCTACTGCATAAATCCCTGCGGCTTCCATTTCTACCCCAAGAATGCCATATTTTTCCATGACATCAAACATTCCTACATCAGGAGAATAAAATAAATCTACTGAAAATAAATTTCCTACCCGTACGTTTACACCTTTATTTTTTGCGGCTTGAACAGCTGCTTGAGCCATATCAAAATCAGCAATGGCAGCAAAATCATTATCTTTAAAACGAATACGATTGACCTTGCTATCAGTACAAGCACCAATACCAATAACGACATCACGAACTTTGACATCTTGTCGCACCGCCCCGCAAGAACCAACACGAATAATCTTTTGCACACCATATTCAGTAATTAATTCTTTACTGTAAATTGAGCAAGACGGAATACCCATGCCATGCCCCATAACAGAAATACGGCGACCTTTGTAAGTCCCTGTGTAGCCAAGCATATTGCGAACATTCGTTACTTCTTGAGCATTATCTAAAAACGTTTCAGCAATATATTTAGCTCGAAGTGGATCACCGGGCATTAATACAACATCAGCAAATGCACCTTCAGGTGCGTTAATATGTGGAGTCATAATTTTTTCCTTTTATGTATAGTAAATTAAAGTATGGATTTACCGTAATCCATCGGAGATAAATCAAAATATTTTGTTATAGTTTGTGCAATATCTGCAAAGGTTTCTCGTTGACCTAAAAATTCTTTAGGCACACTTGAACCATAAAGTAAAATAGGAATATGTTCACGAGTATGAATCGAATTCTGCCAAGTTGGATCACAACCATGATCAGTGGTCAGAATTAACAAATCTTCATTATTCACTAATTCCAGTAATTCTGGTAAACGACTATCAAAATATTCTAATCCTGTCGCATAGTCAACAACATCACGATGATAACCGACAGTGGCATCAAAATTAACAAAGTTGGCAAAAACTAGGGTCATTTCCCCCGCACTTCGTATTTCTTGCAAGGTTTTATCAAACAGTTCTTCCAATCCTGAGGCTTTAACTTTTTTACTGATTCCTGTATGAGCATAAATATCAGCTACATTACCGACAGCAACAACAGATCCTTGCTTTTCCTCAATCAATTTCTGTAAGACTGTTTTGGTTGGTGGTTCCAAGGTAAAATCACGGCGATTACTGGTACGTTTAAACTCTTCTACTCTTTCGCCAATAAAGGGACGAGCGATAACACGTCCAATATTATCATTTTCTAATTCTTCACGCACAATCTGACAAAGTTTATATAATTTCTCTAAACCATAATGTTGTTCATGGCAAGCAATTTGAAAAACCGATTCTTCTGAGGTATAAAAAATAGGAAAACCCGTTTTAATATGTTGTTCACCAAATTTTTCTAAGATCATTGCACTTGTCCCATGGCAATTACCTAAATAACCGACTAATCCTGCTTTTTGTACAATACGATTCAGTAATTCTTGTGGAAAGCTATTTTCTTGTTGTGGAAAGACATTCCATTTAAAAAAGACTGGCACACCAGCCACTTCCCAGTGACCAGAAATGGTATCTTTACTTGACGATATTTGTTGAGCAAAGGCATAACCACCAATTAATTCAGGAGAGGATTGAAAACCTTTCGGCAGTTCACCACAAGACTTTTCCGCTGCTAATCCTAAACCTAATTTCTCTAAATTAGGCATTTTTAACAAACCTTGTCGAATAAAGGAATCAGAACTATTCGCTTGGTTCTCAGCACAATATTGTGCAATATGCCCTAGTGTATTGGCGCCTTTATCACCAAATTTATCCGAATCCCTTGCACTACCAATTCCTAAAGAATCTAGCATGATGATAAACACTCGTTTCATAATTTCCTTCCCTTACGTAAATTTACGTAACAAACATCTAGGATTAAAAACAACTACACCACAGACCAATGCTGTGGTGTATAAATAAATATGCTAACTATTATACCGCAGTTTAAGCCAAGGCAACACCACTTAAGCCAATAAATAAACCAGCAATAGTTGCACTCATTAAGTTAGCTAAAGATCCTGCAATAACGGCTTTAATTCCTAAACGAGCAATATCACCACGGCGATTCGGTGCCATAACACCAAGACCACCGATTAAAATAGCAATCGACCCAAAGTTGGCAAAACCACATAATGCGAAAGTAATGATTGCTTTGGTTTTATCGGTTAATTGAATCGCACTTTCAGGGCTTAAATACTTAGTAAATTCTGAATAGCCAACAAATTCATTAATTGCTAATTTTGTTCCGATCATTTGACCTGCAACGCCTGCTTCTTCCCAAGGCACACCGATTACCCAAGCTAACGGTTTAAAGACCCAAGAAAAAATCATACCAAGTGATAAGTCCGCATAACCAAACCAACCACCAATGCCACCTAAAATACCATTGATCAAAGCAATTAATGCAATAAACGCTATTAACATTGCTCCAACATTTAAGGCTAATTGCATACCAGATGATGCACCAGATGCAGCAGCATCTAAAACATTAGCAGGTTTTTCTAAAACGACATGTGACATATCATCATCAAATTGCTCAGTTTGTGGATATAAAATTTTAGCAAATAATAACCCTGCTGGAGCCGCCATAAAAGAAGCACTGATTAAATATGGTAATGGTACGCCCATACCTGCATAACCAGCTAATACTGAACCTGCAATAGAGGCTAAACCACCACACATAATGGCAAATAATTCAGAATTGGTCATTTTGCTGATATAAGGTCTAACAATTAATGGGGCTTCCGTTTGACCCACAAAAATATTTGCCGCCGCAGACATAGATTCCGCTTTTGAGGTACCTAATAATTTTTGCAAACCACCACCGATGACTTTAATCACCCATTGCATAACACCAATATAATAAAGTACAGAAATTAACGCAGAGAAGAAAATAATTGATGGCAAGACACGTACTGCAAAAATAAATCCATCGCCTCCCATTACTTCAAAAATTTTGTCACTGGCTAACCCACCAAATACAAATTGAATCCCATCAAAACCATAGCTAATCACCTTTTGTACGCCATTAGACAACCAGAGCAAAGCATCTCGCCCAACAGGCACATAAAGAATTAAAGCCCCTAAACCGATTTGAATTAATAACGCACCAAGTACAGTTCTCAAGTTAATCGCTCGACGATTATTTGATAATAAGAATGCAATACCTAGCAATACTACAATACCTAAAAGACTGATTAACGATTCCATGTGTAATTCCTCTCGAAAGTGATAATTGGCTAATTCTAACGCCTTTTATACTTTTCTGCTATAAGTTATATGTTTAATTTTGTTTTTTTCTGCATATTTTTTCATTATTATATATTCAAGCTACTTGGAAATATTGCATGAAACTAAAATCAACAACTTTACCCTCCACTATTTGGACAGCAAAACACATTTGGTCACTTGAAACCAAATCTTTATTTGTCCTGTTACCTACCCTTGTTATTATGGGAATCGGGGAAGGATTGATTTTACTTTCCAATCTTGGATCGGCACCTTGGACAGTGCTATCACAAGGTATTGCGTTACAAGGAAGTTTTAGTGTCGGTTGGGCATCTTTTATTATCAGTGGAATCGTCATGCTACTTTGGATTCCCTTAAAAGTACGATTAGGTATAGGGACTTTGTTAAATCTGGTGGTCATCGCTATCCTACTCGGCATAACCGTTGCTTATCTCTCCGTTCAAACCAATTTAATTTGGCAAATAGGTTATTTCTTAGTTGGCATGCTGTTACTCGGTATCGGCACCGCATTTTATCTTACCTGTCATCTTGGGGCTGGTCCTAGAGATGGTTTAATGGTTGGAATATGCCATAAATTTCATTGGAAAATCGGTAAAGTAAGAACTATAATGGAAGTAACTGCTTGTGCTTTAGGCTACTGGTTAGGTGGTACAGTGGGGGTAGGCACATTAATTTATGCCCTTGCGGTAGGTTGGGTTATACAAGGAACTTTAAGTTTATTTAGACATGGTTAAATTAACATAAAAGTGCGGTGCAAAATCTCAACATTTTGCACCGCACTTACTTTCACCTAAAAGCAAATTAATGCTCAACACCTTGCATCATCATACCCAGAATTGCCATTCCAATATATTCTTCTGGAATAATATTGCCGTTAAAATTAATACCCTCTTTTTCTAACTTCAAGTTTAACGAAACTTTATTATCTTTTTCGATGATAATTTCTTGTGCCTTACCTTGTTCGACCAACATTTCCATTTGCTGTTGGGCTTGTGCATCAGCAGTGGTTTTATCTTGCCCTGTAGCCTGTTCCTGTGTGGATAATAATTCCGTTATAGCAGATTTATCGACATTAATATTTAAACTTAACTGCTTAAATAAGCTCAAAATTTTTCCTTTAAAGGCTTTTGAAAAATCCTTCTCTAACAATTCCACATCTAAATCTGCCACTATTTTTCCAGCGTTATTCGTTAAATTTAACGGATTAATTCGCAAGTGCGGTTGATTTTGTAAGAGTTCTAAACTTAATCGTTGCATCTCAGCATCATCATTAGGATCGGTTGCTAAAATTGCACTGACAGTTTTGGCTAAAAGATGATCAGCATTAAAAGTAAACTCAAACTCGCCAAAAGATTTTTCATTCAATTTGGGCTCAGTTTTTAGTGCAACAGCATAATTCATCACATCTTTATCTTGTTTAGCATCTACACTCATTTCTAATTTAGCTAAATCAAAGGTTTCTGTGGGTACATCTGTGTAACTATACGTATAATGCAAATTATCTACACTGGCTTTCCAATTTCCAGTGTAAAGAAATGGTAATTCTGTTGATTTAATATCTGAGTTGGATTTTAAATTATCCAATTCAATCGTCATTTTTTTAAGCTGATTAGCACTTGTTTCAGCAACAAATTTTTTTAAGGCATCGCCCGTTAATGTGACATTTATTTTATCAAAATCAACATCATAGTTCCCCATTCCTTGTAAAGGGAGATCAAATTTAATCACACCTTTATCCCAATTTATTTGGACATCATCAGTGGTTAATTGAGCAGGAATAAAGGTTTCTTCACCATGAATATTTTGGCTATAAGACATGGTTGCTACAAGCGAAATCGGACTTTCATTATTGTTGGTTTGAAGCAATTTAGCCAAATCTTGATTATTGGCTAATTTCGCAGAAAGAGAAAACATGGCAGGCATTATATTTAATTTAGCCACTTGATTTAATGGCAATGGTCCATGATATAAAGTCCCATCAAAAGGTAAATCCAATGTTAAATTATCTGATTTAATATTTATCTTATAATGAAAATCTGAGCTAAAAATACCTCGTTCAATTTGTACATCTTCAATTTGTGTAATGGCACCCAACACCTGATTTTCTTGTAGCCAAGTTTGGTAAATTTTGCTGATTTGTTGTTGATACTGTTGTTCTATAATTTTCCCTGTGTACCAAGCACCTCCCGTCCAAATTGCACCGAAAGCAATAATAACACCCGTTGCGATTGTTGATTTTTTCATTATTCTAAAACTCCACTTTATATTGTTAATATAAGGCTAATATTAGCATAAACCGCGGTGAATTTTAGGGATTTTTTTCATTGCTCTCTTGAAATCAATTAAATCAACCTTACTTTATCGATACGACAAAAAATGTGATTTTGTACTACGATTTTAAAATTTCAGAAATTTTTTAAAATTGCCCTTGAAAAAACAAAAGCCAACCACATTTTAAGTAACAAGCAAGCAAGCCTAGATAAATTAAAGGCATTGCGAAAACCAATTCAAACTAGGAGAAAACAAATTATGGGAAAAATTATCGGTATTGACTTAGGTACAACTAACTCTTGTGTAGCAATCATGGATGGCGACAAACCACGTGTCATTGAGAATGCGGAAGGTGATCGCACAACGCCGTCAATTATTGCTTATACTAATGACAATGAAACTTTAGTGGGACAACCAGCAAAACGTCAAGCTGTAACCAATCCAAAAAATACCTTATTCGCTATCAAACGTTTAATCGGTCGCCGTTTTGAAGACCAAGAAGTACAACGTGATGTGAACATTATGCCGTTCAGCATTGTGAGAGCAGATAATGGTGATGCGTGGGTAGATGTGAAAGGCGATAAATTAGCACCACCACAAATTTCAGCCGAAGTGTTGAAAAAAATGAAAAAAACTGCCGAAGATTTCTTGGGCGAAACGGTAACAGAAGCAGTTATCACTGTACCAGCTTACTTTAACGATGCTCAACGTCAAGCGACTAAAGATGCAGGTCGTATCGCTGGTCTTGATGTTAAACGTATTATCAATGAACCAACCGCTGCCGCATTAGCTTACGGCTTAGACAAAGGCAAAGGCAACCAAACCATTGCGGTGTATGACTTGGGTGGTGGTACATTCGACTTGTCTATCATCGAAATTGATGAAGTCGGTGGCGAAAAAACCTTTGAAGTATTAGCAACCAATGGTGATACTCACTTAGGTGGTGAAGACTTTGATAACCGTGTAATCAATTACTTGGTAGATGAGTTCAAAAAAGAACAAGGTGTCGATTTACGCAACGATCCATTAGCGATGCAACGTTTAAAAGAAGCAGGCGAAAAAGCCAAAATTGAACTTTCTTCTGCTCAACAAACAGATGTGAATTTACCTTATATCACAGCTGATGCGACAGGTCCAAAACACTTAAACATTAAATTAACTCGTGCAAAATTAGAAGCATTAGTAGAAGATTTAGTCGCTCGTTCCATTGAACCTGTAAAAGTAGCGTTAAATGATGCGGGCTTGAGTATTTCACAAATTGATGATGTACTTCTTGTGGGCGGTCAAACTCGTATGCCATTAGTGCAACAAAAAGTAGCAGAATTCTTTGGTAAAGAACCACGCAAAGACGTGAACCCAGATGAAGCTGTTGCAGTGGGTGCAGCGGTACAAGGTGGTGTGTTATCTGGTAATGTGACTGATGTGTTATTATTAGACGTTACCCCATTATCATTAGGTATCGAAACCATGGGCGGTGTAATGACTACCCTAATTGAGAAAAACACTACGATTCCAACTAAAAAATCACAAGTGTTCTCAACGGCGGAAGATAACCAAAGTGCGGTAACCATCCACGTGTTACAAGGTGAACGTAAACAAGCATCAGCCAATAAATCTTTGGGTCAATTCAACCTTGAAGGCATTAACCCAGCACCACGCGGTATGCCACAAATTGAAGTGACTTTCGATATTGACGCCGACGGTATTATCCACGTGTCAGCCAAAGATAAAGGCACAGGTAAAGAGCAACAAATCACCATTAAAGCGTCTTCAGGCTTAAGTGATGAAGAAATTCAACAAATGGTACGTGATGCGGAAGCCAACGCCGAAGCCGACCGTAAATTTGAAGAATTAGTGCAAGCTCGCAACCAAGCGGATGCCATTGTTCACTCGACTCGCAAACAATTAAGCGAAGTAGGCGACAAACTTTCTGCGGATGATAAAGCACCAATTGAAAAAGCCTTAGGTGAATTGGAAACCGCAGCGAAAGGCGAAGACAAAGCGGAAATTGATGCGAAATTGCAAGCGTTAATTCAGGTCTCTGAAAAATTAATGCAAGCGGCACAACCACAACCAGACGCTCAACAAGCTCAAAGCGGAAAACCACAAGATGATGTAGTGGATGCAGAGTTTGAAGAAGTGAAAGATAATAAATAAGATTTATTATCCATTAATTAAGGGCGTAGGTTTACGCCCTTTTCGGCTATTAAACACAGGGTGAACAATGAGTAGATATTTAATCACTTTCGATATGGATACAAATTGCTTAAAAGAAAATTACCATAGCAAGAGTGCAAATAATGCGTATTATGATATTCGGAATGTACTGGAAAAACACGGTTTTGATAATTTACAAGGCAGTGTTTATCTCGGACAAGAAAACATCAGTGAAGCACACGGCACCCTTGCTATTCAGGAATTAACGGCAAAATTCAAATGGTTTTATCCCTGCGTTTCTAATATTAAATTTTATCGCATTGAAAGCGATTTAAATGCGGATTTTATCGCATATAACGTTCATCAAGCCCGTCTTAATTTTGAAAAACAATTGCAAACCTTAGAGCAAACCCTCATTGCAACAGGATTAGAACGAACAAAAATTGATGAGATTTTAAACAAACAAAGATTCTCTTTAACCGAAAATATCACGAGTGAGTAAAATGGCAATTAAAAGAAGATGGTTTCGCCCCATTATGGTCACGGTGTCAGTATTCATTTATTCTTGTTTTATTTCACTTGGAATGACCATCGTGAATATCGGTATTACACCTGACTTTTTATTGATTTGGGGTAAAAACTGGTTTACCGCTTTCTGTGTCGCATTCCCAACTATTTGGTTTTTACAACCAGTGATTGCCCAATGGGTGCATAAAATTAAATTTACTGATTAACTGAGCAAAAAATTATGGCAAAACGAGATTATTACGAAGTACTAGGTATTCAAAAAGGGGCGGATGACAAAGAAATCAAACGCGCCTATAAACGCCTAGCGATGAAATATCACCCAGATAGAACCAAGGGTGATAAAGACAGCGAAGAAAAATTTAAAGAGATCAACGAAGCCTACGAGATCTTAAACGACAAAGAAAAACGAGCGGCTTACGATCAATACGGTCACGCCGCCTTTGAACAAGGTGGATTTGGTGGCGGTGCTGGCGGATTTAGCGGAGGCTTTGGTGGTTTCGGTGGATTTGAAGATATTTTCAGCGAAATGTTTGGCGGTGGTGCAAGTCGTCAACGTGTAGTACGTGGTGACGATTTACGCTACGACATTGAGATTACCCTTGAAGAAGCGGTTCGAGGTATCACCAAAGATATTCAAATTCGTACTCTTGTACATTGTGAGCAATGTGATGGCACGGGTGCAGAAAAAGGTTCTAAAGTGGAAACCTGTCCAACCTGTCACGGACAAGGTCGGGTTCGCCGTCAACAAGGTTTCTTTGTGACTGAAACCGCTTGCCCACATTGTCATGGTACAGGTAAGAAAATTGAAAAACCTTGTAAAAAATGTCATGGTGATGGTCGGGTACATAAAACTGAAAGTCTTTCTGTTAAAATCCCTGCTGGGGTGGACACTGGCAATCAATTACGCTTGGCAGGTAAAGGGGCAGCAGGTGAACATGGAGCTCCAGCAGGCGACCTTTATGTGGTTATTCATGTACAAGATCACCCGATTTTTGAACGTGACGGCAACAATTTATATTGTGAAGTACCAATTAGCTTTACTCAAGCTGCATTGGGTGGTGAAATTGAAGTCCCAACTCTTGAAGGTCGGGCGAAATTAAAAATCCCAGAAGGCACCCAAACAGGCAAAATGTTCCGCATGCGTGGCAAAGGTATTAAAGCAATGCGAAGCGGTTACGCAGGCGATTTAATCTGCAAAATCATTATTGAAACCCCTGTTTCACTCAATGAAGAACAAAAAGAATTGTTGCGTAAATTAGAAGAAAGCCTAGACGGACACACAACCCAACGCCCAAAACATTCCAGTTTCTTTGACAGTGTGAAGAAGTTTTTTGATAATTTAGGCAAATAGTGCTATCCAAATAAGATGTGGAGTATCGCCACTATCATTAACCCCGTACGCAAGTACGGGGGATTTTGCTCTTTATTTCCCTCTACTTCAATTACCCTGCACTAGCGTACAGGGTTAGACATAGTTACGCCACTCCGTGGCTGTTCCTTTAGATGCGGAGCATCGCCACTATCATTAACCCCGTACGCAAGTGCGGGGGATTTTGTCAGAATTTTTATCCCAATAGATATTGCATTACGTCTAAAAACAGGCATAAAATAATTTATCCATTTTCCATTCAACAAAAGGAAAATTATGATGGAAATTATCAAACATACCCCAATTTGGGCGTGGCTCATTCTTGTGATACTCACCTTACTCGGCTTACGCCAACTTCGACCACGACAAATTAGAACCTTTCAATTATTTATTGCCCTCATTATCTTTTTTCCCTTAATTATCATCAATATCAGTCGAAATCACCATTATGAACTTGCAACCCTTGCCTTTCTTAGTGGATTGATTATTGGGGTAATTTTGGCACAACTCAGCAAGCAATGGCAAACCATCACACCAATCGCCCAAGGCAAATGGCAACAACAAGGTAGCGTTCTCCCTTTAATCATCTATCTGTTTATTTTCCTTTCTCGCTACTTTGAAACCGTGGTAAGAACCATTCAACACCCATTAATGGATAATCAACATTTTATCCTGTTTATCGGTATCAGCACGGGTATTTGTTTAGGGTTTAATGGTGCAGTGTCTTGTTTGGCGGTGTGGAAACAAAAACGGTAAAATAATCTTATAAAAGTCCCCCAAGTGCGGTAAAATCTACTGCACTTTTTCTTTTTTCAGAGATCTTTATGCTCACCCCAACCACTCACATTGAAAAACCTGCCAATTTGGTGGCATTTGCATTTTTACTAATTGCCTTTTTGACAGGTATTGCTTCCTCTTTCCAATTGCCGACATTGAGCCTGTTTTTGTCGCAAGAAATTCAGGTTTCGCCTGCGATGGTCGGCTATTTTTACGCCATCAATGCCATTATTGGGATTGGATTAAGCCAAATACTGGCAAAATATTCGGATAAAATGGACGACCGCCGTAAAGTAATGCTGTTTTGCTGTATGTTGGCTATTGGCGGTTGTTTAGTATTTGCTTTTAGTCGTGATTATCTTTGGTTGGTATTGTTTGGCACTACCCTACTCGGTTTGGGATCCTCCGCCAATCCACAATCTTTTGCCTTAGCTCGTGAATATGCAGATAGCACGGGCAAAGAAACCGTGATGTTTTCCACCATTATGCGAACCCAAATTTCACTCGCATGGATTGTCGGACCGCCACTTTCCTTTAGCATTGCATTAAATTGGGGCTTTGATTGGATGTATTCTATTGCAGCATTAGCCTTTTTATTTTGTGGAATAATTGCCATTACATTATTGCCAAAAGTGCCTCATAAAAAAACGGAGCAAAATACTCTATTACAAACCCCTGTTAATAACCGTAAAAGCGTTATTTATCTATTTGTCACTGTCTTTATGATTTTTAACTGTAACGGTATGTATTTAATTAATATGCCATTATATGTAATTCACGAATTGCATTTATCAGCAGAATTAGCAGGAACGTTAATGGGAACGGCGGCAGGATTGGAAATCCCAATTATGTTACTTGGGGGATATTTAACCAAATACTTCAGTAAAAAATCCTTAATTTTCACCGCACTTGGTGCTGGATTGTTATTTTATCTTGGCTTGTTACTTTTCCAAAATACATGGCAATTAGTCTTACTACAATTTTTTAATGCCATATTTATAGGCACTATTGCTACGCTAGGTATGGTGTATTTTCAAGATTTAATGCCACGTCAAGCAGGGGCTGCAACCACGTTATTCAGCAATGCTGCTAAATTAAGCTGGGTGGTAGCTGGTCCGATCGCAGGTTGGTTAGCTCAATTTTGGCATTATAGTACGGTGTTTTATGTGTCGTTTCTGATGATTGCGATTGGGGCGGTGTGTTTGATAAAGGTGAAAACAGTGGGGTAATTTTGCCCCCCCTCAGTCCTTCGGACAGCTCCCCCCGCAAGCAGGGGGAGCAAAATCCCTCACAAACGAGAGGGAGCAAAATATTCCCTTTCTTCCCCCTGCTTGCGGGGGGAAGTCCCCGAAGGGGGAAGGGGGAAGGGGGAAGGGGGGCAAAATTCAAACAATTTAGTATAAAAAACATTATGCCCCAATCACCCCAACCCAAATAAAACAACAGGGGAAATGGGGGCTTTGCCAAAATAACTTGAGTTGATCGATAAGCCGAGTTCTGTCGTGGACAATCATTCCTCTAGGCGTACGTTCGCACGCACGCTCAAGCAACCTACCCGAACTCTGAGCGGGCAACCCATTGAGTTCCTATTTGGTCTTGCTACGAGTGGAGTTTACCTTGCCGTAAATTGTTGCCAATTACGCGGTGCGCTCTTACCGCACCCTTTCACCCTTACCCCTCACCTAAGTTACTAGGTGAGGGGCGGTCTGCTCTCTGTTGCACTGGTCGTGGGATCGCTCCCCCTAGGCGTTACCTAGCACTCTGCCCTGTGTAGCTCGGACTTTCCTCTCGTCTATTTGTCCCACTAGATCGTTCTTACGAACACTTTAGGGCTTCAATAAACCAGCGATTGTCTGATCAACTCAGGGTGCAGTATAACGGAATTTTTCCTAGAGAGAAATTAAAACTTGCGTTAAAATGGAAACATTCTTTCAGGTGATAAAAACGATGTCTTTTTTCACCGCACTTTTGAGGATATAACGAATGGATCATCTACATTATGCTCGTGAAACCATTAGTATGGCGGAGCAGGCGTTAGATAAATTAAGTCGAACTCTTGATAACACCTTTAATGATGTGGTGGAATTAATTCTAAAATGTAAAGGTCGTATTGCCATTAGTGGCGTAGGTAAATCTGGACTTATTGGGCAAAAAATTGTCGCCAGTTTCGCCTCAACAGGTACACCGAGCTTTTTTTTACACCCAACCGAAGCCTTTCATGGTGACTTAGGTATGTTAAAGCCCCTTGATGTGGTGATTCTTATTTCTTATAGCGGTGAAAGTGACGAAGTCAATAAACTCATTCCCAGTTTAAAAAATTTCGGTAATAAAATCATTGCATTGACCAGTAACAAAGATTCAACCTTAGGCAAACACGCTGATTATGTATTAGACATTACCATTGAACGTGAAGCCTGCCCGAATAACCTTGCTCCAACA
This sequence comes from Lonepinella sp. MS14435, assembly GCF_042485795.1. Lineage (GTDB taxonomy): Bacteria > Pseudomonadota > Gammaproteobacteria > Enterobacterales > Pasteurellaceae > Lonepinella. The sequence goes on from NZ_CP169368.1 coordinate 1,904,577, forward strand.
ACTTCGGCTTTAGTCACTTTAGCTTTAGGGGATGCACTAACAGTTGCATTAATCTATGCTCGTGATTTTAAACCTATAGATTTTGCCAAATTCCATCCCGGTGGTTCATTAGGTCGCCGTTTACTTTGCCGCGTGAAAGATCAAATGCAAACTCGCTTACCGATTACCCTACTATCGACCAGCTTTACCGATTGTTTGACCATTATGAACGAAGGTCGAATGGGGGTTGCTTTGGTCATGGATAATAATAGATTACAAGGCATTATTACGGATGGCGATATTCGCCGTGCATTAACCTCTAATGGTGTAGCCACCCTAAGTAAAACCGCTCAAGATTTAATGACCAGAAATCCGAAAACTATTCATCAAGATGAATTCTTAACAACTGCCGAAACCTTTATGAAAGAGAAAAAAATTCACTCCTTGGTGGTTGTTAATGATCAAAATGAAGTCGTTGGCTTAGTGGAATTTTCAAGTTAAAACAGGGTTAAACATGCTAGATAAATTACAAAAAATCAAATTAGTGATCACAGATATTGATGGTGTACTCACGGATGGATTATTACATTATGATGCTAACGGCGAAGCCATTAAAAGTTTCCATGTGCGTGATGGTTTAGGCATTCGTATGTTGATAGAACAAGGGATTCAAGTAGCCGTATTATCTGGACGTTCTTCTCCGATTTTACAAAAGCGTATGGCAGATCTTGGCATTACATTGTCTATTCTAGGTAAATTAGAAAAAGAAACCGCCTGCTTTGAATTAATGCGACAAGCCAATGTTAGCCCTGAACAAACCGCTTATATTGGAGATGACAGCGTAGATCTACCCGCTTTTGAAGTCTGTGGTTTATCTTTTGCGGTCGCTGATTCAGCTGATTATGTAAAAGAAAATGCCGATTATGTACTCACCCTAGGTGGTGGCAAAGGGGCATTTCGTGAAATGTCTGATCTGATTTTAAAGGCTCAAGGTAAAACGGATATTTATGCTACGGCAAAAGGCTTTTTGAAATCTGTGCAAAATATGGCTCAATAACCATAACCTGAAAAAAGAGTAAAAAAACACCGCACTTTTGGCTAAAATCACGCAAGTGCGGTGTATTTTGGTTCAGATTTACAACATAAACAACGCTAAAAATAAGGTCGCTAAAATCATACCTGGGGCGGTACGTTTCACCATTTCCACAGGGCTAACCATCGCTAATCCCGCACAAACAATGGTTACGCCTGCAATCGGTGAAGCAGTTCGACCAATCGCTCCAGCAATGGCGGCTGCCATACCTAAATTAACGTGAGTGTAACCTAGCTCCACGGCATGCGATGTCACTGCGGTATTAAAGGCAATCGCAGCGGCATCGCCTGAGCCTGTTACTACACCCATTAAGAATGGACCAATAGTCGCTCCCCAACGCACAAATTCATTGGAATGTTTTAAAAATTCAATGGCGGAATCTACTGCAGCAGTGGCTTTTAAACCAGAAACAAATACACTGGCAGCAATGATAATACCTAGCACATTGGCATAAGAATTACCCATACCATTAAAAAATTCTTCGGTGATTTTTACTGGCGAAATACGTGTCACCACAATGGCATAAATTGCTCCGATCAACATCGCTTGCGGCACGCCCATTTTGGTCCACTCTAAACCAGACACCTGTTGTAATGATGTACCACCAATCACCAAAATGACTAAGGGAACTAACGGAGCAAGGGCATACAATGGATTAACTTTCTCAAAATGTGATTCTGTTTCTTGATTTTCTTGAATATAGGCTTGACGATGTTGCTCACCGTAATCTTTAAACACAATGGCTAAAATCGTCAACACTAAAGCACCAATCGCCCCAGCAATCATGGTATAAGGTGCGTGGGAAAGGTTGACTTCAGTAATCGTCAATCCTGACATTTCACTAATCATTGCAGTATGGGAAGACCCAGGACTCATCATTGAACCGAATGTCCCTGCCAAAATCGCTGCCCCAGCAGTGGCTGGTCTTACGCCTGCACTTTTTAACACTGGAATTAATGTTGCCCCCACAGCAGCTGCACAACCTGCGGCGGATGGAATGGCGATATTAATAAAGAACGTAATAATCGTTGCAATCGGAATTAAAAAGAATTTTAAACCGCTTAAAGGTTTCGTGAGTAAATGCACTAAATGGCTATCGCATTGAGTAAATTTCATCACATAAGCAAACCCCATACTTGAACAGATCGCCATAATCAAGCCACCTGATGTCATGGATTTGGCAAACGCATCTAAGGCTTCCATGGGTTTTAAGGTAATAATTGCCATAACTAACCCCACCCCGATTAATACGGTGCGAGTTTCGTATTTTTTAATGAGTAAATAAATCGTGGCGATAATACCTAGAATTGCTATGATAGCGTTGAATTGAACCATAGTTTTTCCTTATTTTGTTCTAGTC